>JBNMNW010000004.1:0-54124 GCA_051278165.1 Planctomycetota bacterium | reverse complement strand
CGGCCTTTGATGCCGTTCGCGGCGTTGCTGTGCCTCGCACCTGATATTTGGGCGCCCGATAATTGGCCGCCGATGGTTAAGACGCCGACGTTTGAGTAATGCCGTCGTTACGGCGTCTTGCCAGCGACGCCCATGACTCGCCGACGTAGGCAGCGAACCTCTGATGCACGTAGCTTGCAGCCGATAGCCACTCGGAATGAGCGGCTCGGCTGCCTTCACGAAGGGTCTCGATCCAAATGTTCGTTGCGCGGCTATCGTTGTGCGAGCAGCTGGGCATAGCCAGTTCGGAAGTCCGGCACCGATGGACTCCAGCCGCTGGCGCGCAGCAGGTGATTGCGAATGCGCTTGCTGCCGCTTCGTCTGTGGAACGTCTTGGTTGCCGGTGGAAGATCGACTCCCAACTGCTCCGCAAGCCAGGCGTAGACGTGTCGCAGATCGGCGGGGTCATCGTCGGCGACCGCGTAGATCGGCCCCGCATCCGTCAACGTCAAGATGTGGGTGATGGCTCGCGCGGCATCGTCTCGCCAGATGCGGTTGCCGTAGACTGCGTGCTCGGGGGGCGCGGCTTGGCCGGTAGCGATGCGATCGAGCATGCTCGTTCTTCCGGGGCCGTATATGCCTGCGAGTCGCAGGCTGGTCGAAGGGAACGGGCTGTCGTCGAACGCCCGTTCTCCCGCGAGGATGTGGTCGCCGCGGAAGTTACTCGGAGTGGTCGGGCTTTGCTCGTCGACCTCGCTGCCGTCTTCACAATGCCAGACGCTTGTGCTGGCGACCAACACGGCGCGTGCAATGGGGTCGCCTCGTTGGTGGAGGTGATGCAGTAGTGCTGCCGGGCCGTCGACGTAGGCCGCGCGGTAACCAGCCTCACTAGATGAGGGGGAGAGCGCCCAGACCACGGCATCGAGTTCGGGCGGCACAGCGTCGTAGTTGCCTCCCAAGAGGTCGATGGCGACCGGTTCGATCCCTGGGGGCAATTGGGTGGTGTCGCGGCGGGCACCAAAAACCTGGTGGCCTTGGCTACGCAATTGCTCGGCGGCGGCACATCCGACGTAGCCACAGCCTGCTATCAGAACGCGTGATTGCGGTTTCATGTTGGAGTTCAAGCGGCCCGGCTCAGTGCGCGTGGAGTTGGCTCAGTGATGGGGCTCGTTAGTTTAGATCGTAGCGGCGTAGTCGGTGTGCGCTTCGACTGTGTGCGCTTCGACTGTTTCCGATGCGGGCACGATGCCGTGGGTTGTTAAGTCACTTCTGGCCGTTCGGTCGCGAGCCCAGTGTGTCATGGATCAGTGTGTCATGGATGTGTTTTTCCGGCGGGGCACCGCGCCCAGATCGGGGTGTGTTTGAATGATGGCTATGCGATTCCGTTTGGTTTGCAAGGTCTGGTGCTTCCTGTTGGCTGCTTGCGTTGCGACTGGTTGCCTTACCGCCCAGGTGGAGCGCTACGAACTTGGTTTGCGGCTGCGGGCGTTTGAGCGGCGGTTGGATTCAGTCACGGACGAAGCGCGCCGGGTCGCAGCCTTTGCTGCTCTAGATCGCGCTGTGCAAGCGTTCTTCCGCCTCGACACCATGGCCGTGGCTAAGGCTATCGGTGACGCAGACTGTGCGTTGGCCGGCGGCGGCTGGTCGGTAGCGGAGCAATACGCGCACAGTCTTCAATGGCAGCTGCAGGCCCGTCTCGTTGCGGTCGGAGATGCTATGGTTGAAGGCAAGCTGAGCGTTGCCTACCGCATCGAGGACGTGGACTTCGAGCCAGTTGGGTGGTCGCTTGTTGTTCGTGTGCCTGGCGTCGCCGAGGCAACGGTGATCCCTCTGGATGAGCTGCCACAGACCATTTCGATCCCGTTGGTTGGCGTGCCGGCTGGCGACCACATGCTGAAGTGGTCGCTCGTGCAAGGCGAGCAGGTGTTGCTCGAACGCGAGCAGGCATTGTCGGTGGTTGCGAACCTTGCCGACAGGATGGCCGGCTTGGCCAACGCGCAAAATCTGGCCAAGGCTCAGGACCCTGCCACGATCGAATCCAAGACGTTGCCGTCGTTAGTTAAGATGCTGAAGGGTCTGCAGCGTCGTCGTGCGGCGGAGACCATCTTGCCTGGCGACAAGATCCTTAAAGAGGCCGAAGCGTTGTCTGCATGGCTATCGGGGCCCCAAGCCAGTTCGTTCTACGGCGGTCATCGCCCTGGTTCATTTCGACTACGCATCCCAGTTGGCAAGCGCACGGCCTCGGTGCGGCTGTTCGTTCCCAAGGTGGTGGACAAGGCGCCTCTAGTGGTCGCCCTGCATGGCGCTGGAGGTAGCGAGAACCTGTTCTTTGACGGCTATGGCGATGGGCGCGTGGTCGATCTTAGCGCTGAGCGAACGTGGCTCGTAGTGGCGCCGCGGTTGACGCTCGGGTCACTTGATTGCGCGGCGCTGGTCGATGCGTTGGCGCAGCGATTCCCGATCGATACCAAGCGCGTGCTTATGGTTGGTCATTCGATGGGTGCCATGCAGGCCATCGCAAACGCAGTGCGTGCGCCGGAACGCTACCAAGCCGTTGCCGCGTTGGGTGGCGGTGGCCAGGTTCGTCGCAGCGAAGGACTGAAGAAGTTGCGCTTCTTTGTCGGCGTTGGCACCAAGGACTTCGCACGCGCTGGCGCCAATGGCTTGCACCGCGCCCTGGAAGCTGCAGGTGCCTCGAGCGACTTCCGCGAGTATGCCGAAGTCGAGCACTTGGCGATCGTTCAGTTGGCACTCGCGGATGTGTTCCGCTTTTTTGACAAGGTGCTCGCTCGCTAGCGCGGCTTGTGTTCCTCAACGTAGCGCTGCGCTTCGTCGAGCCTGCGTCGCAGGTCCTCGCTCCGCAGTGCCTTGAGGATGCGGTTGCTCTGGGCGCGAGTCATCTTGCCCTCGACCTCTTCTTTGAGGATGTTGAGCGGCACCGCGGCCATGCTCCAGTCATCGCTGCGCTGGGTCGCGAGCGGTAGGTCCAAGTTGCTCGTAGCCTGTAGGTTCGCGAGCGGGTTGCGGCCCCAGGCGTAGCGGAAATGCGTTGGCGCAGCGACGAGCGGGCTGCTCAAGACCAGCTGCTTGCGGTCAAAGCGTGGCTTGCCGCGGTTGTCCTTGCCGACTTGAAGGTGCACAGCGGTCGCCGGCTGGAAGCGGCGGTCTTCACCGGCGATGGCGAAGCCAACGATGGCGCCATCTTCAGGGTCGTTGACCTCGGAATCGAATCGCAGCACGAGAGTGCCATCGCGAACTTCGGTCGCGAGCCGCAGCGGCGGCTGCCAACGCAGCTCGCGTGCAAAGCCGTATTGGGTCGCCAACGCCCAACGCGCCATTCGTTCGCCCGCGGGCACTTTGACTTGAGGGTGATACCAGCGACGACGTAAATCGTAGGTGCTTGCGAAGCCGACGTTTTTGTCGCCGCTCTGCCACATGTCCAAGAACGTTTGATACTGAACGGCACGGACGTAGATGCCTGTGTTGAACATCTTCTCGACGTAGTCGGCATCGGTCTGCGGGTAGCCATCCGTGCACAGCGATAGGATGCCAAACGGCATCTCCGAATCGCCGAAGGCCTCGCGCCAGGCGCGAATCATCTCGGGCAACACCGCACGATACATCGCAATCCCAGGCATGCCGTCGAACGTGTTGTTGTAGCCCTGGTGGAAGATGACGCCTTTGACGGCCATGCCGATGAGCGGCGCAATCATTCCGGCGTAGCAGTGGCCGGGGTGATTGAAGTCTGCGATCGGCCCTGGGAGTAGATCGCTCGGGTCCTTCAGGCGGTCTTCGGGTACCGGCTTGCCGGCCTTCGTTTGACGCGCGACCCATTCGCTGTTGCTCTTGACACGTTGTTCTAGATCCTTCGCAGAGTCCCATTCGTCAACGCGCCGCTGCCAATCGGCGAGCTTGCTGCGAACGTGCTCGTCGTCCATCGCACGCAACTGTGCGGTTGGCAGCCACGTCTCGACAGCGGAGCCGCCGCGCGAGGCGTCGACAACTCCAATCGGCACGTTGCTCGCCTTGTGCACGCGGCGAGCAAATGCGTAGCCAATCGCCGACAGTTCGCGCGCGACCTTGGGGGTGCAGACGTCCCAGTCACCTTTACGGAAGTGGCGACCAAACCAAGCGCTCCATTCGTGCAAGCGAGGAAACCCGCGGCACACTTCTGGGCCCTCAGCGAACGGCACGGTAAGGATGCGGATCTGCGGGAAGTTGGCCGAGACGATTTCGAGCGCGCCGTTTTCAACCTTAGCGAGTTCGAACTCCATGTTGCTCTGGCCGCCGAGCACCCAGACGTCGCCTAGCAAGATGTTCTCGAGAGCATGCGATGCGCTGCTGCCCGCGACCGTCATACGCTGCGGATTTGCATTCGCTGGCATCGCCGGAAGCACGACCTTCCAGGTTCGATCGTCGCCCGCGTTGGCCGCTTGTTCGCTACCGCCAAACGAGACCGTCACGCGCTCGCCGGGAGTTGCCCATCCCCATACGGCGATGGGTTTGTCGCGCTGCAAGACCATGTTGGTCTGGAAGACGTTGCTGACACAGAGGCCGGGTGCGATGGCTGGTATGTCAATGACATCACTCTGCGGCATCTTTTGAGCCGAGGCGGACATCACTGGGAGAGTTGCTGCCGCAAGCAGTGAGACAAGAACGGTCGCGCAGTTTTTATGCATGGGGATTCCAGCGAGGTAGGGCGGAGGCAGACGATCGTTGCGGGCATCTGCAGCGACGGCAAGGGTGTGCTGCTTCGTCGGCGCTGATCCACGTAGCTATGCTCGCCGTGTTCGCCCGGAGACCCGTCGCTGCAGACGCTATCAGGCAGTTGTGCTGAGCAGTTGAATTGAGCAGTTGTGCCGAGCACTAAGGCACTCGATGCCGTGACGATTGCCAGCAAGCTGGAACTCTTAGAAGTCGCTCTTCCTAGCGGCGGCGATCTACCGGCGAGTGCGAGTGAGCCAGTAGGCCACTGCGCCGACCGCGAAGGTCAGAAGCACGGCAAAGCCTTGCTCCGGCTCTCTATAAATCAGCAGGGTCGCCGAGGTCAGCGTGGCAGCGACGAATAGCCCCGGCGCAATCATGCTCGATGGCGTGCCCCGCAGCTTTGGCAAGAACAGGCAACCCACAGTCATGGCCGCGCACACGGATAGCGTCACGCCCAGGTAGCCGAGCAGGCTCTCGAGTTCTGACACCAGGATGATCACCACCGACGCGATCACCAGTGCCCCGACCGCGTAGCCCGGTCGACCGCTCTTGAGCTTCAATGCCCGGGGGAGAAAGCCGTCTTCGGCCATCTTCGTCGCCACCCGCGGGCCGGCCATCAGCAGGCTCGACACCGAGGTCGCCAAGGCCACGGCGATGATGATGCGAACGAAGGTTGCTAGGCCCGTGCCGCCGACGCTCTCAGCTGCAATCGCGGCGACATCGGCTTGGCCGGCGACCGAGGCGGCCGGAGGGCCGTAGACGAAGACGGTGTTCAGGGCGAGGTAGAGCGCGGTGGTGGCGGCAGTTCCCAGCAGCAACGCCTTTGGGATTTGACGTCGCACGCTTTCACCGGCGACATACACGGCTGCGTTGAAGCCTGAGTAGCTCAGCGAGATCCACACAAGCTGCTGCGCAAAGGCGCTCAGATTGAAGGGGCCAGCCGACTCCATCGGGGTTCCCTGGAAGTCGGTGCGAACTGCGAGTCCGACGAACACGGTGAGCAAGCTAAGCTTCAGCACGACCGCGACGTTTTGGAGTGAGGCACCACAGCGAGGGCCAAACCCGTGCAGCAGTCCGGCGGCGACCACGAGGGCGATCGCGACACTGTCCGTCGGTAGCCATGACGGCAGGACGAGGTAGTTTTCGAAGGCGGTGGCGGCGAAGGCGATGGCCCCCGTGAAGCCTGCGATCAAGGACACCCAGCCACCGACGAAACCCAGCAGTGGGTGAGCGGCGCGTGACAGAAACAGATACTCGCCACCGGACTCCGGCATCGCTCGCACCAGCTGCCCGTAGGCAATCGCTCCGCAGATGGCGATGACGCCGCCAACCGCCCAGGCAGCGATCACTCGTTCGGGAGTCCCGAGGGCTGCGAGGGTGAAGCCAGAGGTCGTGAATACCCCGGCGCCCACCATGTTGGCGACGACTAGGAAGCTCAGCGTCCAGAGGCCGAATCGGTTCTTGCTCGAACTCATGACTTCTCGAATTGGACCAGGTGGTTCGCGCGCAGGCTGGGGATGCTCGCGCCGTGACGGAGGCCTGCGGCGCCGATCTCTTGGTAGGCCTGCTCCTTGCTAGCACGTTCGTGGTTGAGGGGCCAGTCGCGAGATGCGTCTTGGACACGCTCGAAGTCGATGAGGATCCGATTGTCATCCGAGCGTAGGGGTTGGCGGATCAGGCGTGTGTTGCAGGATCGTTTCTCGCCGCGCTAGCACGAAGCCGGTAGTGGCTAGCGCGAGCACCACGGTTCGCACGGCGTTCCATCGGCCCCGCTGCAAGCGGTAGCGGCGCCACGTTGCCGCGGCGTTCGCGGCGCGCTTCACCGAAGTCGTTGGCGAACCAGCGATGCGCTATCTCACGCGTTGGCGATTGCAGCTTGCTCGTATGGCGCTGCGTGAGGTCGACGATGCGATTGGGATCGTTGCCGAACGCTTCGGCTACCTCTCGGAAGCCGCCATCTGCCGAGCCTTCAAGTGTGAGTTCGGCGTTTCGCCGGGCAGCGATCGGCGCGTTGTGGTGGCGCCGCTGTTGTCGGCTTGAGCCCCGCGTGCAGCGGCGGCAAGCCGATCCCAATTGCTGCTCAGCGACCCGCAGGAGCCGCCATCTGGCGCAGGTCGATGCGATTGATCGAGCTGCTCTTCAGCAGGTGATCCATCTTGGCTTCAGTCAGCCACTCGTAGACCAGGTCCATCGGCGTGCACAGGCCCATGTGCGGCACGACTACAGGCTGACCCTTGCCATGCGTGTAGATCTTCGAGAACACGCCGATCAGTTGGCGGGTGTCGGAGCGGTAGATGCCGCCGCCCGAGTTGCCGAAGTAGGTCGGTGCGTTGACCATCCAGTAGTTCGCGCCGTTGAGCATGTTGTTGAGTGAGCTGACTTCACCCTTGCTCGGCACCGGATCGTTGCCGAGCGGGCAGCCGACCGCGCAGACTTGGTCCCAGACCTTGACCTGGTTGGTTTCGTTGCGCGGCAGCACGTTGGCTACGTTCGGCAGTAGGCGTTCGGTTTCGAGCTGCACTAGGGCGGCGTCGATCTTGGGCTCGCTGGCGACCATGCGACCCTTCACGATCAGGTTCTCATCTGCCAAGTAGACCGTGACGTCGAAGCCCGTCTTGTTGGCGCGCGGCGTGTCGGCGAGGATGTTGCGCACGACGTGGTAGGACGTCAGCACGTAGGTCTCGATCTTGTTGCGGTTCTTCTTGTTCGGACCCGAGAATACGATCGTGCCAGAGCCAACGGTGTCGTCACCGTTGAGTTGCACCGTCGGCAGCAGCATCTTGTCCGTCAGTTCATCCTTGTCCTGATAGATCTTGCTGGCGAGCGTCGCGATCTGCCCCTGCGTCTCGGACATCCTCATCGCGGCGTTCTGCTCCTTGGCTCGAACCTCGCTGATGTAGGCGTCGACGAGTGCCTTGGTGCGCTCGAAGTCGGACGACATCTCGCTGCGGAACGTCTTTACGTCGCGCTGAGCTCGCTCGAGTTCGCTGGCGATCACCTTGGCCTGATCAGAACCAGTGGCTGCCACCTGCAGTTGTCGCTCGAGCGACTGCATGCGGGCTTCGGTCTGGTCCAGGATCTGGGTGCGAAGCGCCTCCAGCTCCGAGCCATCTGATTGGTTGGCGACCGCGTCGTCGAACTTTCGTTCTAAGGCGCTGACGTCGGTTTGTTGGACTTCCAGGCGTGCGATTTGGTGATGGAACGAAACCATCAGAACCAAGGCCGCGAGGCCACAGAACACCTCAATGAGTGTGCGCTTCATCCCTGTTGCTCTTCTTCCCTGTTGCATGGCAGAAACTCCTGCCATGCAAGGGCTTCGGGAATCGCTCAAATCGCTCTGAAGCAAAAAGCAACCTGTGCTCTAGCAAGCACTTGTGGTGTCGGTAACAGCGGGTATTCGGCAGCACCGGATGATCTGATAAAGTGCGCAACTGCTGCACATTCCGTCACTCAAGTTGGGGGTGTGGGCTTCTTCGCCAGCTATCGGTGGAGATATGGGGGTTCTAGGGGGTTGGGTTGGGGTCGATTGCGATCACTTGTGATTGCTTTGTTGGTTTGGACAGCCGATTATGATCGTTTGTGATCGATGTGTCCTGCGCGGTTGGGCACCAAGTCGTTTCCCTGGTGGAGCCATAAATATGATCATAAGAGATCGTATTGTGGCCGATATAAGACTAAAATGATCATAAGTGATCAACCATGAAGATCGACCAGCTAACACCTAGCACCACCGTTCTCTCCGAACTCGGTGAGCGACTCACCTGCATTCGCAAGCAGCAGGGTTACTCGCAGGAGGCTCTCGCGCAGATGGCCGGCATTGGCGTGGCGACCCTGCGTCGGATCGAGGATGGCAACGACAGCAAGCTCGGTTCTTGGATCCGGATCCTCAAGGCACTGCAGATGGAGTCGTCGATCGATTCTCTGCTGCCCGAGAACTTCCGTTCGCCGATGGCCGAGGTGAAGGCCGGTCGTGCGTCGACCCGGCGCGGCAAGGGTGGCGGCACCGGCTTCTCGTGGGGGGATGAGCGGCCGTGACCACTGCCACCGTCAAGTTGTGGGGCACAGTGATCGGCTACGTGTCGATGGACCAAGGCGAGCGCTTTGCCCGCTTCGAATACGATCCAGACTTCGTCGCGTCCGGCATCGAGTTGGCGCCGTTGATGATGCCGAGCACGGCGGGTCGCATCTTCCAGTTTCAGGACCTGCAACCTCGCTCGTTCCATGGCTTGCCAGGTTTGCTCGCCGACAGTTTGCCGGACCGGTATGGCAATCGGCTGATCGATGTCTGGTTGGCGCGCACTGGTCGCACGCGCGAGCAGTTCCACGCGGTCGATCGTCTTTGCTACACCGGCAGCCGCGGCATGGGCGCATTCGAGTTCGAACCGGCGAGCAGTGTCTCCGCGCTTGTGGATCGCCCGCTCGAAGTGCAGCAGCTCGTTGAGTTGGCGTCGATGGCGTTCGCCAACAAGGAGGCGCTGCACACGGAGCTCACTGGTGATCTTGGTGAGCAGGCGATGCTCGACATTCTCAGTGTTGGCACGTCGGCCGGTGGTGCTCGCGCCAAGGCCGTGATTGCGTTCGATCCGGAATCCAAAGAAGTGCGTTCTGGTCAGACGCAGCTGCCTAAGGGCTTTGAGCACTGGTTGATCAAGTTTGACGGCGTCAAGTTTAGCGGTGACTGGGGTGTTGCCGATCCGGCCGGGTATGGCTTGCTCGAATACAGCTACTCGCAAGTCGCGAAGCACTGCGGCATCGAGATGACCGAATGCAGCTTGCTGCGCGAGAACGGCCGCAGCCACTTCATGACGCGGCGGTTTGATCGCGAGCCGGATGGCGCCAAGAAGTTCATGCAGACGTTCGCCGCGGTGGCGCACTTCGACTACTTCGAGAGCGGTGCGTACTCCTACGAGCAGTTGTTCATGACCATGAAGCAGCTCGGTGTGCCGCAGGTGTCAATGGACCAGCAGTTCCGTCGCGTGATGTTCAACTTGGTCGGCTGCAATCAGGACGACCACGTGAAGAACTTCGCCTTCATGATGGACCGGCAGGGCCAATGGGATCTGTCGCCGGCTTACGATCTATGCCACGCCGAAGGCAGCGAGTTCACCAGCAAGCATCAGTTGAGTCTCAACGGTAAGACGAGTGACTTCACTCTTGCTGACCTGAAGTACTTGGCCGACTACGCCGGTCTGCCGCGCGGTCGCGAGAAACTGATCTTGGAGCAGGTGGTGGCGGCCTTCTCGGAGTGGCCGACGTTGGCGAAAGAGGTTGGTGTGCCGAAGTCGATTGTCGACCATGTCGCGCGTACGCTTCGCATGAACTGGCAGTAGGCATCGTCGACTGTTCGCGCTCGATCGTCGGCTCATTCGCTATCAGCATCTCAGTGCCTCCGCCTGAATCCAGCAGTACGGTGCCAGCGGTACGGTGCCTGGCACCGTACCGCTGATTGGCGCAGTTGCCCTAGAGCATCGCGCGGACGTCGACTGCGACGCAGCCGTGTTCGTAGGCGAACACCGGGTTGGCTTCGAGTTCGATGATCTCGCCGTTGCTGCGCACGCATTCAGCGACTGCGAGCACTGCGTCGACCAGTGCGTCGCGGTCGACGCGCTTGGCGCCGCGGTGTCCGCGCAGCAGTCGCGCGCCCTTGATCTCTGAGAGCATGGATCGAACGTCGGCGCGCGTCACTGGTAGCAAGCGCATCGAGACATCTTTCAAGACTTCGACGGCGACGCCGCCCAAGCCGACGATCAAGACGCCGCCATACTGCGGGTCTCGCTTGTAGCCTACGATCAATTCGACGATGGGCTTGGGCAGCATCGGGGCGACCAAGACGCCGCGGATGTCAGGTTGTTGGCCGCGTGTGGCGCAGTAGCCGCGAACGCTCGTTCCGATGGCGTCGAAGGCGGCTTGTGCTTCTGCCGTGGTGACGCCGAGCTTGACGCCGCCCGCGTCGGTCTTGTGCGTGACGGCGCCCGCGACGATCTTGACGACTGCTTCGCCACCGCACTTGGCAACGGCAGCCTCGGTCTCTTCGGCGGTTGTGCAGAGCGTGGCGGGCACGACTTTGAGTCCGTAACCAGAGACGAGTTCTCGTGCTTCGGTTTCCAGTAGCACGGTGCGCGCTTGGTCGCGAACCGTCGAGATTCCTGCCCACTTGTTGGGGGACACCGGTGGTGGTGTGCCGCGGTTCTCACTCAGGAGAGCGCCGCGTTGGTGGCAAGCGGCGGCGCAGCGGCAGGCAACTTCTAGCGAGCGGATGACTGGCACGCCCGCAGTGCGCAGTGTGTCCAGCGGTTCGCTCGGGGTGTCGGCATAGAGGCTGTGCACGATCAGCGCTCGGTTGTGCTTGCGCGCGCTTTCGATCAGCGCTTGCGCGGCCGCAACTTCGCGGGCGAGCAGATCTGCGGCAAACCTGCGGTGGTAGCCACCGAACAAGCCGACGATCAATACCGTGCCGATCTGGTCGTCGCTCATGATGGCGTCGGCGCAGCTGGCAAAGACCATCGGGTCCGCATCGGCCATGCCGGCGAGGTCGACTGGGTTCTTGGCGCCTTCACCGATCAGTTCGTTGAGTCGGTTCGTGGTGATGGACGAGAGCTCGGTCAGGTCGACTTGATGACTCTTAATCGCATCGGCTGCCAGCGTGCCGTGGCCACCGCCGTCGGTGATGACCGCGATGCCGCGATAGCCACCGCGCGCCGGTTGGGATGCCAGCGTCTCAGCCACATGAAACAGTTCGTCGGAACGGCGCACGTGCACGACGCCGGCACGGCGCAGGCCCGCGCGGAATACCGGATACGAACCTGCCAGGGCTCCGGTGTGCGAGCGCGCGGCAGCTCGCCCACGCATGGTTGCTCCGCCCTTCAGTAGAATGACCGGCTTTTTGGCCGAGGCACGTTCGGCAGCCGCTAGGAACTTCCTACCATCGCGGAAGCCTTCGACATACATCGCGATCGCGGTCGTGTTGGGGTCGTCGCCGAGGTAGTCGAGATACTCATCGAAGCGAAGGTCGATCTCATTGCCGACCCCGATGACCATTGAGAAGCCGATACGCGAGCGGCGCATGGACTCGATCATGAACTGCAGCGATACGTTGCCTGATTGCGATAGCAGGGCGACGCGACCAGCTGGGACGTCGGGGACGCCAATTAGATTGAGGCCGCGATGCGGGTCTAGGATGCCCGATGTGTTTGGGCCGATGACCCGGATACCGGTGCGCTCAATGACCTCGTGCACCCTCTTCTCAAGAGCTTCGCCTTGGGCACCAATCTCGCGAAACCCGAGCGCTAGAACGACTGCACCGGCGATGCCGCGTTCGGCGCACTCGGCCAAGACGTCGGGCACCGTGTTGGCGGGCGTGCATATCAGCGCGAGGTCGACGTCGCCTTCGATCTCGGCAACGGACTTCGAGACCGCAACGCCACGGATGTCACCACCCTTGGGATTGACCGGGTAAATGCCGCCAGAAAAGGAAGCCTGGAGCAGCGAGGCGATGGCTTGGTAGCCGCGCTTCTGAGGATTGTTCGATGCGCCGATGATGGCGACGCCGCGCGGTTGAAAGATCCGGTGGAGTGCGCTGGGCGCCTCAGTTGCCGGTGAAGTTTGGGGGTCGTTTGTCACGAAATGCGTCGATGCCTTCTTGCCAATCTTTGCTGCCCATACAGGCTGCAAGCGCGTCGGCTTCCGCCGCGAGCGCTTGCGTCAATGTTTGCTCTCGTGCTTGTAGGAGCAGTCGCTTGGCGAACGCGACGGAGCGTGGCGCCATGTTGGCTACTTCTACTGCCATGGCTTTGGCTTGTGCCATGACTTCGTCGCCGAGCGCGCTCTCATTGCAGATGCCCCACGCGTGCGCGTCGCGACCGGAGAAGAAGCGACCGAGCAGCAGCAGCTCCTTGGCTTTCGTCATGCCAACGCGCTCAAGCAACGTGATGGTCGTGCCACCGCCGACGAACGTTCCGAGACCGAGCTCGGGGAATCGCAGTTTGGCATCAACGGCTACGACCGAGAGGTCGCACGCCAGCGCCATTTCGAGGCCGGCGCCGATCGCGTGGCCGTTGATTGCCGCGATCACTGGCTTGTCGCAGCGCATGATCGCTTCGGCCGCATCCTGTCCGAACTGCGCGTAGCGCCGTCGCTCGGCGTCGTTGGGTGCACCTTTGTCGTGATTCTTGAGGTCTGCACCAACGCAGAACGCCCGGCCGGCGCCGGTCAGGACTACGGCGCGCACACTCGCGTCGGCGCTCGCATCGGCGAGGCTCGCGATCAGTTCTTCGTACAACTGCTGGGTGACCGCATTGAGGCGGTCAGGTCGCTGCATCGTGAGGAACGTGGTCGCCTGCTCACGCGTGACCAGCAATTCAGGCATATCAGCATCATGGCTACTGTCTGTCAGCTGGGCAAGCTTCTCGCGCAGCCTGCCCACCATGCCATGAATCCGGTGGTACGGCGCCAGGCACAGAAACAACGCATTCGGCCGCAGGCGGCGCGAATGCGTTGTTTCTGTGCCTGGCCCCATATCGATGCGGTTTGGGGGCGACGGAAGCGCTTGCAGTGGTCGCGTTGTTATGGCTGGGTTGTGTTTGCGGGCCGCACATTTGCTGCCTGCGCGGTTCCCTACGCTAGTTCCTAGGCGATTCCGGCCTATGGTGGCCAGCGTGACAGAGACGTTTGCACCTATCCCTGAACTGCTTGAAGAACTCAAAGCCGGCCGGCCAATCGTGCTGGTCGATGACCCCGATCGTGAGAACGAAGGGGATCTATGCTTCGCAGCTGAGTTCGCTTCCCCTGAGTTGGTTGCCCAGATGGCGCGTGAGGCCTGTGGGCTGATCTGCCTCGCTCTGGACAGTAAGATCTGCGACCAATTGGAACTGCCGATGATGGTGGCGCAGAACAGTTCGCAGTTCGGCACGGCCTTTACGGTCAGCATCGAGGCGACCGAGGGCGTGACGACCGGCATCTCGGCCAAAGACCGTGCGACGACGATTCTCGCTGCGGTCAACCCAGATGCCAAGCCGTCGGACCTAGCGCGACCGGGCCACATCTTCCCGCTGCGCGCGGCGGAGGGTGGCACGTTGGTTCGCACCGGTCAGACCGAAGGCATTGTCGATCTGTGCCGGTTGGCCGGTTTGACCCCCGCTGGCGTTATTTGCGAGATCACCAAGCCAGACGGTGAGATGGCCCGCGTGCCCGAACTCCTGGTGTTCGCCGCTGAGCGCAACATCAAGATGGGCTGTATCGCCGACTTGGTCGAATACCGCCGGCGTCGCGAGCGCATGATCGAACGCGTTGCCGTAGCCAAGATGCCGACGCGCTTTGGCGACTTCGATTGCCACACCTACCACAGCCGTGTCGACAACCGCACCCACATGGCGTTGACGGTCGGCATCGATCGGGTTGGCGATGGCGAGCGCTTTGCTCCGATCAAAGAAGACGTGCTCGTTCGCGTGCACTCGCAGTGCCTGACCGGCGACGCGTTTGGTTCGCTGCGTTGCGATTGTGGCGAACAGCTGCATACCGCGATGGAGCGGGTGCAGAAGGAAGGTCGTGGGGTCGTGCTCTACATCAGCCAGGAAGGCCGCGGCATCGGGCTCGCCAACAAGCTGCGGGCCTACGCTCTGCAGGACGAAGGCATGGATACGGTCGAAGCCAACGTGCACCTCGGGTTCCGGCCTGACGAGCGCGAGTTTGGCACCGGGGCACAGATCCTGCATGACCTCGGCTTGCGCCGCCTGAAGGTGCTGACCAACAACCCGAAGAAGCTGGCTGGCCTGGAGGGTTACGGGCTTGAACTGGTCTCCCAGGAGCAGCTTTACATTAAGTCTAACAAGCACAACGAAAAGTATTTAGGCACGAAGCGGGACAAGATGGGGCATATGCTCCCGGGTTCCGAATAAGGCACCCCGTCTCTGAGTAGGCACCCCGTCTCTGAGTAGGCACCCAGTCTCTGAGTAGGCACCCCGGCTTTAGGTCAGGGGGCTTTACGTCAGGGCAATCTGTCCCGAATGGCCTGTCGCACGGGGGGATCGGGGAGCTTGCCAGTCCGGCATCCGTTCGCTTCTCGCGGTCACTTCTCACGAAGTGCCGTCATTCACGATCCTGACGGGAAGAATCTCCTCCGGGTCCCCTTCCAAGGGCCCCGTGTTCGCCTTGAAGCAACGTCCCGAGACATCTGACCGCGACCTGATCGCTTCCGTCCTAGACGGTAGTGAAGCGGCATTCGGCGAACTCGTCGAACGCTATAAGGATCGTGTCTTTCGACTGTTAGGGCGTTACTGCCGTGATAGCATCGAGTGCGAAGACCTCGCCCAGGAAGTGTTCCTGAAGGTCTTCCGCAAGCTGCACACGTTCAACCACGAGTCGCAGTTCTTCACCTGGCTCTACCGGATCACGGCCAACGCAGCGACGGACCATCTGTCGCGCGCCAGTAGCCGCCGCCTGCGCCTCGTCGAAGACACCGGCGTGTTCGAGCGCGGTGACGAGGATCGGGAGAGCCCAACGGCACCGTTGGAGCAGCAAGAATTGGCCGCGGTGACCCGAGAGATCGTCGACTCGCTGCCTGAGAAGTTCCGCACCATCTTGGTGCTGCGCGAGTTCGAAGGTCTTTCCTACACTGACATTGCCGAAGTTCTGGAGATCCAACTCGGCACCGTCGAATCCCGTCTGTTCCGCGCCCGCCAGCGGTTCAAGGACGCCTTGACCCGTAACCACCCAGAATTGCTACCGATGGCTGGAGCCGTTGGCAAAGGAGGCAAGCGATGAGCTTTTCCAAGAGTGATCAAGAGTTGCAGCGCTACGTAGATGGCCAGCTCTCCGAGAGCGAAGCAGCGGCGTTTGCCGTGCGCATGCTCTCCGACAACGAGCTCCGCCAACGCGTCGAGGCGCTGGAGCAGGTGCAAGCCGGCTTCGCCGCCGCTGCTGGCAGTCGCTCCACTGCGGGCGCGCCGGCTGGCTTCACCGCCAGCGTGATGTCCGAGGTGCGCCGCTTGCCGAGCCGCGAGCAGCTGCAGCAGAATGACATGGCCGCAGCGACCGTGCGGCTGTGCCGCCGCTTGCTGATCGCGGCTGCGATGCTGCTGGGGCTGGGCCTCGGTTGGCAATCCGGCTTATTCAGCCCGACCGGCTCCGACCAGATCGAGGCCGCGACCCCGACCGAAGTCGAGTCTGAGATGCAGCGTCTCGATGACATGATCATGAAGTCGATGGAGGCGCCGCGCCGCGGCAAGTGACCGTGTCTTTTGCCGGCCCTGCTCTTCGGGTTTGGATTATGGCGCTGGCCTTGGGAAGCTTCGCCGCCGGCATAGTTGTGGGCATTGTGCTTCCTGAGATGTTTGCGGCCGAGAGACGGCTGGAGACACCTCAAGAGGACGCGCACTACCTGACCGATAAATATGGCCTCTCGGCCGGGCAGCACCGCCGCCTGGTGATGGTCTTCGAAGAGTATCACCGCATTGATCTGAACATTCTGAGAAGCGCGAACCCAAGTCAGCTTCACGACGACATCCGAGCCGAGCGATTGTTGAACTCTCGCAAGGCTGATCAGCGGGTTCGATTTGTGCTCGACGAAAAGCAGCGTGCCCTCTACGACCGCGACGAAACAATTCTAAGACCGGGAGCCTCTGGCTCCGTAGGCAATCAAGAGAACAGGTAACAGCATGGTGAGGAGTATTGGCATCGACCCGGGCGACCGGATGGTCAGCGTCGTCGAGCTCGACGGTAGCTACCGCAAGACGCGGTTGCTGAGTTCGAGCAGTGCGGCGCTTGGTTTGGGTGGCGACGCAATGCGGCCCGACATCATTGCGGACGCCGTGCGCGAAGCGCTCGATGGCGGCATGAAGGGCGAACTTACGCTCGGTCATCCGTGCCGCGAAGCTGTGCTGCGAACCATCGAGTTGCCGTTCAAGGGCGTCGACGCGATCAAGAAGGTTGTCAAGGCCGAGATCGAGACGGAGATCTTCACGCACTCGGTCGACGAGATGATCGTGGACTTCCACGAGCTCGGCGCGCTGCCTAATGGCGGCACCAAGTTGCTGGTCGCTGCGGTTCCGAAGCCCGGCTTGCGCAGTCAGCTGCATTCGATGTCGGCGCAGAACATCGACCCGGAGCGCGTCGACCTCGACACGATGGCGTTGTGGCGCGTCGCCGATTGGGCGGGTGCGTTCGAGATGGACGACGATAAAGAGGACACGGCTAAGCCCGTGCACGCGGTCGTCGACCTCAGCTCACGCAGCGTCAAGGTGATCCTGGTCGAAGGCGATCAGCTCGTCGAGATGCGCGTGCTGCGCTTTGGCGATTCTGTTGCCGCCGAACAGATCGCGCGCGCGCACCACCTCGACCCCGAGCAGGCGCGTTTGACGATTGAAGAGTGTCTGCGCACCGGCGCCGACGTGCATGTCGAATCGATGGCTTCGGTGCCGGCGCTCGTGGATGAAGTCGGCGAGCATGCAGACGGCGAGCATGAAGGCGGCGAGCATGCAGGCGGCGAGCATGCAGGCGGCGAGCATGCAGACGGCGACGTCGTCGCAGCGGCCGGTGAAATGACGGTCGCGTCGACGACCACCAACGAGCTCGTCACCTACAGCGAAGTCGACGCCGCCAACACCAAATACCTGCAGCGGTTGGCGCGCGAACTGACGCGCTTCCTGACTGCATCGGGAATGGCCGCAAGCATTCGTTCGGTGTGGATGAGCGGTGTCGCTTCGCGTGGCAATGGCGTCAGCGAAGTGCTCGAAGCCGTGTTCGGCTACGCGCCGCAAGAGCTCGACGTTCTGTCGCACATGTCGCACGGCCTCGGCGGTGTCGAGGCTTCCGAGCGTTCACCGGGTCTGGCGATTGCCGTCGGCTTGGCGCTCGGTCGCATGGGTGGCCCCGAGGGCTTTAACCTGCGACAAGAAGACCTTGCTCAAACCGGTGGCTTTGATCGCATCAAGTTCCCGCTGGCGATCGCCTGCATGGTGTCGCTACTGGCGATGTTCGTGTTCGCGACCCAGAAGTCGATCAAGCTCAAGGTGCTTGAACTTGAGATCGGCCAAACGTACTTCGACCCGGATCATCCGAATGCCGCCATCTTCCATGGCCAGCTCAATTCGCTGTGCCAGGGCAAGTGGTTCAAGACCTACTTTGGCGTCACCAAGGGCAAGAGCACGATCTACTCCCATACGGACTTGATGAAGGAGTTGTTGGAGACTCCAGTCGCCAACCGCGTGCGGTTGGTGCGCGACAAGCTGCGGATCGTCGCTGCTCAGAAGCAAAAGGCGTCCGGTGTCTATGAAGACGTCGCGCTCGAGTCGGGTCTTGCCGTGATGGTTCGCTGGGCCGAGGTTCTGAAGAGCATCGAGCCAGAGATTGGTCGCTACCTCGTCGCCTCGGTTGACCTCGACATGAAGTCCCGCAAGTTGTCGTTCACGATGGCGCTGCGCGGTGAAGATTTCCGTGCTCGCCAGAACACTGTGCAACGCGCATTCCAGCTGGAAATTTCTAAGCCAGACTCGCCGTTCCAAAAGCCGGTGATTGCTGGTCAGCAGGCAACGTTTGCCGGCACTGCAACGCCGTTCGCTGACTACAAAGATCGGCAGGTTGCCGGTGCGCACATTGCGTTCATCTTGGACATCAGGGAGTCGTTCCAGCCGTTTGGTCCGAGCTCTCGCCTCGGTGCCTTGCTCGATAACACCAAGCAGCCGCGGCGCGACTACCTGGCGATGAACCAAACTCCTGCGGCTCGCACCGAGGAGGAAGTACGATGAGTTTTTTGAAGACGATGGATCTCTACAAGGGGATCATTCTGATGTCGGTTCTGCTGCTGCCGGCAGGCGGCTGGTGGGTCAATAAGCTCGATACGGACATCAATGCGTGCGAGAAGTCGCTGCGCGATGCGAACCGCTCTGGTGGTTGGCTGGAAGAGATCGGTTCGCTGCAGAAGCAGATCGAGGTCGTCGCTCAAAACCGTCGCAACACGGAGATTGAAAACCCGAGCGTCTACTTCCAGGGCCAGATCATGTCGGTGAGCGGCACCCTGAAGGCCAACGACTTCAACCCTGGCAGGTCGAAGCCTGAGAAGGCGACCGTCGGCAAGCAGAAGGTTTGGGATCACGTGGTCGACATCAAGTGGGGTGATTCCCGCAACAAGAGAGCGTTCCAGATGGACTTCATCTACGCCGTGCTCTTCAACTGTGAGTCCGGAGCCACGCGAGGCAGTACGGCGGGAGCCCCGTCGGTCTGGCGCTTGCGCAACATCAACATCCAAAACGTTTCGTCGGATGCATGGTTGCGCAACAAAAGGACCCCGGAACCGGAGATGGAGGATGCGTGGTACATCAAGGAAATGAAGTTCGCTCGTCGCGAACCCCGGTCGAAGTAGCTCGACCTCTAAAAGAGGGCTTCGCTTCCGTGTCGGGTGTGGCACGCAGCTGTCAATACACCCGGCGATGCACCCGCTGGCTGGCAACTGCCCTGCTGCCATGCTTCGCCTTGCTGGCATTGGGGTCATGTGCGCCGATCGTTCGCTATACCAGCGAGCTAGTCGATGACCGCCATGGTCGCACGTGGTTCACGCGCCTGCCGTCGACCCTCGGCGGCACGCTCGGATTTGCCGCCGGAGTCCCGATCGACCTCGTCTCGCTGCCGGTGACATTCGTTGTTTACCGCTCGCAGCCGAAGGAAACCCGCGACCCGCTGTCGGTCTTCCTGTTCCCGTCGTTCGTTCTCTGGAAGGTCGGCACGTTGGTCGGCGCGCCGTTCGATGGCGTGGAATGGACGGTGTATCGTTCGTGGCAGGATCCCGCCCCGGTCACGCCGGAAGAGCGAGAGGCGATCGAACGCAAGTGGGACGCTCTCGAGTTCACCGAATACCCGGTGACCCCAATCTATCCGCGCTGAACGGCATGTCCGTGGATTGGGCGCGCGTTCGGTGGCCCGATCGCGGTAGATTGCCGACGTGGTCCCCTCGACAGTAACCCTGAAAGCACTCAGCGAGCGAGTGCTCAAAGCTGACGGATCGTTGCCGCTCGAGCTGCTTTTGTTGCACCTAGCCCCAGTTGAGCAATTGCGTAAAGTCGCGCAGAAGCTCGGCTTGTCGCCTAAAGGCGGTTTCCGCATCGAGCGCGCCCCGGCGAAGGTGCTCGCGCCTTTGCTCGCCGAGCAGCGCGAAGCGAAGCATCTCGAAGATGTTCTGGCGTTGTTGCTACCCAAGCCGCCCGAGCCACCACCACCCGAAGCGCAGCAGCTGCAGGCCGACCACGAAGCCGTTACCGAAGCCCGAGCACTATTGGCACTGCGTGAGGCCGATGTCACTCGCCTACGCGGCGAGCTTGAACGCGCCCGCGAGAGCCAGGCGAGAGCGCGTGCCCGTGAGGCGGATCTCGAGCGGCAACTGTCGGGCACTCAAGAAGAGCTCGCACACGAGCGGCGGGCGACGCACGACGCGAAGAAGCTGGCCAGCACGACTCCGGTATTGCGTGATGACAAGGAACTGCAGCACCGGCTGCATGAGCTTGAAGCGGAGCGCGAGAGCTTCTTGGCGGCCGACGCGGAAACCCGGCGTCAGTCGGCGCGCGATCGTTCGCGCATGCGCCAGCTCGAAGATGAAGTCGCCGAGTTGGAGTCGCTGATCCCGGCGAGCCGTCGCCGCAAGAAGAGGCCGATGCTGCCCGAGCCCGCGGCCGAGCGTCGCATTCTCGTGCCGCACTTCCTGCCGTCATTCTACAAGTCACTCGAAGGCAAAGAGCGCCGCTCGGTTGAGCGTGCCATCCAAGCAATCCTGCTGTTCTGCACGGAAGGCCACGCGTATCCCGGCCTCGAAGTGAAGCAGCTCGGCGGCCAGGACACTTGGAGCCTGCGCGCGTCACTCGGTCTGCGCGTTTACTTCCGCCATCTGGCTGGCCGCGGCATCGAAGTGCTTGAGCTCGGCGATCGCGAAGACCAGAACACGACGCTGCGCCGTTTGAAGGAGAAGTAGTGGTCGAGCAGCTGCCAGTCTTCCTCGACGCGAATCCAGGGCAGGGCTTTCCCGATCCGGAGGACTACGACGACGAAGGCTTGGTGGCGGTCGGTGGCGACCTGACTCCGGCGCGTCTAATCGAAGCCTACGGGAGCGGCTTATTCCCATGGTATGACGAAGGTTATGTGCCGATGTGGTGGAGCCCAAATCCACGCGCGAACTTCGACCCCGACCACCTGCATGTCTCACGAAGCCTCGCCAAGACGTTGCGACGTAGCGAGTTCCGACTGACATGGAACGCGTGCTTCGAGCGCGTCATGCGTACCTGCGGAGAGCAGCGCGACGGCGGCACCTGGATCATCCCCGAGATGATCGCCGCCTACACCGAACTTCATCGTATGGGCCATGCCCACAGCCTCGAAGTTTGGGTCGACAACGAGCTCGTCGGCGGCACCTACGGCGTGCAGGTCGGCGGTCTGTTCGCTGCGGAGTCGAAGTTCCGCCGCCGAACTGACATGTCGAAGGTCGCGGTGGTTGCTCTAGTTCGGTCTCTTTTCCGGAAGGGCATTCGCCTGCTCGACGTCCAGCTACCGACCGAACACCTAGCGAGTCTCGGCATGCAGGAGTGTTCGCGGCGGGACTACCTACAGCGACTAGCTGTCGCCCGAGACCTGATTATTGACCTGACGGATCTGACCCCGTCGGTCTAGTTCAACACGGGGCATGTGATACGTTGCGCAGCCCTCCTTGGAGATTCACGATGCGCGCCAAACACACACTGATTTCATTGGCCGGGGCGATTGTCCTGGGCAATGCGTTGTCCGCCCAAACTCCTCCGCCTGCGCCGATCACTCTCGGGGCACCGAACTTGAGCGACCTGCTCTTGCCAGTTGGTGTAGGCCAAGGCCAGGTTCCGGGCCAGGGTCCGGAGCAGGGGCAGAATCCTGCTACGCCCGCCGTGGCACTTGACCCCGTCAAGGCTGCCGCAGCTGCGAAGGCCGCCATGCGCATGCAGGCGTTCAAGAAGTTGGTGTTCGATCGCCGCCCCTCTTCGATCTTGAAGGCGTGGGCCGCTCCCGAGCTGAAGCCCTACGACCCGAAGGAAGAGGAGAAGAAGGACGGTAACGCCGGCAGTGGTGACGCCGGCGCTGGTGACGCCGGCAGTGATAACGCCGGCGCTGCGCCGATCGAAGGTGTCGAGCCAAGCACGATTGGTGTGCCCGGTAAACCGGGAGGCATGGTGTCCTTGACGAGGCCAAGGGCGGTCTCCTCGTCGACTGGCGTTATTGTCACCGGCACGTTCCTTCCATCGACGCCAGCCGTTCGCTTGATGACGCCGGTAACGGTTGGTGCACCGTCGACTGCCGCTCGGCCTGTTGGTGGTTCGGGGATGACTCCGGCTCAGATCCAAGCGTTGCTCGACGCCGAACTCAACGGCGGCACGGCGGCGACGAGCAAGCTGACCGGACCCGCCACTGCCGCAACCGCTGTCCCGGCCGTTTCAGCCGTTGATGCCGCGCTTGAAGCCAAGAAGCTGAAGCGCGAGATGGAGATGCTGCAGCGCGACGTGACGCTTGGCCGTTGGGGTAAGCTCGCCGAGTTCCTCGCCTCGTTGCCGGAGAAGGACCAAGTCGCTGCGTATGAGCACGTGCTGACGGTCTTGCCGCTCCATCCAAACAAGCCGGGTTCGAACCTGCCGTCCAACCTGCAGGAGCGCAACAGCTTCTCGTTTGAGGAAGCGCTGGTGCTCGCCGGCATGGCGCCGAAGGGGTTCGACAAGAAGCAGACCAAGAAGCTCGCGCCGATCGTGCAACGCGCGATCCAAGACGGCAGCGTCGTCGAAGAACTGATTCGTTTGCTCGGCGTCGAAGTCAGCAAGCCAAAGGAAGCGATGCGCATGGATCGCCGCGAAGTGGCGATGCTGCTGTCCGACCTGAAGAAGGACGTCGAACTCGGCGTATTCTTGCCAACGGTGACCGAAGCCGAGGAGAACGACGACCGCGAAGCGATGAACTTGCGCGCGCGCTACGCGCTGGCGATGTATGCCAAGGATCGTCGCAGCAGTTGGCTAGAAGAAGCCTGGTATGCAACGCAGGGTGCGCTCGCGAAGGGTGACATCGGAAAGGTTGAGAAGGAAGAAGCGCTGCGTCGCGCGGTCGACCTCGCGCCAAAGGTCAGCGAAGAATTGGGGCCGGCATGGTTGGCTGGCAGCTTCACTGCTCGTCCCGCTCGCGGCATGGAGATTCTCGCCACGATCGGTGGCCAAGTCGCGACGGGCTTTCAGCAGAAGGGCAGCGACACCGAGTATCGCGCGGCTGGCCTGGAGCTACAGAAGACCGCTGTCGAAGCGTTGCTGCGCGTCGCGCCGAAGCTGGCTGAAGAATGGAAGCCAACGCTCGCCGTGCTTGCTTCAAGCTGGGTGCAAGAAGCTGCGCACAGCAACACGTTCTCGAAGACGTCGTCCTTCGGCTCCTACATGGAGCGCGATATGTATGGCAACATCTTCTACCGCAACCAACGCATGGGCGGTGGTGGCCGCGTGCAGGCGATTGAGCCGGCCGACTTGATGAAGTCGCAGCCGAGCGATCAGTGGGCCGCGTTGCTCAATGATGAACTGGCGCCGCACTTCACGACGGTGTCGGCGCAGTTGTGGTTGAAGGTCAACGAATACGAAAAAGCCTTCCCCTACATCGAGAAGCTCGCGTCGATCAACCCGCGCAAGGCCAAGGATCTCGCTAACGAGTTCTTGCGCGTCTGGCAGCGGAACAACAACCCGAACTCGAACCGCAATTCGAACTCCTACATGTTCATGTATGGATTCAATACGCGCGCCAATTCGATCCCGCTGACGCGCAGCAAGCAGGAACGCAACCTTCGCGAACTGGCGAAGTATGTTGAGCGTCTGCGTGCTCTGCCGATCGGCGGCGTCGATCCGAATTTGTTGACGCAAGCATTTGTCTCGGCGCACAGTTCGGCCGAGGTCTACCGCCTAGAGACGATCGAAGGCGTGTTCGGCGACATCAAGGATCTCGACCCCGTGGTGCTCGGCGACTTGATTGGCCGCATGCGCACGAACCTGGCGACCGTCTGGCGCAAGCCGTCGGTGCAGAAGGATGCCAAGACGCGTCGCTCGCAGAAGCAAATGCTTGAGCAGGTTGCGCAGGGCTATGCCACGGCGCTGACGCTCGCACAGGAGTCGCTGCTGTCAAAGGGGCGTCACTGGGCTTTGCTGACCGCGGTCGCGACCCTGCTGCACGACCAGAACAACTTCTCGATGGAGTTGAAGCGCAACAGCAACTTCGCGGACGTTCGCAAGGGTGCGTTCCAGTTGTTCGAAGAGGCTGCGGATCACTACGCGTCGATCGTGCCGGACTTGACGCCGGATGAAGAGACCGACCAGCCGTTCACGCTGTGGTTCTACTCGGCGCTCGGCGCTGCCGATCTCGGTGCGATCGATGAGTCGCAGGTCGTCGCGAAGACGCAGCTGTCGTTGATCAAGGATGCGCTGGCGAACATGCCGGACGACAGCCGCCAACGTCACCAAGATCGCTTCGCCAACTTGCTGTGGACGCGGATGTCGGCGGTGAAGCCGCAGATCAAGTTCCGCTACCTGCAAGCTGGCTTTGAGATCACTGGCGACAGCGAGCAGACCAAGGACGCGCAGAAGCTCTGGGACTACTACCAGGACCTGCTGTCGGAGCTTCGTCTCGACGTGGTCGTCGATGGTGATACGGCGGTCGGCACCGAGCCGTTTGGCGTGCGCGTCGACATCATGCACTCAGAGCAAGTCGGCCGTGAAAGCGGTGGCTTCCAGAAATACGCGACCAACCAGAACGACCAGGCCTACGCCTTCAACTACGGTCGTCCGACGGAGAACTACCGCGACAAGTTCCACGAGTCGGCGATCGCGTCGTTGCGTGAAAACTTCGAAGTCCTGTCGATCACGTTCAACAGCGAGAAGATGGAAGCGCTGCAGGATGATGATCCGGCTTGGCAGCGCTCGCCCTACGCCTACATGTTGCTGCAAGCGCGCGGGCCACACGTCGATCGTATTCCGCAGCTGAAGTTGGACCTCGACTTCAACGACCTGTCTGGCTTCACGATCTTGCCGATCGGTTCGTCGCCCGTCGTTGTCGATGCGTCCAAGGAGCAGGCCGCGCGTCCATACTCGAAGCTCGAAGTGTTGCAGTTGCTCGACGAGCGCAAGCTCGACGAAGGCAAGGTCACGCTCGAGATCAAGGCGAAGAGCTGGGGCATGGTCCCGGATCTCGACACCTTCCTCGAGCTCAAGACGCCGGGCTTCGTCATCAAGAAGACCGATGACCAAGGTGCGGCCGTGATGCGCTTCTCGGACGACCAGGACTCGGTCGAGAGTGAGCGCGTTTGGCTGTTGGCGCTGGAGCCCGAAGATGGTGCCACTCCGGGCAACTTCCGCTTTGGCGAGCCGACGCTTGAAGGTGTCACCGCGGTCTACCAGCGCTACAACGATGCGGACCTTGAGACCGTCAGCGCCGAGGTCGCGCTGCGCCGTTCGATTACCGCGAGCAACCCCGTCTGGGCCTGGGTGCTCTTGGGGCTGTCGATTGTTGGCTACATCGTTTGGTTCTTCATGCCCGCTTCACGCAAGGGCCCGGACGCGGCAGAGCAATCGTTGCGCATGCCGGAGCAGCTGACCGCATTCTCGGTATTGGCGTTGCTGCAGAAGATTCGCGGCGCGTCGCCGCTGGCCGAGTCACAAAAGCACGAGCTTGATGCCGACCTGCAACGCATCGAGGCGAGCCACTTCGGCAAGCAGAGCGCCGACGGGCTCGAACTCGAGAAGATTGCCCGTCACTGGTTGAGCAAGTTGAGCAAGGCGAGCTAGCCGCTCTCTGCTCACACGTGTCGGTTGTGCGTGCCTAGTGTTCGCCGCCGACACCGCCCTCCCATTTCTTAGAACAACCCCTCTACCGCCGTTACCCGCACATGACCGCATCCGCTACAGCCCCTCGTTTCGTCGAGACACTCAAGTTTCTCGACCAGATCAAGACTCGCGTCGGCAAGGTCGTCGTTGGCCAAGAAGTCGTGGTCGAACGCGTCTTGATCTCGCTGCTGACCTCTGGCCACTTGCTGCTGCAAGGCGTTCCTGGCCTGGCCAAGACGCTGCTGGTTGCGGCGGTTTCCAAGACGGTTGACCTGTCGTATTCGCGCATCCAGTTCACTATCGACTTGCTGCCGTCCGACATCGTCGGCAGTGAAATCCTTGATCAGAAGACGCACGAGTTCCGCATCCACAAGGGCCCAATCTTCACCAATCTGCTGCTCGCCGACGAGATCAACCGCGCGGCGCCAAAGGTGCAGAGTGCGTTGCTCGAAGCCATGCAGGAACGCCGCGTCACGATCGGCAACGACAACTTCGCCCTGCCGGCACCGTTCCTCGTGATCGCCACGCAGAACCCGGTTGAGCAAGCGGGAACGTTCGAATTGCCGGAAGCGCAGCTCGACCGCTTCATGCTGTTGCACCGCCTCGAATACCTGAAGCCTGAAGAGGAACTCGAAGTCTTGCGCCGCAACACCAAGCTCGGTGTGCGCCGTGAAGGCAAGGGTGCTGTGGCCCGCACCGAGTTTGATGTTCTCGGTGAGCAAGAGAAGGGCAGTGCGGATCAGTTGGTTCGTGCGATGGAAGACGTGCAGGAAGTTCACGTCAGCGAAACGTTCCTTGAGCACTGCGTTGAGATCGTCAACCGCACTCGCAACCACCCGTCGCTCGAACTCGGTTGCAGTCCGCGTGCCGGCATCTCGCTGGTCAAGGCGTCGCGCGCTCGGGCACTGATCCACGGTCGCGACTACGTCGTGCCAGAAGACCTGTTCGCGCTCGCCGAGGACGTCATCTTGCACCGTATTCGCCTTAGCTACGAAGCGGTTGCCGAAGGCCACACGAGTGGCCAAGTCCTGCAGGAGATCCTGAACGAAGTTGCCAAATGAGCGGTGACGATCACAGCGGTGCCACGAACGATGGTGCCACGAACGATGGTGCCACGAATAGGGGCATGAGCATTCGGGCGCGTGAAGCCGCGCTGCCCGGCGCGTTGCCGCATGTCGTGCCATCGGCCGCACGCAAGTTCGTCATCGCGATCAAGCGCTTGGCGGACGACCTGACGTACGGCCTCGATGGTTCGCGCTACCTCGGTTCGGGTATCGATTACGTGCAGTCGCGTCAATACCTCGACGGCGACCCGGTCAAATCGATCGATTGGCGAGTGACGGCACGCACCGGCAAATATCACATCAAGCAATACGAAGCGCAGCGGCGTCTGCCGGCTTGGTTCTTGATCGATACGTCGGCGTCGATGGTGGTGTCGTCATTGGCTCGCAGCAAATACGAGACGGCACTGCAGGTTGCAGGCGGGCTCGCGTTGGCGTGTCTCGATCGCACCAGCCCGGTTGGAGTCATCGGTTGCGGCTCGCGCGACGTGCACATCAAGCCGAGCCTCGCCAAAGACCAGGTCATGCAGTGGCTGCTGCGTTTGCGCCGCCACTCGTTCACCGAGCCGACCCAGATGGTTCGGCGTATTCGCGAACTACGGCCGACGCTGGCTGCTCGTTCGATCATTGTGATCCTTAGCGACCTACATGAGCCGGGCGCGGTGCACTCCGCCGCATTGCTCGCGCAGCAACACGAAGTCGCTGTGATCCAGTTACAGGATCCGGCCGAGATCCTCTTGCCGGGAGCCGGCTTCATGCGGGCCAAGGAAGCTGAGTCCGGTCGCGATTTCGTCGCGCGCGGTAAGCGCGGAATGATGAACCAAGCAAAGATCGAGCACGAACTGCGTCGCGGCGGCGTGGACCACTTGTTGGTTCGCACCGATCAACCCTACCTGCAGCGCTTGCGCCACTTCTTCCGTTCGCGCGGGATCTCAGGAGGGGCACGATGATGCGCCTTAAGATGACAAAGCCGATGAAGATGACCTTGCGAATGCTCGTGTGCATGATGCTTTGCGCGACGTTGCTGGTCGCACAAGCACGCGACGAGCGTGAGGCGACTGTTGGCATGCGTGCCTACGTCGAGCAAGTCGTGATGGAAGGCCCGGAGCTTGTGCCGGCGCCGTCATCCACTGCGGCGCAGGTTGTCGTTCGCGTCGTCAAGACTTGGCCGCACGGCGAGCACCTTCGTTATGACCTCGAATGGGTCGGCTTCGAAGAGGGTAGCTACGACCTGACGAAGTTCTTGGTGCGCAAGGACGGCACGCCGGTGGATGCGCTGCCGGCGATCCTGATCAAGGTGCAAAGCCTGCTGCCTAGCGATGCCTTTGAGCCAAGCGATCTTGATCCCGCCGCCGCCGCGCGACTCGATGGCTACGCGACGCGGCAAATCGTGGTCGGCGTGATGTGGGGCATTGGTTTGCTGGCGATCCTGTTTGTCGGTCGCAAGTGGGCTACCAAGCCAGAGCCGCTACCGCCGCCGCCGACGCTCGCCGATCGCCTGCGTCCAATGGTCGAACACGTCGCCAGTGGCAAGGCGGACAACGCCCAGAAGGCCGAACTCGAACGACTGCTGGTCGCCTTCTGGCGCGCCCGCTTGGATCTCGGTTCGGTACGTGCTGTCGACGCGATCATGACCATCCGCAAGCATGAGGAAGCTGGCGCCTTGCTGCGTCAGGTTGAAGCATGGCTGCACGCGCCGGAGCCGCCGAAGTCGATGGATGTCGCTGGCCTGTTGCGTCCTTACGGTTCGGTGACAGCCGACAGCTTCGCACCGATTGCGGCGAGCAATGCCGGTTCTAATGGGGGCGTTGCCTGATGTTTGCACGTCCATGGATGTTGCTGCTGTTGTCCCTGCCGTTGCTGCACCTTTGCTGGGTCTGGTCCCGTCGCAGCGGCCGCTTCGCGCTGCCGTTTGACTCCGATGGCAGCAAGCGGTTTGGCAGCGGCTGGGTTATGCGCGCCTTACTCGGTATCGGTGAATCGTTGCCAGCGTTGTTGATGGCAGTGGCTGTGCTGTTGATCTCTTTGCCGCAAGAACTCGCGGCGCCAAAGCAGAAGCGAGCACTCACGAACATCCAGTTCGTTGTCGATATCTCAGGTTCGATGACGGCCAAGTTCGGCAGCGGCACTCGCTATGACGCGTCGATGAAGGCGATCAACGAGTTCCTCGACTTCCGCAGCGGGGATTCGTTTGGCCTGACGTTCTTCGGCAACAACTATCTGCACTGGGTGCCGTTGACGAGCGACCCTTCTGCGTTCCGCAACTCGATCCCGTTCATGCGTCCGGAGAACAATGTTCCCGGCTTTGGCGGCACCGAGATTGGCAAGGCGGTGCTCGGCGCGCGCGAAGTGCTGACGTCGCGTGAAGAAGGCGACCGCATGATGATCTTGGTCACCGACGGTTGGAGCAGCGACCTGTCCGGTGGTGCCGAGATGGAGATCGCGAAGCGCTTGAAGCGTGAGCGCATCAAGCTGTTCGCGGTCAACATTCAGGAGACCGAGGCGCGCGGCGAGATCGTTAACTTGGCGCGCACGACGGGTGGTGAGGTGTTCAATCCTGGCGACAGCAATGCCCTCAAGGGTGTGTTTGCCTCGATTGACAACATGACCAAGACCGAACTCGAACAAGCGACGGCTGAACTGGTCGACTGGTTCTTGCCGTTCGCGATCGCGGGCTTGAGTGTGCTTGGCCTTTACATGCTGTTCATGCTGGGCTGGAGGTACACACCATGGTGAGTCTTTACGTCACTCTCGGTGCATTCCTCATCGCGGTGTTGGGTGAAGTGCTACTGGCGCGCCGCGTCGGTCGTGTTCGCAACCTGGTGTTTGGTCCGTCGGGTCGGCCGGCCAAGTGGGTGGTCGCAGTGCCGATGCTGCGCATTCTTGCTAACAGTGCGCTGGCCTGGTCGCTGTCGACCCTGCTCACGATTGATCCGAAGGTGCATGCCGGCGAAGAGATGTCTGATGAAGACTGGCGCCATTTGGTGCTCGTCTACGACGTCTCACCGAGCATGTTCTTGAAGGACGCGGGTGTGTCGGGCGACCTGACGCGTCACCAGCGTTCGCGCGAACTGATTGAGTCGCTGTTCGACCGTGTGCAAATCGGCAAGTTCAAAGTCAGCGTCGTCGCGACCTACAACGGCGCGAAGCCGGTGGTCACGGACACCAAGGACATTGAGGTCGTTCGGCACATGTTGTCGGAAGTCGACTTGCAGTGGGCCTTCAAGGTTGGCAAGACCAAGCTGTTCGACGGCATCACTGAGGCCGCCAAACTGGGCAAAACGTGGCGCGTCAATAGCGCGTTGCTGGTGATCGTCAGCGATGGCGACACGGTGCCTGCAGCCGGCATGCCCGAGTTGCCGCCATCGTTTGGCGGAACGCTCGTGGTTGGCGTTGGCGACCACTTGTCTGGCAGCTTCATTGCTGGGCAGCAGTCGCGGCAGGATCAAAGCACGTTGCGCCAATTGGCGATCCGCCTCGGCGGTGAGTTCCACAACGGCAATCGCCGTCAGGTTCCGAGTGACATGCTCAGCGCCGCGACGGCCGATTCGCGCAAGCCGCTGTTCGAGCGGTTGACGCTGCGCGAATACGCGTTGTTTGTGATGCTGTTGTCGGCAGGCATTCTTGGGGCGCTGCCGCTGTTGCTACACTACTTCGGGACGTTGTGGCGGCCTGGAGTGCAGCACATGCGTGAGGCCGCGTAGCACCGTCGCAGCTGCCGGAGCTACGCCATGCCGATGATGAGCGAACGCGCTGAGCGGCCGGTGCGAACGCGGCTCTGGGTCGCCGTCGCTTTGGCGGGCACGATTGCCCTCGGGCTGCTCTCGCGGTGCTATCCGCTACCTGGAATCCTTGCCGAATACACCGGTGATGCGCTCTACGCAGCGGCTGGATTCGCAGGCTTAGCGCTGCTGTTTGTTGGCGCGAGAACCCGTTCGCTGGCCATGACTGCGTTTGTGCTGAGCGCTGCTGTCGAGTTCTCTCAGTTGCTTAGCTGGCCGTGGCTAGACGACTTACGTTCAACTCTGTGCGGCCGCCTAGTGCTCGGCAGCGGCTTCAAGTGGCCCGACATAGTGGCCTATTCGCTCGGTGCCATGGCTGCTGCGAGCGTCGACTTCGCCCTGATGAGGCGACACGTCTGCAAGGCGTAACTTTTGTAGTGGGGTAGCCCCAGACACCGGGTCTGACCGATAGACTCATTGTTCGCTCCGATGGTCGGGGCAACACGTACGAACCAAGATGCGCAACATCCTGTTAGTTGGCTGGCTCCTGCTCCCTATCGGGGCTTGGGCCTATCATGAAGGCCCGGGCCAGGACCAGATCGCTCTCGAGAAGACCGATACTGTGATCCTCGCTGCTCACCAAGCGGCGGAAGCTGGCGATTGGAAACTCGCGGTGGCGGAGTATCAAAACGCCCTGTCGAGCTTGCCCAAGAACCCGGACACGTTCGACGTCAAGGTTTCGCAGCGACTGCAAATCGAACTCAACAAGGCGCGCATGCAGGCGTCGGGTCTCCCGGTAGCTCGCGATGAGCTCGAGACCCTTGTTGAGCAGATGCAGGGCGAAGAGACGACCGATCCCGTGCTGATGCGCGACGCTCGCCAAGCGTTGGCTCGCGCTCAGTTCTACAAGACTTGGTTGATGCGCCTTGAAGGCCTCGACCGCACGGTCTGGGAACCGGAGATCGAAGCCGCTCGCCAAAACTGGCGACTGCTCGCCGAGACGGCCCCAACCGACAAGCAGAAGCTGCTGCACCAGGAAGACCTGGAAGCTGCCGTTCGCTTAGGTCGCCTCGAGATCGAGGACCTGCAGGGCTTGCCCCTGCCGAGCGAGTGAGAAGGTTGAAGCAGCAGCGACAAGGCCGGTCGGCCTAAAATCAGTAAGAGCAAGAAGAGTGGTCCCCCGAGTAACGGCGCCAGCAGTGGCCCCAAGTTCGGACGCGGCGGTTCCTAGCCCTCACTGACGCAACCCACACAAGAAAAACGCCACCGACTAGTCGGTGGCGTTTTCATGTACCTACGGTGCCTTGTACGTACGGTGCCTGGACAACAAACAACAAACTGCCCCGCTGGCGGTGTCACGATTCCATCGCGATTGTGAGCGTTCTGCAGGACAGCGTGTCTGAGCTGTCACCGCGTGTCGCCGAACAGGTTGTTTCTGTGCCAGGCACCGTACCGATGCACCATACCGATGGTGTGAGTGCCTCAGGCGCCGGGCGATTTAGCTGTCACCGTGAGGCGTCGAAGATGTTGTTTCTTGTCCAGGCACCGTACCGACTAGGCACCGTGCCGACTTAGCGGGCTGGGGGGGTGATCTCGCGGATGATGGCGCCGCGGGTTTCGTCGAGCACTAGGACTGCGTAGCGGGTGGCGCCGGTGTTTGGGTCGTCGGATAGGGAGGCGTAGTCGAAGCGGCCGCGCAGGTCGGTGTAGCCGTCCTTGTGGAAGCGAATCTGGCCGTTGCGCAGCTTGGCGAACACCTTCACGTAGGTCTTTGCTAGGGGCTTGTTGGTCTTCGGCTCGGTTACGGCGACTTGGCCGTAAGACTCGAGGAAGCGCACGTCGAGCGCGTTGGCGAAGTATTGGCGGGAGCGAACGAGGCCGCCCGAACGCACTTCGACCAGCACGTTCTTTTGCCAGAACTGCTGCGGCAGCTCGTAGGCGAGTTGCTGCTGGTTCTTGGCGAGTGTGCGGGTCTCTACTTGGTTGGGCTGCACGAATGCGGCCGACGTACCATCCGGACCTGCGAACGGTTGCGCTGAGAACGCGAACTCGACGTCGAGCTCGTAGTAGCGCACCTCAACCTCTGCCAGGTTCTTGTAGCTGATCGCAACAGTGCGACCTTCGACCGCGAGCTCTAGCGCTGGTGCCGTGGCGGCGAGGTTGTCGGGCGTCTGCTCGGCGGCCGCTGGCACCGTCTTGCCTTCGGCTTCGTCGAGATGCGCGATCACCGTCTGGAACCGCTTCTGCCAGTGGGCAACCGGATCCTCGAGGTGAGCGGTAGCGATGCGACGCGCCTTCTGCGTCTCACCGGTGAAGAAGCACAGGTAGGCCGATAAGTAGTCGAACTGCACCTTCGCGGCGATGTCACTCGAGTTGATCTTGCTGAAACTCTCGAGCGCTTCTTCCACCCGATCCTGCAGCAGGAAGTAGTACGTGACCGCCAGCCAGTCGTTGCTGTCTAGCTCCGGGCGATAGCCCAGCAGGTTCATGAGCGCGCTGTATTGCTGCGCCAAGTCCTTGTTGCCAAACATGCGTTGGCTGCCGAGTTGGTGCGCGCGCTGATGCACGAGCGGACTCAGCTCGAGGTGCTGGAAGCGCTGGCGTTCCTTCGGGTTGATGTTTGCTAGTGGCGATGCGAGCCACGTGCCACACGTATCAAGGAAGCCATCGCGGTGGCGCAGGTATTCGCTGGTCACTGCCGCGTTGCGATGCAGCAAGCCGTAGGACCACAGCGTGTTGTCATACGCGTGACGCTCCTGCAACTTCGGCAGCAACGCTTCGAAGAACGCGCGATCACGCATGCGCCATGCAATCTTGCCAAGGTCGAGTCGCTGCACGTTGTGCGTATCGATGAACGACAGCACTTCTGCGGGCGAGCCCTGTTGCGAAACGTGCTCCCACGAGGTCGTATCGAGCGTGCTCGGCTCGCCGACGACCTTGAGAATCTTGCCGCTTGCGAACGCAACCATCTTGCCCTTCTCGGCGGCGTGCGTTGGGTAGTGCGAGAACTCGCCGGTCGACGGGAAGTAGAACGAGTATTCGATCGTGCTCGTGGCGTAAGGCGCCAACTGCAACGAACGGCCCTTGGTCAAGAATCCGCGCTGCAGCGGCACCGCACCGGCGGGCACCTGCAGCAATACTTCGGCGGTGCGTTGGCTCGAGGTCGGGTTGGTCACCACAACCTGGCAGCCGTAGGCAACGTCGACCAGGAACTCGTCGGTGACGAAGGCATCGCGACGCTCGCCGTTGGCCCAGCGATAGCGATCGTCGAGCCGGAAGAAGTTCTCGCCGAGCAGCAGTGGCGCTGCGTCCTTGGCCTGTTCCGACGAACGGATCTCCTTGCGAACCAACAGCAGCGGCGTTGCCGCGCGTAGCGACGTCTTGTCACCAGCCACGACCCTCCCGTGCTCGCCTGCTACGAACGGCAAGTCGATGACACTGAGCGCCATCATCATCTCAAGGAAGCTGCCTGTGGCCTCGACCACCGAGGCCGAGACGAACGGCTGACCTTCCTTGTTACTCGCGTAGTCGACCCAGAACGAGTTCGCGCGGATCAAACCCGTCGTCGGGTTCTCCATGCGGCGCTGCCAGTAGTTGTGCTCAACCAGCATCTTGGTGTCGCCAACAGCTTGGTAGAGGTTGCGCACGCTCTTGCGTTGACTGAGTTCGCGCAGCGCAGCGCGATCGAGGTTGCCGGTCTCGGCTTCATATTGCTCTTCGACCACCGAGCGTTCCAAACTCACCGAGTCTACCAAGCGCCGCTCCTTCTGCTCGTCCTTGACCTTCTTAGCCCTCTGTTGGCGTTCGCTTGGCATCTCGTCGCCTGGACCGCTGTAGAGCTTCGGTTTCGGAGGGCCTCCAGTGATTGGTCCAGCCGGCCCAGGTGATGATGGCCCGCTCGGGCCGCCATCCGAGGCCTTCGGGGGAGAGCTCACTCCCAGTTTCTGTTTGTCGCTTCGTCCCGCTCGCGTGTCGCCAACGTAGAAGTCGTCGCTACCCGTGGTGGTGAGGCGTTCACTCTTCAGAGCCATGTCGAACAGCTGGCCGAGCCGCGCCACTGCGACCGGGTTGAGTTCGAGGTTCTCCTTTAGCAAGCGGGCGACCGCTTCGCGTTCGGCGCCACCAATGCGTTGTGCCAGCAGGATCTTCTCGATCAGGTTGAGCTGCGCGAACTTCCACGGCTCGAGGTATTGCTTCACCTCCGTGCCCAACAACCAGCGATCCATGAACGTCTTGTCGAGCTTGTTGACTAGGAACGGACGCACCACGCTGCCGAAGAACTCTGGGTCCTTCTGGCTCAGGAAGAAGTGCAGTTCGTGGCATGCGTGCTTGCTGTATTTCTCAAGCTTCGCCTCGCGCGTCATGCCAGGCCACTCAAGTAAGAACGCGAAGCTCTGCAGCGAACTGTCGTTGCTGATCGTCGCGAACAACCGGTAAACGCTGCCCAGCGAGTCGTGGATCTCGACCTCTGCGGCATGCGCGCCGTCGAGCGAGGCGGTGCCACCGGCAGCGATAAACTCGATGTGCTTGGTTTCGACGAAGTGCTGGTCGGTCGCGAGTGATTCCGACAACGCCCGCGAGCGCGGTTGCATCAGTTGCTCGACGCGCACGGTCGTGCGGTAGACGGCTTGCGTGCCATCGAGCGCCAGCACGTGCAGGTGTTGGCCTCCTCCCAGCGCGATAAGTGGCACCGTCACGAAGCCATCCTTGTCGGGCTGTAGGTTGTCGAGCATCGACGAGCCCAACGGCAGGTAGTCGAGGTTGGCGCTGATGCCGGAGTTGGCACCGGCACCCGGCTTGCTGCCGCGCCCAGACTGCTCTGAGGGGGCGGCTCTGCTGCCGGCGCGACCACCGAAGCGGCCACCTGAGCCACCTCCCAACCCAACCGCCGTGTTCCAAGAGGTCTCTTCGAGTGCCATCGGGTTCAGCAGCATGCTCGGTCGATCGAGCATGTTGCCGGGATACTTCTTAGTGAAGCGCCGCTCTAGCACGTAGCGATACTCTTCACTCAGTTTGCGGCCAGCGTGGTAGCTGCTGTCGGAGCGTTCTTGGTCGATCGTCTCCGGCGTGTGTGCCTTCGAACCGCGCAGGTTGGCGAACATGTCGTAGGTCGGCATGTAGCGCGTTGTGACGACGTGCACGCGAGTGCCGTCAGTAGCGTTCGCCACCTTGATGCGCAGGTTGTCACCTTCGATGCTGACTTGCTGCAGTTGCAATGGGCGAGTCGGCGTCGTCTCGAGCACGCGATCGCGGCCGATCAAGTAGCGACCGTTGCGTAGACCCTTGGTGATCCGCAGCGTTACTTGGTCGCCCGTCTCGTGCATCTGTAGCGAGTAGTCGCCAGGCGCGAGGTTGCGCATTTCCAGAAAGCCGTCGGCAATCGAGAGATGCTCAAACGCATCGTGGTTGTGGCCAAGCAGCGTGAATTCACGGCGCGACGGCTCGACGAGCTTGCCTTGGTAGGGGAGTCGCAGCGTGTCGCCAACCGAGCCGTGCAGCACGCTCGGCATCCGGCACTTGTCGCCCGTCAGCTCGAACGTGCCTCCGATCCCGCCGTCCTTCGTCACATTGATACGGTCGATGCCAGTCAGTCGACCTAGCTGGATGCGGCCACGTTCGTCTGTTTGCAGCGACACGTTGATCGGATCTCGATAGTCGCGGTGGACTAGGATCATGCTGCACGTGCGGCCAGCTTGCACTTCGCCACTCTTACCGCGCAACTCGACGACGTAGCCGCCGCGCAGGTTGAGCAGCATCGGGATGCTGGTCTCGGCACTCGCATCGATGGTGTTGAAATTGAACGTGTCCGACCAGCTGTTGAGCTGTACGCGCTTGCCGTTGAGGTCTTCGACGTAGCCGCTGATGCCAATGAGCAGCGCAGACAAGCGGGCGGGCACGTGGATGTCGTGTGCCAGTTCTTGCGCGGTGACGAACGTCAGATTACGCACTTCTTGCGTCGTCGACTGCCCGTCCAGGTCCGTCGCGATCACCGTCAGTACGGGGTCCTTCAGCAGTTCGAGCGAGACGTCATGGCCCGCCAAGGCCAGTTGTGGCCGCACCAGCAGGCGTGCTTTGTTGCCCACGATCAACGCTTCGCGGTCGACGTGCACACTGTTCTGTAGCTGGTAAGACTCTGTGTGGTGGCTGAAGCTGACCACCGATGATCGGTTGTCGTGCTGCAATACGAGCTTCTTCTGGCCCGGCGACGTGGTGAACGGTACGAGGATCTCGCCGCGGTCATTCGCCTTGTATTCGCGGCTGCCAAACCAAGCGCTCGCGTTCTGGACGTGGGTGCCGGTCTCGTCGTAGACACGCACCAGTTGGCCCGCGGCGGACGTGCGTTCGACGATGCGCAGGCCGCCCTTGTGCACCACCGCGCGGCTTGAGATGCCATTGCCAACGAACTCGACCACATAGGTGCCGGGGTTCTTCAGCATCGGCAGGTCGAACGATCGCTTGACGCGCCGCATCGGCGAATCGTCGTAGTCGAAAGTCTGCTCGAAGTTGGCGACGACCCCATCGAGTTCGATCGAAGCATCGACTGCCTTCTGCTTCTCGACGTGGTATCGGAAGCTGTCGATCGCGAACACCTTGACCAACAACTGCTTGACGTTCTTGGTCTCAAGCTCGAGTTCGACCGCGTCATTGCCGCCGTAGAACTTCTTCTGAGTCGGCAGGAAGCGCAGCTCGACCTTTTTCTCGAGCTGCTCGAGGCGCGCCGGATCATTGAGCAACGAATACCAGCGTTCCATGTCGCCATCGCCGCGCAGGATCTTGGTCTCCGCGAGCACGCGCTTCAGCCAGTTCGCGTCGAGGAAGTCGCTGTAAGAATCAATGCTGTCTTCGCTTTGGAAGAAGTGTTCGAGGCACTGCTTGACCAACGCGTCGTCGTTGCCAACCGCCCGCATCAGAGTCGGGTAGTTGCTGCTCAGGTTGACGTGTTGCGTGCGCTTGGTGAATCGCTCGATGTGCGCTTTGGCTGCGTAGCCATTCCGCCGTGGCAAGCGGATGTATTGCATGAAGCGATCCTTGTCAGGACCGCCGGCGGCCAGGTCATGCTGCAGCCAGTGGTATAGGATGTGCGCCTTCAGCGAGTTGAAGCTCGGGTTGAGGCCGCGCACGTAGTTCCACAGGTCGCTGAGGTGTTGCCCGCGGGTTTTGGCATCATCGACCCAGGCGGTGTCAGCGTCCGGCTGCAGTCGCGTCAGGTAGGCCTGTACAAACCGGCTGTCTTCTTTCAACATCGGTCGCAGCTCGGCGCACTGATCGAGCTGTTCGCGTCGCAGCATGTTGTGAATCGGCAGCGTGCCAAAGCCTAGGCTCTCGCGATGCGACAGGTTGCGCGCGATCAGTGTCGGCAGGTTGGCGACGTCGGGGCGGCTCAGTCGCTGCAGCAGGCTGTGCAGTTGGCGATCGTCGAGGTTGGTCGACGCCAGCTTTGCCAAGGCGCGATCGTGGAAGCCGTTGACCGTGTTGCGATGGCTGCTCAGGGCGCGCGCCGTCAGCGTCGCCGGCGAGACCATGGTGGGGTCCAGTCGCGTCGGCAGGTCCGAACGCGCGCCAGGCACGATGCGTTCGTGGTCGAACTGCACAGCCAGTCGCTGGCGAAGGAATTGGTAGGTGCGTTCTTGGTTGTCGCCGAAGCTCAGCAGCGCTTCGCGGTTCTCAATCTCAATCACTCGAGCGGTGCGGCCATGTCGTTTGATCCACGTCGGCAGCACCTTGTTGATCGTCTTGAAGTCGCGCGCATCGAGGCGTTCGCGGCAGTGGTAGTAGTACCAGTCCTCAGTGCCAGGGATCAGCTTGGCGACGATGCTGGCCCGGTCTTGTGCCAGCGCGTAGGACTCTTCAAACCCAACCGGAGTGCCCTGCGGAGAGGCCTGCGGAGAGACCTGTGCGCGCAAACCGTGAGCGGTCATGGCGGCGGTGCAGGCGGCGATAGTCAGTAGGGCGGCGAGCGGACGGCTTTGGGCTGTGCTGAGCATTGGTCTTGTCGGGTGCATATCGTCCGTCGCAGCGTGCGTCGCGGAGTCTGGATGAGTCTCCCGGACAATTCTCCTGCCAGGGGATGGCGCAGCAATGCGATTGTTGGGCCGCAGTTCCGAGAAACTTGGCGGTTGGGCATAGTTCGGGGCTGTCGGGCGCATTGCCAAGCTAGGGATGGCGCCCGACCGGGCCCATGTGGAGGCCAGGATGCCGCGACATTTTGGCTGGTGAAGTTTGCCTCAACGGATGCTGTCAATTGCATTGGCGCTTGGGCCGCGAACTGCGTAGGCGTTGAGGTATGAAGCGAGCTAGTCAGGAACATGCGAAGCGCGGTAGGCGACGACCTCACTGGCTGTGGACCATGTGGTTGGTCTCGGCGTGCACGCTGACGCCGGCTCCCGTTGCCGAGGAGTTGACGGCGTCTGGCGACCAGCAGTGTCTGGCCGCGGTGGCCGCGTTTCGTGCCCAGCCAACCGATGCGACCCTCGCCCTGACCGCTACGCGCTTGCTGTTCGTGACTGCCGATGAAGCGGTGCAGAACGCGCTGCTTGAGGTCGCCCGGTCCCTGTCTTCGCCTGACGTTGCCGCTGTGTTGGCAGCCGATCGACTGCTGCCGGCGAAGGTGCGTGAACGGGTCGTGTCGTTGGCGACAACTGGCGCAGAGATTGCGGAGGCGGCCGTGGCGGCATTGGCACGGGAGTCCGACCAGGCGGTCCTGGCAGCCCGCGTTGATGCACAAGTGTACCTAGCACTGCATCTCAGCTTTGTCGCGTGGGCGAACGGTCCGGTCGCATCGCTCATGGCGGGGTACGCGACGCGAATCGTTGCCGCGATGGAAGCTGCGTTGGCCCTGGATCCGTTCAGCGATCATGGCGCGCCGCTGCGGTTGAGAGGGCGCTTTCTTGCCCGAGCGCCGTGGCCGGTGGGCGATCTCAAGAAGGCTCGCGAGCTACTCACGCGTGCGGTCAAGCATGCTCCGCTGCCGATCCATCACCTGTTCTTGGGCGATGCGCTGTTCGCACTCGGCGAGCAGCCAGCGGCGATCCAGCAATGGCAGTCTGTGCTGCTGGCGAAGCCCGATGCGACGACTGCCAGTGTTGCGATGATGCACCGTGAGATGGCGCAGTTGCGCTTGCGTGCTGCCGGCCAGTTGCCGCACAAGTAGCCAGCGAGCAACGGTCTGGTGGTCAGGCGGCCGCGCTGGGGATCCAGATCGTGACCGTCGCCCCGGGGTTGCCGTTGTCCATGCGGATACGGCCACCGTGAGCTACGACGATGCGGTGCACGATCGCCAGTCCCAAGCCAGTGCCTTGCCCGGGCCCCTTCGTGGTGAAGAACGGTTCGAACACCCGCTCCAGTGAGTCTTCGGCGACACCTGCTCCCAGATCTCGGACGGAGACTTCGAGTTCTTTGTCGACCTGTCGGATCTGGATCGTGATCTCACTGCCTTTTGGACTCGCGTCGAGTGCGTTGCCGATCAGGTTGAAGAACACCTGTCGCCATTCGGATGGGTCGCCAAGGATGGTGGCATCAAGCTTGTCTGTGGCAGGCGTCCAGTCGACGCGCAGTTTGATGCCAGCGGCTGCCATTTGATGGTCAAACAGTGCCGCGACTTCGTCGATCTGTGCATTGAGCGACATCACCTCGCGGGTTTGGCCCTCATCGCGTGCGAAGCGCAATAGCTTGGTGGTGATGTCTCGGGTGCGCATCGCTTCCTTGCGTAGGATCTGCAAGTAGTCGCGCATGTTGGCCATGTCGGGCGTGCCGCTCTTGATGTCCCGCAGCAAGCCGTCGCTGCACGCAACGATGCTGGCCAGTGGGTTGTTGATCTCGTGAGCGATGCCTGCGGCAAGGGTTCCTAGTTGCGCGAGTTTGGCGGTGCGAAGCACTTCCCGCGAACGCTGCTCGACGCGGGTTTCTAGCTCTTGGCGATCGTGACGAATCTGCGTTGCCATGTTGCTGAAAGCCTGCGCGAGGTCGCCGAGTTCGTCCGCTCGACGGATCGGCAGTGGCACACCTTCTTCCCCTTGTCCAAGGCTCACCGCGTAATTGCGGAGTTCACTGACGGGACGCAGAACCCGGCGTAGCAACAAGAAGCCGAGGCTGGCAACGGCTGCCAAACTCGCCATGCCCAAAACCACGAGCATGCGCACCATGTCGCTGGTGTGTTCGTCCAGCGCGTTGCCGATTTCGCGACTCTCATCGCCGACGGCATTGGCAACGGCCTGTGCATTGTAGATCGCGGCTTGGAGGTCCTTCTTGGTTTCGTTGAGCGGTAGCGGTTGCTCCAGCTGGTCTCTCACCGCGGCGAGGCTATTGGCCAACCGGTCGATCATTCTCTGCATGCCATCGCCTTGCCCTCGTGCTGGCAAGGTGGCCAACGCGAAGTGTCCCATCGTTTCTTCCGCCTCTTGGAAGTGCTGATGCACATCGGCTCGTACGAATGGGTGGCTGGTTGTGGTCGCCTCTGGGAGCGCTTGCACCCAAGCTTCGACGCCCTGCAATTCATCGACGATGGCTTGTGACTGTTCGACGGCGCGCAGTTCGCCGAACAGTCGAATTAGGTCAGCGTGAACGGCCCGTGCCATCCAGATTTCGGTGCATACGCCAGTCAATACCAATACCGCCAACGGCACCAATACCGCCAATACCGTTCGTCGGAGCGACTTGCGGGGTGGTGGGTGGTTAGTCACGAACAGGTTTCCATGCGAGGTCAAGTCCCAGCGTGATGGCGTATTTCTCGTCGAGTAAGCTCAAGGTGTATCGGCTGGGCAGGCCCAAGGAGTTGGTCACTGCGATGCCATGGCCCTGTAGTCGGATGGCTTGGCCTGGTAGCGCACAGCGCCACAGTTGCATCGGTTGCGCGAGCACCCGGGAGCCGAACTGGATGCGACCGAGCCAGGTCGTTTGTACGACGCCGGGCAGGTCGTTGGTGGCTACGGAGATCATCTTGCCGTGATAGACCACGTCGAGATTTCCGAGCACGCCTAGGACATCGGGAATGCTGAAGTCCGAGTTGTCCTTGGACAAGCTACGCATCGAGGAGAGGTCGAGTCGCAGGGTCAACGTGCCTTGATCAGGCTTGGGGCCTAGCAGCAGTTCGCCGTCAAGCTGCTGGCATTGAGCGACCATGTGTCGCTGCCTTCCCTTGATATCGAAACGTGCCGACGACTCTTCGGCGTCTAGCCGGAAGCGCCGCAATCGATTCTTGAGCGGCATGCCATACAGCTGCGGCAGAGTGATGCTGCGGGTCTTCTCGTGGTTTGTGGCAGCAGCCTTGGGCAACGCCCGCGTGCTGAAGCATGCGATCGCTATAAGTGCCGGTAACCAGACGCGCCAATCCATGCGGATGCCCATCAGTTTGCCGCCTTGCGGAAATCGCGCCAGAAGGATGGCTTCCAGAGCTGGCGTGGGTGGATCGTATCGCCGCTCAGGGTCACCACGAGGTCAGCGACGGATGGCCACTTGCTGATGGCGCCAAGAAAGCGGCGCACCAACCAAGGTGAGCGCAAGCCGCGCTGCATTGCCTTCGTGCTGCAGAGGCGAGCGTTGAGCTCGCGGTGTCGGGTTGTGCGATACGTCGCCATGGCGGCGGCTTCGCGTTCTGGATGATCGAGTGCGGCGCGAATCGCCGTGCCGAGTGCGTTAGCGCCAAACAGTGCGAAGTAGATGCCTTCGCCGGTCATCGGATCGACGTAGCCGGCGGCGTCGCCAACCAAAGCGGCGCCGGGAACCGTCGCGGTGGTGGTGCGGTAGGCGAACGGGCCAATGCCGCGCCACGACTTGGTGCGGGTGGCATCGCGCAGACGTTCTTGCAGGTGCGGCGCAACCGTCAGGTGACTCGCAGCAAACTCGTCCCAGGAGCGTTCCCCACGTTCCTTCAGGGCTTGCTTGGGCAGCACGAGGTTGAGCGAGAAGCGGCTGTCGTCGACCGTGGTCGCGGCGAAGAAACCACCGCGCAACAGGTGCACTTCCGCCGTGTCCATCGGCGGCACGCCATCGAAGTGGGTGACCAAGGCGAACTGCTGGAGCCACTCGATTTGCCGCTGCACGTTGAGTTCTCGTGCGACCCGCGAGTGCACCCCGTCGGCGCCGACGACCCATGTCGCGCGGCACGTCACGAGCGCGCCGTCGGGTGTGCGCAGTGTTGCGCCGGTGACGCGGCCGTCGTGGTCGCGCAGCAGAGTTTTGAACTCGTGCCTCAGTAGCACCTTGGCGCCTTGTTGCTCTGCTGCGTTCAGCAAGGCGTGATCGAAGACCTCGCGGCGAATGGCAAAGCCTGTGGCGGGGGCGCTAGTGCTCGGCAGTTTGCGGAAGCTGCCGGCCGCCGTTGCTGCACCGCCATGGATGCGCATGCCGGTAACCAAGTGCGAACCAAGGTCGGTCAGCAGCGAATGCAGGCCAAGGTTCTCAAGCAGCGGCTGGCATTGCGGACTCAAGAACTCGCCGCACGGTTTTTCGCGCGGGAAGTCCTTCTTGTCGGCGATGACGACGGCGCAGCCCGTGCTCGCCAATTGCCGAGCGAGTGCACTGCCGGCGGGACCGGCGCCAAGGATCAATACATCAGTCTTCATGTGATGCCGCCGGGTGAGTTTGGGGAACCGTGCTTGGCACTGGCTCTTGGTCCGGTTCGGCCTCGTTGGCGTGAGAACTCGGCAGCAACAGGGTGGGGAGCAATACCGCCGAAGCGAGCCACGCCACGGCAATCGTGACCGTTGCCAGCAAGGCGAACTCGACGGTGGTTTCGAGGTGGCTGGTGGCCGCGACCATGAAGCCGAGCATCAGGGCGGCGCTCGACATGGTCATGGCGCGGCCGCAGTGATTTAAGGCGCGTTGCACAGCAGCTGCTTGCGACCAGCTGGCGCGGGCGTCGCGATAGTGGTGTAGCAGGTGCAAGGTGTTGTCGACGATCAGGCCGAGCATGGTGCAGCCGATCATGGCCGTCGCTACAGAGACCGGGTTGCCACTCCAGCCAAGGCCTCCATACAGCCAGACTGAGGGCAATAGATTGGGGATCATCGCTAGCAGGCTCAGCCGGATCGATCTCAGGCCGATGGCCATCGCTAGCGTTAGCACGACGAGCGACACACCGAGGCTGCCCAGCAGGCCGTGCACCAATCGCACGGAATCGCGCGCGATCTGTGCCGAAGGTCCTGCCACCACGACGTCATCGAGGCCGAGCACGATCGCGGTGGTTTCGATCTTAGTGAACAGGGCGTCGCGCGCGAAGCTGCCGCTTGGCGCCAACAGCAAGGGCACGGCAAGGTCGCCGGTAATGCCACGCTGTACCGGGCCGGCAAGTCCCGCGACGCCTGTCATCGTTCGGACCTCCGCGAGGAAGGGCAGCAGGCGAGCGGGTTGGGTTGCCGCGCTTTCGTTGGAGACCAACAAGTGGAAGACTTCGACGGCGCCCAGGCGCGCGGTCAACTCGTCATGTTGTTGCCGTTCTGGGTCGCTCGCGGGCAGCACCCGCATGGGGTCGTTGTCGGTCTCGACGCGTGCCAGACCGGCAGTTGCCAGGGCGGTGATGGCGGCGAACACGGCCACGATCAACAGCTGTCGACGGCGTAGTCCTCGTAGCCACACTTGGCCGAAGTTGCTCTGCTCCGGCGCTGCCAGCGTGACGCCAGTCGCGGCCAGCCATGTCGGCAACAGGGTGAAGGTAAACAGGTGCGCCAGGGCCACACCCATGGCGGCTCGCAGGCCGAAATCAACTACCGCAGGCGTGTCGTTGATGGTCAACGACCACAGGCCGAGCATGGTGGTCGTGGTTGCCCAGAACGCTGGCTTCCGGAGCGTCTTGCGGGCACGAATGCTGGCTTCGGAAGCCGCGTATCCATCGCTTCGCGCGCGTCGGAATGCTTCGACGAAGTGCACGCTCGCCGCCACTCCGATGGTCAGCAGCACCGGGTCGAGCAGCGACGCAATGGGGTCGAGGCGGTGGCCGAGCCACGCGACGGTGCCACCGGTCCAGGCAATGGCGGTCAGTGCCGGTAGCAGCACGGCGATCGCCAGGCGAATGCGGCGATAGAACGCCCATGCGGCGGCGAACAGCACCGCCAGCAACAGTGGCACGATCGTGGTGCGCTCACCGGCAACCTTCTCGGCAATCGTGCCTTCGATCAGCGGCAGGCCAGTGGCTACCAGGCGCAGGGATACCGGCGACTTTTCACGGGCCAGCGCGAGGATCTGTTTGGCCGCAGCGAAGGCATCGTCGGCCGAGATCGAGGTTGGCAGCAGCACGATGCCTGGATCGTCGATGGCCGGCATGTCGCATGCAGAGACGTCCGGGCGAGAGCGCAATTCTTCCTGCAGCTCTGTCAGTGCCAGCCTGTCATCCGCGTCCACCGGTAGATCGCCACGCGCGATGAAGCTGAGCAGCACCACTGGATCGTCAGAAACGATCGTCGCTAGTTGTTGCAGGCGTGCCGCTTCGACGCTGTCCGATACTTTGAGAGCCTGGTTGCTGGAGTCGACCTGTTGCCGCAACAGACCGATCAGCAACCCGATGGTCACAAGGGCGAAGCAGAGCCAGCCTAGTCGTGGCAGTGTGCGGTCAGCCATGGTGTGTGGAGCGATGCCGGTGCGTAGGAGCACCGGCTACAGACTGTACGGAGTGCACATCATGTGCCACGAGGTTGTCTTTGTGCCGACAGGGGGCCAGCTAGAAAAGGCATGTGTGCCAACCGAGTAGGTTCTGCTCGACAGCATGCAAGAGTTGCATGATCCGGCCCCGTCCATTGGGCACGATGCCCGGTGCGAGCATTTGGCATGGCGCTTGCTCTACTGTGTGTATGACTGGCAAGTTACTTCAAGTGATTGGCGTGATCACGATACTCGGGCTCGTGGCTGGCTCCATTGCGGGGTTCGGCATATTGAAGGACCGGGTTCGCGTCGTGATTGAGGCCGACGACACCGATCTTGGTCCCGATCCAATGGCCTTGTTGCGCGATGACGTTGCGGGGCTGTCCGGCAGCCTGATGGCACTGCAAAAGGCCGTCGGCAGCAACTTCGAGCAGCTGGCGAACGGGCTTGAGAGCGGCGCCGAGGCTCGGCATGGAGACGTCAAGCAACTGCTGCGTGCGGTTGCGCAATTGACTGCCCAGGCGGAAGCGTCGGATGCGGCGATCGCCCAGCTGCAGGTCAAGGTGGACACCTTGTCGGCAATGCAGAGACAGGCAGTCGATGCGGCTACGTTGCTGGCGGTTGCAGGCAAGTCGAAGGTGGGGGCGCCTGAAGTTCCGAAGCCCACAGCGAAACCTGAGGTGGAGCCAGTGCTCGTGGTTGCGAAGCCAGTAGATCCGGCTGTGGATCTGGCCGTGGATCTGGCCGTCGCGCCGTCTCCAGTGGTGTTGGATGAGGTGGCACTGGCAGAGGTGACAAAGCCAAAGCCGAAGCGTGGCTTCTTGTCGTTCTCACTGCCAACGACACAGCGCGCGTTCGATCAGCCGCAGGAATACCTGTTGCTGCCCAAGCTGTGCCGAGTCGGCTTCGACGCCAAGAGCACCCTGCATGACTTCACTGGCGTGACCTCCGCCGTCACGGGTCGCTTCCGCGCGGACTTCGATGATCCGAAGGGGCTCTGCATCGGCGAAGTGACCGCGACTGCCGGAGACCTGAAGACTGGGGTCGATGGGCGCGACACCAACATGTGGGAATATCTCGATAGCAAAGATCACCCACAGATCAGCTTTGCGATCGAGCGGTTTGTTGCCGCCGAAAACGGCGTCGACGTCGCCGCCAAGAAGGCACGGGGCGAAGTCGTTGGCAAGATGACGATTCGTGGCAAGACGCTCAGCCTGCGCATGCCGGTCGAGATCGAAATGGATCCGCAGCAACGTGTGATCATCAAGGGGCAGACCAAGCTCAAATTGAGCGACTACGGCGTGCCAGTGCCGAGCCAACTCGGGGTGATCAACATGGAAGACGAGGTTGTGATCTGGTTGGCGCTGCGTGCGCGTGCCCAGGCGGAGGCAGGCAAGTGATGTTGGCTTTCCTTCTATGCGGTCGCGCATTCAAGAGCGCATCAGCGGCCACCATGCTGTTGCTTTCGACTGGTTGCATCGCCTCCAACGTCGTTGCGCCAGACGAACGCATGGTTGCCGGCTTGCAGCAGCAGCGCGTCTTTGAACCAGCCCCGACGCTGCAGCTTGACGGCTTGTTTGAATCGGTAGACATCCAAGGCGATGCCGCAGCTTCCCTGCGAAAGATCTATTACTTGTTCTCGTCAGACGGCACCTACACGGCGGCTGCATTGGCTGAGGTTGCGGGCAAATACTCGTTTCAGACTCTCGATGGCACCTGGCAGAACGACGCCGCTGGATTGGTTCTGGACGGTGGTGATCCGGTCACCTTGGAGCAATCAGGCAACTACCTCCGCCTGCTGGCAGCGAGTGGTCTTGTCGTTCTCGTGCGCAAGGAGCTGCTGTGAGTATGGCAACCGCAGATGCTTTGTTTGACCGCGATGGCTGGTGGGATCCCAACTGCCGCGAGTTCGCATCGCTTCGCGCCGTAAGTGCGTTCCGTTTGCAGCTACTCAAGCAGTGGTTGGGCGACACTTGGCGTGACCGAATCGTCGTCGACCTCGGCTGCGGCGGCGGCTTGTTGGCCGTGCCATTGGCGCGCAGTGGGGCCCAAGTGATCGGGCTCGACATCGCCGAATTGGCTTTGCGAGCGGCCCGTAAAGCCGCGGATTCGGAAGCGCAAAGCGACACGCGCTTTCTCCCCATCGTGGCGGAGATGCACGCGAGCCCCGTGCGTGGCGGGCAGGCGGATGTCGTCCTGTTGGCCGACGTTCTCGAGCACGTTGAAGATCCGGGCGCTGCTGTGGCCGAAGCGGCCCGCTTGATGCGGCCGGGTGGGAGCCTGTTCGTCAATACGATTGATCGCAGTCTGCGATCGCGGCTGCTGGCAATCTGGCTTGGTGAGGGACTTGGGTTTGTGCCCAAGGGCACACACCTTTGGAGCATGTTTATCCGTCCGTCCGAACTGGATGCGATGGCGAGCCGAGCTGGGCTGCGACGTGTGCAACTAACTGGCGAAGCTCCCAACCTGTTGGCGACGGTACGGAACCGCGCCGTGAGTTTGCGGGAGAGTCGCAGCACGGCCGTTGGCTATGCGGCTCTATTCGTAAAGGAGGCATCGTGAACAAGCTCTCGCCAGAGCGGGCTCACCCAATTGCCGCCTTGGTCATGGCAGCCGTCTGTCACGCGGCGTTTGTGCTCGCTGTTGGCAGCATGGCGTGGGCGTTGGCTAGCGGCATGCAGATTGGTCATGGCAGCCTGACGGGCGTGCCGGCGGCGATCGCCAATGGGTTGCTGCTATTGCAGTTTCCGATTCTACATAGCCTATTGTTGTCGCGGCGCGGTGCTGGCACGTTGCGTCGCCTGTCCCCGGTTGGGCATGGGCGAACGCTGGCGATCACTACCTTTGCACTGTTTGGTTCGGTGCAACTGCTAGCGACTTTCTGGTTGTGGTCACCAAGTGGCGTGACTTGGCATAGCCCGGAAGGCACCGTCGGCATGCTGCAGTGGGCCGTCTTCGGCTTGGCCTGGTTGTTCTTAATCAAGGCATTGCACGATGCTGGCCTGGGCGTTCAGTCTGGTGCTGCTGGCTGGTGGGCACTGCTTCGCGGCAAAGCTGTCAACTTTGGCAGTATGCCAAGCGGCGGTTTGTTTCGCGGTTGCCGGCAACCTATCTACCTCGGCTTTGCCATGGTGTTGTGGACCGCCCCGACCTGGTCGCTAGACTGGCTGCTACTGTCGCTGGTTTGGGGATCGTATTGCGCGATCGGTCCGCTTCTCAAAGAAGCGCGATGGCTGCGAATGTATGGCAGTCAGTTTGCTGAATACCGGGCCAGTGTGCCCTATCTACTACCGAGGCTGAGACGTTGAAAATTGCTGCTGCGGCGACTGCTTTTCCCGAACACTATTACACGCAGGATAAGCTGACGGACCGCCTTGTTGGCTTGCTCGGCATCGAGCCGAGGCTTGCGGAACGGTTGCGTTCGATGCACGGCAATAGTGCCATCGACGGTCGCTACTTGGCGTTGCCGCTCGAAGCCTATGATGACCTCGGTGGCTTCACTGGGGCCAATGCAGCTTGGCTAAAGGCCGCAGTGCCGCTCGGTGAGGCGAGTTGCAAGAAGGCGCTCGCCGAAGCGGGTATTCGCGGTGACGAAGTCGACGCAATCTTCTTCTCGACGGTGACTGGCTTAGCGAGTCCTTCGGTTGACGCACGTCTAGTGACACGGCTTGGCCTTCGTCCCGACGTGAAGCGCATCCCGATGTTTGGACTCGGTTGCGTTGCCGGTGCAGCAGCAGTTGCTCGCGCCGCCGACTTCGTTGCCAGCAACCCGAATGCGGTTGCCTTGGTGCTAACGGTAGAACTTTGCTCGCTGACCTTGCAGCCACAGGACCGCTCGATGGCCAACTTGGTCAGCACCGGTCTGTTTGGCGACGGTGCCGCTGCGGCAGTCGTAGTTGGCAGCGGCCGCGAGGCAGCGGGGCCTGAAATCCTGACGACTCGTTCCGTGTTCTATCCAGACACCGAAGACGTGATGGGCTGGGACATCGGTGCCCACGGTTTCCGTATCGTGTTGTCGACGGATGTGCCCAAGGTCGCACGCGAACAGTTGCCGGTCGATGTCGACGCCTTCTTGAGTGATCAGAAGTTGTCACGCAGCGATATCCAGCGTTGGATCGCCCATCCAGGCGGCCCAAAGGTCCTGCAGGCATTGCAGGAAGGCTTGGAACTGTCGCATGAAGACCTGCGCATTAGTTGGGAGTGCTTGGCGCACGCAGGCAACCTGTCGAGCTCATCGGTGATCATGATCCTGAGCGAAACGCTGCGTCAAAACCCCGGTAAGCCAGGCGATCGCGGCTTGATGATGGCGATGGGACCAGGCTTCTGTAGCGAGCTGTTGCTGCTGCAGTGGTAGGGCAGTCGTGCGCTCGCTAGCGAGGTGGTCGATCGGTCGAGGTGGTCGATCGGTCGAGTTCGTCTAGTCATGCCCCTCGTTGTCCACTTAGTCCGCGGAGGAGTCTGTGGACGAACTGCACTTTATACAACACCCGCACGACGCGCGACCATGGTGCGGACCGCGCGACGTCAACCCGGCAGCCCGCTATGGTGGAGCGGTGTATCTGGTGAGCAAGACTGATGGCGAAACCTCGCGGTCCGGTGTTCGCAACGGTTGCGCTGACGGGCTGTCACTTGCGCGGGGTCGACGGCGTGAGACGCAAAAACTCGAATGAGTGCGGAGGCTCAATGTGCCGCTTGCACCTTGACGCTTTCAGTCGACTTGTTCCATTGTTCCCATTCCATGAAGACCGCTCCGATCCTCACGACCGTTCATGTTGTCTTCGCACTCCTCTTCGTTACCTTCGCCTGGTTGCAAAGGAACGACATCGATCCAGCGGTCTACTACAAGCCGTCCAGTCTCGATGCGGCGTTGTGGTTGGCTTTCTATTTGCTCATCGCAGTTCTCTTTGTCACTGCGGTCTTCAAGCGGATTCCAAGATGGTTGCTGATTCTCTCGATGCTCTTCTGCCTCGTTGAAATGGTCATCACGGGACCTGGGCTCTTCGAGAATCTGTTTGGCGAACAAGACTTCTCGATGGCTCAAGTCAGCATGTCATCTGAGGATCCGCGCGTGGAGCTATCCCGAGAGTTCTTTGGGGCCGTCATTGCGCTGGCTGCGGTGGTGTTTTTGTTTGTTCAGCAGAGGAAGCCAAAGTGAGGTCTTCGGCCTTTGCTGAGCAGCCCTGGTCATTTGCAATGGTCTGAAGCCTTCACGCCAACCTTTGGGCTGGCAGCCTTGCCGTGATGTCCCAGCTTGGATCCAAGCACCTATGTGCCAGCGATCGCTCTTCAGTCAGGGTCTTCGCCACCTAGTTTGCGTCACTGTAGTTGGCTGGCATCGGCCGGAAGATCTGGCGCTGCAAAGACGTCAAGGGCGGCCGGATACAGTGGATATCGCTAGTGTTCGGAATGTTCCTGGCTGCGCAGGGAGACCTCCGGCTCGTCAATTGCGCGCCCAAGCCGCCACTCGCGCCGGGGCCTACCTACGCGGTGTCTTGCGACGCTGCGCTTGCCGCTGCCAAAGAGAAAAGCAGCTCGTGCTGTTGTGCTTCACTGCGACTTGGTGAGGTTCTTGCCGAGAAGTGGAACGCATGACGTTCCGCAATCCAGCAGTGCTTGAAGCGCTGGCTGAGTTCGAGCTCGTGAAGATCGATATCGACGCGCAGGAGGCTCGCGGCCTTTGCGGCCGTTACCACGGCGGCGATGTCGTGCCCGCGGGGTTGGATTCTTCTGTGCATGTGGACGGTTGGTCCCCGCGGCAGCTTGCTTGTCCTAACCCGTTGATGGGCCATTTGTTGCCATCCGGATAGCGCTGGGCCGCGGCAGCGCACCGGGCGAGGTGATCAATGCGAAAATAAGTGCCATGACATGGGAACCTTGACGGTAACTCCGGTCGTCAACTAGTCCGCTTGACTCGGGCCTCTAGCAAGGTCCGTAGCGCTCTCGCTCGACTTGATCGGGAGTTTACCCCGTGCACCCGGACAACCCAACGGACCCCCATGCGTAGCCTATTTCTCCCTCTGGCAGCCGCTCTCGCTGTCGCAGCTCTTCCGGCACAGACCCTGACGACCACGTTTGCTGGTGGCAACGGCCAGGCAGGCAACATGTTCGACCTGCAGGCCGTCATCCCGGTCACCATTACCGGCTTTGACGTCAACCTCGATGCCGGCACGTGGGACATGGAGGTCTACACGTTGGCCCCCAACCTGCCGTACCTGCCCGACGTGGCGAATCCCACCGCTTGGACGCTCGTTGGAAGTACCACGGGTCTTCTTAGCCTGGGAGCGAACGTTCCTACGCCGCTGCCCATTGCGCTCTCCGTTCCGATTGCCGCGGGCGAGGTTCAGGCCTTCTACGTGACGGTCACGAACGGCACTGCGATCAACTACACGAACGGCACGACCACCGGAGCGCTCTTCGCATCGACACCTCAGCTCCAGTTCTTTGAAGGTGCCGGCGTTGCTTACCCGTTCGCGGCCAACTTCAACCCGCGTAACTTCAACGCCAACATTCACTACACGTTTGCCGCCGGCTTCGCCACGAAGGAGAAGTATGGCTCGCCCTGCGATTTCCCGAGCCAGTTCGGCGAGCATTTCGCGCAGGGCGCCCCGGTCGACCTCGCGAACACCTCGTGGCTCATGATCGACACTGGCGGCGGCACGTGGGACGTCAGCCAGACAGCTGGCTTTCCATATGACGCGGCCACCCCACAGGCTAGCGGCATCGAAATCAGGGATCCAACCAACCCGTGGTTCGGTGCGTTCACGTCCAGCTCGTGCGCCTGTTGGGACGACGCGACTGTCGTCATGACGCCGGTAACTGGCGGCTTAACCTACCCCGACCCGGCAACCGGTTTGAGCGTGCCTTTCACCCAGATCTCGATCAACACCAACGGCACGATCCGAGTGGGCGACCAGGGCGCAGACAACTCGTTTGCTTACAATGGCGGTAACTCGGGCTTCGTTTCGTCGGTGTTCCAGGGCACTGCTGGTCCTCTGCTGCCGCAGTTCGCGCTTTTCTTCAACGACCTCGACCTGGATGCCGCCGGCTCCCTTTGGGTTGAAGACAATGGCGGCCAGCTCCGCATCACCTGGGACGGTGTTCCGAACTGGGACGCTGCCGCTGGGGTGCCATCTGCAATGAACGATCTCCAGATCACGTTCATTCCTGGCCTCGTCATCTACTCGTTCGGCCCGAACGTCGGTAACGGCGGTAGCGCCTCCAACGAGGGAATCGTGGGTTGGAGCCAAGGCGACGGCTCGACGGACAACCGTCTCGACTGGACGGTGGATATGACCGCCTACACGAGCGGTAGCGGCTTCGTGGGCCCGTCGACTGACGCGACCGCCCCGCCGGTTCTGGGCACGTCGTTCAGCGTCGTCGTCGATGGCCTGTCGCCGACCGCCATCATTGGCGGCGTGGTCTACGGTCTGACCCAGTTGTCGCCAGGCATCCCCCTCGGCGGGCTCCTCGGCATCAACTGCGATCTGCTTGCTTCGACGGACCTGATCCTGCTGGGCGTCCCGGTCGCGGGCACCTACACCGACGCTCCGTTCGCTGTGCCACTCAACCCGGTCTTGTCTGGTTCGATCATCGCAGCGCAGGGCTTCGCCCTCGACGCGTCGCTGATTGGCCCGTCCGCCAACGAGGTGAACCCCCTCGGCGCCACGCTGGGTGACGCGGTTCTGCTGACCATCGGCACCTGATTCCGACTGCCGCCGGGTTCGGGTTCGAAGACCCGGCTCGGCAGGGCCTCCTGGCGACGGCAACTAGCCGCTCGCCAGGATCGGAATCCGACTATTGGATCTATAGCGCATTGCTCGCGACGGCAATTCTGCGTCGAACGCGGCAGCCTGCTAGACGCGCCGATTCAGGCTTGGCGTCCGTGGCAAATGAGCCTTCGGGACGCTTGGTTTAGAGTCCGTTCTTCGTCGGCACAAAGAGCCTCGGTGAGATCGTTGTCGAGTAGCGCCGGCGGCATGCTGCACATCAAGTATCCGGTCGGCAAACCCGTTCGCGGATTCGTTGGTCACGTTCTGCGACTGCAAACTGGTGCTTGAACCCTGCCAGCGCCAGGCTACGCCGACTTCGCAACGGTCGCCTTCCTCTATGGACTGGCTTACCAGGCTGGTCAAGGGTGCAGAGCTCCAACGTGCGTGGCAGTTCGCCCGTCGCGCGCAAGTCGCCGCGCGGATACGACAGCACGATGCGCACGCCAGAAGCCCGATCGAACGCGAACTCGACCGGCATGTTGTTCGGGTTGGCGGCCTACGGCTTCTGGGCGTTCGTCTTCCCGCTGCATCTGCGAGCGCTCAACGCCGTCGCGCCCGAACAGATCGCGTCAGCACGTGTGCCGTGGTCGCTTGAGATCCTGGCCCATCGACTTGTGTGGTCGCTACTGCTGTGTCTCGCGCTGTGTGGGATGCGCGGCAGCCTTGGTGCCTTGCGACGCACGCTCGCCGATCGTCGCATGCTCGGTCGGTTAGCGCTCTGCGCGGGCCTGATCACGATCAACTGGCTCATCTTCATCGTCGCGATGGCGCGTGGCGAACTCTACCGCGCCGGGATCGGCTACTTCATTACCCCGATCGTGCAGATCGTGCTCGGCACGCTATTTCTCAAGGAGACGCTTCGGCGTGGTCAATGGTGGGCGATCGGGCTCGCTACGAGCGGCATGGTTGTGTTGATCGGCGTTGGGATCGCGATCGGCGGCGAAGTGCCGTGGATTGAGTTCGGACTCGCTTCGTCGTTCGGGCTCTATGGGCTGCTGCGCAAAGGGGCGTCGGTCGGACCAATCGTTGGTTTGACCATTGAGACCGGCATGCTGCTACCGATCGCGCTGGCCTGGCTTTGCTTCGCACCCCAGTTGGTCGCAGTGCCGCTCGGCTTCTTGGCGGGCAACACCGCGACGGTCGCACTGCTGATCGCCACCGGCGTCAGCACCACTGTGCCGCTGCTATGCTTCGCCGCCGCCGCTGCGCGGCTACCACTGTCGACGCTCGGCTTCCTGCAGTTTGTGGCGCCTGTGCGCTAGGAAGCTTGGAGATGGGGGATGAATGAACTGAATCACTGAAACCATCTTTGGAGTCCGATGGGTATCCAATCCCATCCGGTCAAGGTTGGCTGCCAGCCGGAAGCGAGTCTTGCGTGGTTCAGGGGTGACCCTGGCTGCGAAGCGTAGACAGCGTGGTTGCAGGCCGTGTGATTGAGTCCCGACATCAAGTTGTCGTGGGAGCCGACGTCTTAGGTGAGG
>JBNMNW010000003.1:0-58041 GCA_051278165.1 Planctomycetota bacterium | reverse complement strand
ACACGAGCTGGAGAACCGTGCGCCAGATCGCCCGACCACCCAGATTCGATTTCAGCCCCAGCCTGGGACATGACGATGTCTGCAACATGAACGCGCGCACCCCCATGCTGCTGCTGTTGGCCGCGCTCGCCGGATGCTCCCATGACGACGGCTCGCAAGACGCCAGTGCCACGTTCGCCGCCTTCCAAACGGCCTTGCAGCAAAAGGACCGGGAGACCTGCCGGAAGCTTCTAACGGTGGAGTCTCAGGCTGTGCTCGACAGCATGCCGTGGGACGCCGTGGCCAAGAAGAAGCCGCTCCAGGTGCTCGGGGCCGTCCGCCAGAGCCGCTACACGCAACTTTTTCGGGTCGACGTGAAGGACCCCAATAACGGCGGCGCCCGCGCCCAATTCATCATCGTGCGCGAATACGGCCAACTGGTCGTCGACTTGGTTGCCAGCGCCGGCCTGACGGCCAAAACGGTCGCAGCGAGTGGCTCTAAGGAGCAATTCGAACCAGTCCCGCTATCGCCCGGCGACCACGAGCGGATCCGCGAATACGAGCTGTCGCAGCCACCTCGCTGATTCCCGATGGGAACTGATGCAGAAGCTCACGTAGCATCGCTACTCTCTGCAACACGCCATGACTGAAATCCGAAAGACTCTCATCCTCGGCTCCGGCCCCGCTGGTTACACCGCCGCCATCTACGCCGCGCGCGCCAACCTCGAACCCGTGCTCCTGACCGGCGACCAACCAGGTGGTCAATTGACGATCACCAATGACGTCGAGAACTACCCGGGATTTCCCGACGGCGTCATGGGTCCGGAAATGATGGTCGCGTTCCGTAAGCAAGCGGAGCGCTTCGGCACCGAGGTCCACGATGTCATGGGCACGTCGGTCGATCTCAGCTCGCGACCGTTCACCATCACGACGGCAGAAGACCAAGTCTTCAAGGCCGAGACGCTGATCATCTCGACCGGCGCAAGCGCCATTTACCTGGGCCTCGAAAACGAGACCAAGCTGCAAGGCCGCGGCGTGTCAGCCTGCGCGACCTGCGACGGCTTCTTCTTCAAGAACAAGAATGTCTACGTCGTCGGCGGTGGCGATACGGCATGTGAAGAAGCGACGTTTTTGACCAAGTATGCAAGCAAGGTCACGATGGTCGTGCGCCGCAAGGAAATGCGCGCCTCGAAGATCATGCTGGAGCGCGCCCTCAACAATCCGAAGGTCGAAGTGCTCTGGGAGCACAACGTCACGGATGTGCTCGACGTCTCGGCTGGCAAGGTGACTGGACTCGAACTGACCCACAGCACCACCGGCGTGAAGCAAACGGTCCAGGCGGATGGCTTGTTCCTGGCCGTTGGCCACAAGCCGAACACGAAACTGTTCGAAGGCGTGCTCGACATGGACAACGTCGGCTATCTGACGACGGCGCCCGGCAAGACCGCAATGAACATCCCGGGCGTGTTCGCTGCCGGCGACTGCCAGGACAGCATCTACCGCCAAGCAGTCACCGCGGCCGGCACTGGTTGCATGGCAGCGATCGAAGCCGAGCGCTTCCTCGAAGACCAACACAGCTAGTCACCAACACGACCCGTGGTGCGAGTCGTGCTGTCGAGTAATGCTCGCAAACAGTAATCGCAAACAGTGCCGGGCCACACGACCTGTGCGCATGTCCGCCGGAGCCCTTTCCGCCTCGGCCCTATTGGCCTGAGCCCTATTGGCCTGAGACCTGCCCGCCGCCTAAAGCTGAGCGGACACGCGCGCCTGCCGAGGCAAGCGCAGGGCGGCAAGCAACGGCACCACGACCCCAGCAGCAACGACCCAAACCTGCGCTGGGCCGTCGAATCGCCGCATGGAAGCCCAAATAAGATAGGCCAGCGACGACGTGACCGTGGCACAAACAGCGGCGCGATACAGATAGCCGCGGCCAAGCAACAAGCCGAGCGGCAGCCACCAGACGTGATACCACGTGCCAAACAATGCGGCGCCAAACACCGCCAGCATCAACAGCGACGAGGCACTGGCGAATAGCAGTTCGGTCGGCTCGGGACGGCGCCACAGGCGCACGCAGCAAACGCCAACCCACAGCAACACCAAGGCGCGGCCAACGGTCGTCAGTATGGACAACGATACACCCGTCAGTTCGTGCACGCCCCACCACAGGCTTGCGCCTTGCAGTGCGTCCTGACGCTGCAAAACGGCCCCGACTCCCACTTCGGTTAACAACTGCAGGTAGAAGGCGCCAAATAGCGCAGCACTGATAACGCTGCCGATGACGAGTCGACTGAGCTTGCCGGTGCGCACGGCATGAACAAACAGCGTCGGCCCAAGCACCACCGGCACGATTTTCGTCATCGCGCCGAGGCACAGAGCCACAACCATCATCGCAGCGCGCGACGCCATTGCCGCAAACACGGCGAGCAAGACACACAGCAACACCAGCGAATCGTTGTGTGCATTGGCAAGGCAATCGTTGAGCAACAACGGATTCCACAGCACCGCGACGAACGCATACGCAGCACTGCCTGGACGCACCAACTCAGCCATGCGCGCAGCAATCATCGCGCAACCAACCAATGCCGCCGCGAAGACCGCTTTGAACAGCAATAGGGCACTGATCAGTTCAAGGCGTGGCGACACCGGCAGCAAGTTTGCCAACCACGCGATCGCTGCCTGCAAGTTGGCCACCAAAGGGCCATACGGCAACGTCATGCCCTTCCAGCCGCGATCACCAAACAAGACGAACGGATCAGCCGGATAATCGAGCGCCACGTCGCGATACGGATTACCGCCGTGTAGTGACATGATGCGGCCACGCATGACGTAGTCGACGGGATCCGCGGTCAGGAAGCACGGCACCAAGATCGCCGCGATCAAGATCGGCATCGATAGCCGCAGCAACTTGGCGACATCGATCTTGCAGCCGTCGACCAGGGTCATCGCACGCCACCAGACCACCGCCGCAATCGCCGTGAAACCGCACAAACACGCGCCCTCCAGGACGTTCATGGCGGTCGGCAGCCACGGCATGCTGGCGGATTCACCCCAGACCAAGTGGTGCCGCAGGCCCGCCCCCATCAGCAACAATAACGCCGCCACCAACCACCAACGCAGGCGGCGCAACGTGAGTTCTGCTTGTGGATCGAAGGACCGGGTATCCATGACGAGGCCGCGGAGCCTATCTCATCTGCCAGTGATCGGCACCGGCGCGGATGCCTTGGCTAGAAACAGAATTGCAAAGCATGTGCTGTCCAACCGCAGCGTGCTCGAATGCCCCGCCTGGAACGAACCATTGGCACGCTGTGCCGCCAGCAACTGTAAGCCGCCCTCGTAGTACCAGTCGCGACCTTGCAAGCGAGCGATGCCATCGAGTTCGCAGCAACGCTCGAGGCAGTAGAGCCAATACGACCAGTGGTTGTCAGCCCGTTCGGCGAAGCCCGGGTTGAGGCGCACTGAGAAGTTCTTAGCAAGCCATGCGAAGCCATCAAGAACCGCCGCGTCGATGCGCTTCTGCAACGCGAGGTGCCGACCGCCCTGTTTTTTTAGCCCTTCGCGGGCCAGCAGCAGCCCGCTGACGCCAGCACTGGTCATTGAACCAAACGCTGGCGCATCGCGTTCTTGGTAGGCGAAGCCGCGCACCTTGACGTTGTGCCGCGTGCTCTCCGGTGGCTTATCGGTGCCCAGCGACGCGCGCAGCTGAAGATGATTCACCGTCTCCAAGGCATGGGAACCTGCTGACGGAGCCTGCACTGCCAACAAGTGCTGGACCGACGCCGCAAATGCATGCGACGGCACTGCCAAGCCAATTTGTTGCGCCGCCCGCAGCCCCAACAGCCCGTATTGCTGCAGCGAAGTGTCATAGCGAGTGCCTCGCGTGTAGTTGAATCGCAGCAACTGCTCCGGGTCACTGCGCGTATCGATGCACGTCAGCATGTTGGCGAGCCACTTCTTGGCGACCAAGCGGTCCCGCTCGGCCAACGATGCTCGCTGATGCCATGCCGCCATCGCCATCAAGGATGTGGCCAATGAATACGCATCATCAATCCGGCGGCGACGCAGCGCCGCAAACCCCTTCTGCACGATCTCATCGCTGGCAGGCACATGGCCGTTCAACAATGCCAGCAGCGCCAACGCCAGTCGGCCGGTGCCGTAGTTGCGCTCGCCGCGTCGGTCTATGAGGAACGACTTGTCAGCCTCAATCGCCGCCCGCACCCAAGCTGTGCCCTCGCGGATCGCCGCGGCGACGCGCTTACGGAAGTCAAAGTCCTGATTGTCCCGCACGGCGACGAACTGCCATTGCTCGACGATGTGCAGGCGCCGAAAGCAGCGCTCTTCTTCGGCGACAACCAGATCCAGCTCCCCACGAAATCCCGTGACCAACCCGCGCTCACGATCGACCGTGCGGGTCAACTTCACCGTGCCGGAGGTCGCGAGCATGCAGAACCCGGCCAAACGCTTCGCTAACTCACGCGACTCGCGCGGCAGGCTGCGCGGTAGGCGAGCCTGCAGCTGCCCCGCCAGTGACTGCTCCCCCGCCTCGCCGAGCGTGGACCAACTGCCGCGCACGCTCACGTCTCCAAACGGCAACAGCCGCGGAAATCGCTGCGAACCCGACCTAGAGGACAAGTCAAATGCCATCGCCCGCAGGACATCTCGCAGGTCCGCAACGGCAGCTGCCAGCGCCCGTTGATCGCGCCGCAGCTCGCCTTCACACAAGAACGGCGCCGGCGGCAATTGCCGCAAGTATCGCGCGGGCAACGCCGAGGCGAGCTCGGCGACCTTGGCCGCCTGCTTGCTGGTGCACCTAGCACTCGCCTTGGCCCGGCCCGAACGCTGAAATTCCACGGCTCCCGCCAATGGTACCTGCCACTCCAGCTGCTGGCTGCTAGCCAAGCGAGCGAGCGAGCCAAGCCCGACCGCAACCAAGAACCCCAACGCCAACCTTGTGCTTCTCACCATGCCAGTTGAGTGGTGCAACGGGGGCACTGAAAAACTACGCGGGGGAGATGTGCTGACAGGCGAATACGTCATCACAGGACGAGGCTTGCCTCGTGCCCAGAAGATCGCTCCGATGCACGCATGTTCGCTCACATCACTCCGCTCGAAGCACCCATCGTCTGGTTCGCATTTGCTGCTGGCATCACGCTCGGCGCTGCCGCCTGTTACCTCTGGATGCAACGCGCGTTAAAGCGGAGCTGAGCGACGTGACTTATAGCGACTTCGAGCACCAGCTACTCGAGACCTACTTCTCCGTCGTCGACGGCCCGGATCACGCTGACATCTACATGGTGCACAGCTTGCCGGCCGAAGTTGCGGCCACGCTAAACGGCGTCTATTCGCGCAGCAGCAAGTCGATGCGGGACCAGTTCCTCGACCGCCTGCGTCAAGGTGTCGAGTCGCAGGGCAAGAAGCTTGAGGACCTACCGCTACCAGCCGCCAAGAAGGACGAGCTGTCGAGCGTGATGGCCGACAAGTCGGGCAAGTTCCTCAAGACCTACGCGATCGACCACGGCCACAACTCGCTGCGTGAAGGATCGGTTGTGCACCTCGCGGTCGAACGTGTCTCGCAGTTGGTGACGCGCTTCATCCAACGCGAACGACGCTGCAGCTTCGAAGAATCCTCGACGCGCTACATTCCGTTCACAGCCGAAACGCACTACCGCGATCCAGACATTGTGGCCGCCGGCGGCGATGTGCTTGCCGACTACAACGCGGTGCTCGAAGAAACGTTCGCGCTCTACACGCGGGCCACCGAGGTGCTGCTCAACCATCTGAAGAGCATTCGCCCGCTCGCTGAAGGTGAAAACAAAGGCGCCTACAACCGCACGGTCAAGGCGGAAGCCTTCGACGCCGCGCGCTACTTGTTGACGCCAGCAATCGACACCAAGTGGGGCATGGTCGCGGACGCTCGCACGCTCAGCGACATCATCAGCGAACTGCGCAGCCATCCGCTGGCCGAGTTCCGCCTGGTTGGCGAACGCATCAAGGAGCAAGCCCAACAGGTCTTGCCGACGTTGCTGACGCATGCCACGCCCAACGCGTTCCAGCAGTCACTGCACGAGAGTCTGCCGAAGATCGCAGCGGAGCTCGGTATCGCCAAGATCGAAACCCAGGTGGGACCAGCAACGGGTCACACGAACCTGCTGCGCTACGACGACAACCTCGACAACCGTCTGCTGGCTTCGCTGCTCTACGAATCGAGCCAATTGCCGTTCTCGGCGTTGGTCGAGCGCGTGCAAGCGATGACGGCCGAGCAACGCGAACAACTGCTCGACAAGGTGCTCGCAGCGCGCAGCTCGCACGATGCCTGGCCGCAAGGCTTTGAAGGCGGCGACATGTTCGAGTTCGAAACCGTGCTCGACTTCGGCGCCTACCGCGACATCGGCCGCCACCGCAAGGGGTTCCAACAGCAGCAACTGCTGACGACAGCGCATGGCTTTGCCGTGCCGCCATTGATGCAAGAAGCCGGTCTCGGCGATGACTACATCGACGTGATGACGCGCACAGCCGAGCGCCAGCAACGCATCGCCGAACAGTTTCCGAACGCCGCGGCCTACGTGACGCCGTTTGGGTTCTTGCAACGCGTGCGTCTGATCTTCGACCCGCGCCAGGTTGCCTACTTCGTCGAACTGCGCAGCGGTCCCGAAGGACACTTCTCCTACCGAAAGGTGGCGCTCGACATGCTCGAGCATGTGCGCAAGGTCACGCCGCTGTTCGCCAAGTTCATCCGCGCACAAGAAGGCGGCGCCTTCCTCGGTCGCCTCGACACCGAGATGACGGCTGACCAACGACGACAGCGTCGTATGGAAGCCGCCGGCGACGCGTAACGCGCGCAGGTGTGGCGGCGTCGCTGTGACGGCGTCGCGGTAGCCGCTTAGCGAAGGGCAATCTCGCAAGCGTTGCTGGCTTCGCCGGTCGGCGCCCACTGAGAGTCCCAGACGAACGCGATCATCGTCAAACGGCTACCGTTGAGCACTTGCGGTAGCGGCGCGGCGGCTGAGTAGTCGACCGTGCAACTCGCCTCACCGCTGGCGTCGAGAAAGCCAAGGAAGCCCGTGTAGTAGGGCAACGAGCTGGCGGCAGAAGCAACCACCAGCCAGTCGCCTTCGACCGGTACAGTGACGCCAAGGTAGCTCGTCGATGGCACGATGCCGCTGAGCCCGATAGCCACAAAGTAAGGGTCGCCAGCGTGGTCCAAGCCGCCGCGCACGGTGGCGTCGACCTTCGGCAAGGTTGCCAAATCGATCGCACGCTTTTTGACAACCAACTTTGGCGTCATCGGCCGCAGCGGCAGCTCCAACCACGAACTGGATGGCCATGCACCTTGCTTGATGTTGACAGCGAAGTCGCTGAACAATGGCGCAACCGCCAGCTTCGGCTGCCTCGGAAACTCATGTAGCCAGTGGTTACTCAACCGCAGGCGCACCGTTGCTCCGGCGGACACATGAACCGACACCGGCGGCAATCGCAGATCGTGCTGCTCGGCCACACCCGGCGCGCTGTCACGCGAAACGATCACATCGCTTGCGACCGTGACTTCAGCGCCGCCAATGGGCTCGATGCTCAGGTTGACAGCAACCATCCAGCTCGCCGCGTTCGGAACCAGTTCTAGGTGCAGCAAGGCACTGCGATCGAGCTGCCCTTCCGCGAAAGCGACCATCTGCCACACGCTCTCGTCATTGGGACAAACGGCGAGAACGCTCGCCATGTCACGCACGGCTGGTTGATCGAAGTAGTCGGTCGGGTTGAACGTCGTAGCGGTTGGATCGATGACGTGGGTGATCTGTTCATCGCTCTGCGCGCTAGCCGGTGGCACCGGGTCGAGCACAAAGCTGTCCGTCAAAAAGAACCGCTCGGCGACAACCACCGGCAACAGACTGTTAGTGTCCGCACGACTCCACGCGTAGTTGGCATCGTCGCGATCCGCTGCCGTCAACGGCACCATCGCGAGCTGATGTGGCATCTCGAACTCGACTTCGTTCAAGTCGTTCCAGAGGTAGCGGTGCAACCAACGCAGGGTCAGGTTCTTGAAAGCAGTACGCTCGAGGTGATTGTCCGGAACATTGTGGCCGATCGTGCTGAGCATCGAGCGAACGGATCCAGACATCGACTCCAAGTGCTCGAGGCCCGACAGCGGGCCACTGACGAGATCGAAGTAGGCGTGCGTGTAGAAGACGGGCACCGTGGACACAGCCAGACGCGCCGCTATGTCGCGGCCATCGAGCAACCACGCAGCGCGCAAGCTCGCCGGGTCCTGATTGATGAACGCCGCTCGCGATTCTTGCACAAACGCAGGGTCGAGCGGCAAGGCGGCATACGTGCCAGAGATCGCGTCGAGCCACCACGTGCTGAACAGTTCTCCCTTGCACAGCCAATCGTAGGTTGCGTTGGCAACTAGTTCGCGAGGCAAGGCACAGCGCACCAATGGGAACGTGATCGCCGCGCGGCCGGGGGTCGTCAGCAACTCGCCGGACAACGCAGCGGCCGACCATGCATGGGCACCGCCTTGGCTCGTGCCAATGATCCCGAGGCGAGTCGCGTCGATCGAACCTTGCCAAGCAACCGCATTGGCCACCCAATCAATCTGCTCCGCCAAGTCATGGCGTTCGACCGGGCCCCACAAGGTACTGCCCATGTTTGGGTGCCCTGGATTGGCCGCAACGGTCTGTCCTTGGCCACGCACGTCATAGCTCCACACAGCATAGCCCTGCTGCGCAATGAACAACTGCAGCGCGCTCTCTTCGAAGCGCGAGCCGCCGAGCCAATGCACGTAGACAACAAGCGGCCAACCACACGTCGGCGCTGGCCCGCTCGGCAACATCATGGAGCCGTTGCTGACGTAGCCATCGGAATACGTCACGGGCACCGTCAACGCATGGTCGACTGGCAAGCCAGACACAGGTGGAGTTGGGCGCACGCATTGTGCGCAAACCCCCACGACAAACATGCTTGCCACAGCGACGGAAACAAGGTGCATTCGGTGGCAAAGCATATCGTTGTTGGCCACGTTCGTCTCGTCCCCACAATCAGGGCATTCCAATCTGCCGCACCGACAATCATCTGTTAAGAGGTCCACCCATGAATGCACCTTCTCGCCCGCATTGGTTTCGGTTTGCTCAGCAGCCCGTCTCAGCCGTAGCCCTGTTGCTGCTGATGATCAGTACGACGACAGCCCAACAAGCTCCCACAGCTGAACGCATCCAAGAACTCGTGCAGGCGGCCGGTGCGGACTATGGCGTCAAAGGGCTTGCAGTTGCCGTAGTGCAGGATGGAAACATCATCGCCGAAGTTGCGTACGGCGAAGCGTCGACCGGCAAGCCGATGACAACGAAGACGCTGACCAACATTGCGTCTTGCAGCAAAGCCTTCACGGCAACCGCAGTCGCCATTTGCGTCGAAGAGAAGCTACTCGCATGGGATGACTTGGTGATCGATCACCTACCCGAGTTCCGCATGAGCGACCCGTGGATCACGGCGCACATGACCATTCGGGATCTGCTGTGCCATCGCTGTGGCCTCGGGACCTTCGCTGGCGACTTGTTGTGGTACGGCAGCGACTACAGCGATGACGAAGTCATTCGACGCCTAGCCAAGCTGCCGATCACGCAGCCGTTCCGCAGCAAGTTCGGCTATCAAAACCTGATGTATCTGGTCGCCGGCCAGGTCATCGAACGCAAGACCGGCCAGACGTGGAGTGAGTTCGTGCAAACGCGCATCATGACTCCGCTCGGCATGGACCAGTCGCGACCAGACGCTCAAAGCCTGGCGCGTGACGCCGACCGAGCCCTGCCGCACATCGATGGCAAAGTGATTGCCGATCACGAGTTCCAAGCGTGCAAGCCCGCCGCCTCGATCTACTCGTCGGCCCACGAACTGACGATCTGGATGCGTGCACTGATGGCCGGTGGCGCATGGAAGGGCCAGAAGATCGTATCGCAAGCCTCGCTTGCCGAAATGTGGCGCCCGCATACCAACACGGCACCCGGCGGCTCGGGTTCACGAACCGACGACTTCAAGAGCTACGGGCTCGGCTGGTTCTTGTCGATCGATCGCGGCAACAAGATCGTCGAGCACGACGGCGGCATGCCAGGGTTCTTGAGCAAGGTATCGTTGATGCCAGGTAAGAACTTCGGCTTCGTGCTGCTCAACAACAGCAACGATGGCGTCGTCAACGAAGCCCTGAAGCGCGCCCTCTACGCCGAATACGCCGGCGAAGACGGCATGAAGGTCCTGGCGCGCATCGCAACGATCAAGCAGCGCATCGATGCGAGTGCCAAGACTGCGATAGCCACGCGCGAAGGCCAACGTCGTCAAGGCACGTCGCTAAGCCATGAGCTCAAGGACTACGCCGGCAACTACGAAGATGACATCTACGGCGCGGCCACGGTCACGCTGACCGAAGACGGTGAGCTGTCGCTCGTATTGGTGCCGGCCCAGCGCCGCATTTTCGGCACGATGAAGCACTGGCACGACGACACGTTCCGCGTCGACTTCCCCGACACGTTTCTGCCGTTCGCGTTGGTGTCGTTCAAGCTGGACAGCCAGAGCAACATTGCCGCATTCAAGATCGACTGCCCAATCGCGGACTTCGACTTCGACGCGCTAGACTTCCAGCGCAAGCGATAGACGGCCGACGGGATGGCCACCTGCATAGCCCTATCACTTGGTCGGTGGCACTTGGTCGACGGCACTTGGTCGGTGGCACCTATTCGGTGGCGGCTAATCGGTGGCGGCTAATCAACGAAATCTAGTCAACGGCGGCAAACACGCGAGCTACGAGATCTTCCGCTGAAGCTCCCACCGCGACCTGCTTGCCGGCGATGCCAAGCCCCCTAACGAAGTCGACGTCGACTTCGGCCGGGACCGAGATACTGGCACAGGTTTGCAGGCCGGCGATGTACAGATCGACGCGATTGCGCATGTCATTGCTGGCCGGCCCTCGGAAGCGGGACGTCGAGCAGCACCACCGACACCGCTCTGCATCGCACCAATTTTCGCAAATGCGCTTATCCCGATCGAGCAGGTCGCCGCGATGGCAGACCAACTCGATACCACGCACACACGCGAACGTGCGGCTGCCGAGCCGATCCGACAACCACAGCACGTTTGGTGAGCCTTGGGCGCCGAGGCCGATATGCACGACCACCGACAATGGCTGCTCGCGTAGACAAGCGGTCAATGCCGATTCGATGGGCACGTCCAATTGGCTGCTCGCCACTTTCGACAGCGGGATCTTGCTGCGCTCCTGATGAGCGAAGACCTGGACCCCAAGTTCGCTAGGCGGCACCGGCTGGCCCGGGTGCAAAGCCGCCATCCAGCGCACCGTGGCGCCCCGCGCAACCGCCAAGCGCGCGAAGTCGCCGGCGAGCTCATGGCTCCAATGTGGCGAGTCACCCGCTCCCGGAGAACTGACTAGAACGATCTGCACGCTGCGCACCTTCTCATGGCGCGCGACTGGCGGCAACGGAATCCCCTTCAGTCCCTGCGTTGCACCGTCGCGTGACTTGTCTATCGTGCCTTAACGGATTCGTGCCCGCCTGCGTGCAGCGTATTGAAAGCCGTACCCCCACCCATGGAATTTCATAGCGCCCTAGCTGAATCCAACGACCTGGAGGAGGCCTGCGAGGCTATCGCCAGCGATGTACGCCGCTGCCTCGGGGACGGCCCCGTCGATCTCTTGGTGGTGTTCGCGTCAGCTACATATGGCGCGGACCTCGATCGCCTGCCGGTGATCCTGCAGGAGATGATCGGCGCCAAGACCCTGGTGGGCTGCACCGGCGCTGGAATGGTGCATCAGAACACGATGTCGGACAAGCAGCAGGCGGTGTCCGTACTCGCCGGCCGCTTCCCGGGAGCACATGCTGCAGCCACGGTCATCTCGAACGCAGACTTGCCGCACGCTGATGCAGCACCGTCGGCATGGCGCAAATTACTGCCCGAAACCGACGGGCCACCGCGCGGCATGCTGGTGATTGGCGAACCGTTCCAATGCGACATGCGCGCGCTACTAGCGGGACTCGACTTCGCCTTACCGACCGTGCCAAAGATCGGCGGCCTCGCTAGTGGCAGCCAGCATCCCGAAGGCAATGCGTTGTTCTGCGGACGGCAACGAGTCAACCAAGGAGCGATCGTGGTGACGCTGTCTGGCAATATCGTCGTCGAACCGGCAGTTGCGCAAGGTTGCCGGCCAATCGGCAAGCCCGGTCGCATCACGCAAGCCGACCGCAACCGACTGGGGCGCGTGGATGACATGCCGATCAAGAACTTCGTCGAAGCGCAGCTGCAGACGTTGACCGACGCTGATGCATTCCTTGCTGACGGCAGTCCTTTGTTCATTGGCATTGCAAGTAATCCGTTCTCGATGAGCGAACCGACGGCCGGCGACTTCCTGGTGCGCAACGTGCTCGGAATCGATAATGGCCAGATGGTGGTCGGCGAACACTTGTCGGTCGGGCGGTCCGTGCAGTTGCACCTGCGCGATGGCTCATCCGGCCTCGATGATCTGCAAACGCAACTCGAACTCTCCAATGTCGGATTGGCGAAAGCTGCGTTGATGTTCCGCTGCATTGGTCGACAAGGAAACGACCACGAACGATTCGCCTCACTTGCTCCGGACGTGCCGCTGGCCGGTTGCACGTGCAACGGTGAGATTGGCCCGGTTGGTGGCGTGACCCACCTCCATGGCTACACCGCCTCGTGCTTGCTACTGCGCGAAGGACACACGCAATGAGGCCCGTTCGCGCCAGAGTTCAGATCACCGCACTGATTCGCACGTGGCTACTGCTCGACTTCTTCGGTGATTCGCGCCGTGCCGGCGACGGCCAGGGCAGCAGCTTGACGACCACGATCATGTGGCAATCGCTGCTGGCGTTCGTATTCGCGATGCTGCTCTATCCGGACGTGCCGGCGATTCCGTTCGTGGCCGCAAACCTGTGCCTGTCGACACTGCTGATCGGCATCGGCTCGCTCGGCGATGAAGAACGACCGCTGCGCCAAGCCGCGGATGCGACGCTACTGGCCGGGGCACCGGTCTCGTCGACATCGATTGTGCTAGCGCGCGCGGGCCACGCCTCCTTCCAACTAGTGCTCGTGACCACCGGGATGGCACTACCGCCGGCAATCTTGCTGGCGCACTTGACCGGGGAGTGGCTACAGGCGATTGGCTACATCGTGGCCGCGTGTGCGTGCACCGGTATCGCCAACGCCTCGCTGGCGACGTTCCGCTCCTTACTGGCACGCATCTTCGGGGTAGCTCGAGCGACGCTCGCAATGGGAACCGTCAAGGCGGGGTTGCTGGGCGCCGGCTTCGTATTGTTTGCCTTGGCGCTGCGCCAACTCAATGGCACGGCGGATTCCTTGCCCATCGGGCGCATCGGAGCCGAACTACTGCCGCCGTATCACGCCGCCAAACTGCTAGCAGATCCCGCCGGCGAATTGTGGCGGTTGCTGCCATGGGCCGGACTGGTGCTGATCCTACTACTCGCAACGGTCGCCCTGCTGACCGCGAACACTCCAACACGCAATCGCATCAGCGCGCGCCAACCACTGCTGCGCCTGCTGGCGAAGATCAGCGGTCGCGGCCCGCGCCTCGGCATTGCGGAGTTCGTCGCGATCTCGATGTGGCGCAGTCCCGGCTTCCGAGCGCGGGTCTTGCCGCTGCTGGGACTGCCGGCAGGCATGGTCTTCCTGACGCTTGGAGCCGAAGGCGGCAAGAACGACTTCGTGCTGGTTTGCCTGCTGTTGCAGCTCCCCGCTATCTACCTGCCGTTCTTGATCGCGTTCTTGCCACGTGCGGATCAAGCGAACACGGGCTGGGTCTTCGGACACGCCCCGAGCCTCTCACGAGACTTGGTTTCGGACGCAACCTGGCGCGCGCTAACAACGCACGTGCTAGTGCCGACGTATGGGCTCGCGCTGATCCTGGTGACGAGCTTTGGGCCAAACCACCTCGATCGCGCAGCAGCAGCTCTGTTCGCCTTTGGCCTGGCTGTGCTCGCCGCCGAACGCATGACGCAACTGGATCGCGTTCCATTCACCGACAGCCGCGAAGAGGATCGCGGCCTCGAGATGGGCAATTTGATGACTGGTGCGCTGTTCCTCGGCGTGCTCGGCACCGGCTTCGGCGCGGGCCTGCCGCCATGGGCTCGTTGGCCGGTGGCGCTGATCGTGCTGGTGTTCGCTGGGCGCCGACTGCTGCGACTGCCCGTGCCCAATCCAAACTTGAGGTTGGCGTCGACCGAGGTTGGCAGCCACGTGCAGGCTGGGCACGCAGCCAACGTGGAGCATTCAGGCGCCACGCAGACAGATGCAACAGGGTCGACGAGCGGGCAAAACAAGGCCGAGGACGAACTGGAAGAGCAACTTCCAGCAAGGCCGACACCTACAATAGGCCGCGAACTGCGCGCCGTCGCCGTGCTGTTCGTCGTGCTTTGCGCTCTGCCGTGGCTGGCGGGTTCCATGTTCGCGGCGTAGCCCCAAATCGCCGATGGCCCGGTTGGCAGCAACACCCCAGAGGTTTACCCTGGTGAAGTTCGTTACCCAGGAATGCCCATGGATCCCAAGACCACGGCCAACAGCTGCGAATCCGACCGTCAGAATGCTGCCGCAACTGACGAATGTGTGGCAGCCGATTCGGCTCCTGAGCGAATCAACACACCCGCGGATCACCCAATTGGGCAACACGCGCAAGCCAGCGGGCAAGCGACTGACAGCCAGCGCCGCGTCAGCCTTGACCCCATGCGCTCAACGGATCGATACCGTCTAGTCCCGCCATCGAGTTCGGTCCTAAAGGCATCGCCAAGCGAATCCTGAGACGCGCCGACCGACGGCCCCGACAGCTGCCCCCACAGCCTGCCCCAACGGCCTGCCCCAACGGCTGCCCCGACGGCCGGATGCATTCATGCCACCGCGGCCAAAATGCCGATCTAGAGGGTATGCACCAAGACGATCGTCGACGGTCAACACGCCATCGCGCCGTTGCCGTAGCCAGCCTGGAAGCGTGTGGGGCTTTGAACGCCAACAACCAAGCTCTCTGCACGGTGACGGATCTTTCGCGGACGGGCATCGGCCTTGAGACCGGCCAGCCCCCCATCAAAGGTCAAGGAGTCATCCTTCGCCTATCGCTTGATGAAGAGATCATCGAGATCCGGGCCCGCACGACGCGCGTGACCCGGAAACCGGATTCGCACTTCTACCAACTGGGCCTCGATTGGAGCCACTGCTCGGAAGAGGAACTCTCGTTCTTGGATCGCGTGCTTGGCGTGATGGCCGAATCGCCCTCCGACCACTAGCCGATAACGCCTTAGCCCACGCAGTTACTGCGGAACCAACTCGGCAAACTCTCGCGGCAACGGTGCTTCGACCGTGACTTCGTGATCGCGCCGAGGATGGTAGAAGGTCAACGAGTGCGAATGCAGCGCATGCCGGTCTAAGACCAGCACCTCGCGATCTGCTTCAGTGAGCTCGCCGGCAATGCCCTGCAAGAACAGCTGTTCGTTGGCTCCGTAGAGCTTGTCGCCAACGAGCGGGCAGCCGATCCCGGCCATGTGCACGCGGATCTGATGGGTGCGCCCAGTCTCCGGCTTGATCTCGACCAGCGAGAACCGCTCGTTACTGCGCAGGACGCGGTAGTGAGTGACCGCAGATAGCCCGAGCCCTGACTTGCAAGTCGTCAGTTTGAGACGCACCGCGGACTGCTTGTCCGGCCGAATCCCAAAGTCGATACGACCCTGTTCGTTCTCGGGCCGGCCGTGCACCACTGCTAGGTAGGTCTTCTGCACGAGCCGATCTTCGAATTGCTTGCGCACCAGCTGATGGAACTGTTCATCGAGGCCAACCGCGACCACGCCCGAAGTCTCAAGGTCGATGCGATGCAGCAACCGCGGCACAACATCATGCTCCGGCTCTTCCGGGCGGCGATACCGTCGATGCAATTCGTGAATCAACGTGCCGTGCAGGTGGCGGCCGGATGGATGCACCGCCATGCCCGCAGGCTTGTCGACGGCGATCATGTATTCGTCTTCGAACAGGATGGGCAACTCGAAGTTCACGTCAGCCTTCGGCTGCGGGATTGGATCCTGCGGCACGTCGACTTCGATCGTATCGCCGAGCTTGACCTTACGACTGGAAGGCACGATGCGGCCTTCGAGGCGCACCATGCCTTTGTCGATCATGCGCACGATGCTCGAACGCGAGCGCCAGGTCAGGATCGCGGCGAGCGCGAGGTCGAGTCGCTGGCCAGAGGTGCGAGCGTCGACCAATACGCGAACCTGCTCTAGCGGTTTGCTGAGGTCGCGCGGCCCTTCGCCGGGGTATCGCGGCAGTGCCAATTTAGGAGTCCCCAAACTTGGCCAAGACCGATCGAGTAAACAGAATTTGGGCCCATAGTTTGAGAGCCCATGTGTGCTGGGATCGAGTGCTCCGGGCCAGATTGCTCGTGGATCGAGTGCTCACGGATCGGGTGCTCACGGATCGAGTGCTCGCGGATCGGGTGCTCGCGGATCGAGTGCTCGCGGATCGGGTGCTCGCGGATCGGGTGCTCGCGGATCGAGTGCTCAGGGCCAGATTATGCCGGGCCTGAATCCCCGGGACCTGAATGCCCAGGGATCGACAACCCGGAGATCGATGACTCAGGGATAGAGCCGTCCGCGCCAGCGACATCGCTGGCGTTCGGCTGGTGATCAGTGCGGCGTTCGACCGCGCCACTGCGCATGTCGAACGGCTCAGCACGATCCGACTACGCTTCCGATGAAGCGGGAGCGGCAGGCGCTGCCGGCGTCACGAGTGGCATGTTGCCAGCTTCCGCTGCTGCCTTGCGATCGAGCGTCGTGTCCGCGGTCAACGGATCGAAATCCGGTTGGTCGCTACGACGATCATTGCCCTTGCCCGGACGGGCGCGACGCTTCTTGTTGCTGCGAACACTCGAGCCACCGCCACGCTTGCGCTCGGCCATGAGGATGTTGCGCAGACGCTCACGACCTTCGCGACGGTTCTTGTCGCTAGACTTCTCGTGATAAGCGTGCTTCTTAGCGAGACGGAAAATACCGGCGTAGTTGCACTGACGCTTGAAGCGACGGAGTGCAGCTTCCAACGGCTCGTTCGGGCGGACCTGGACGCGAATCATGCGGAGTGTGACAGGGAGGTAAGCTAAAGGCTGACGTTACCCATCCGGTTCGGAGCCGACGTGGCGCCGAGAAGGAGGCTGGCGTATGGTGCCAAGCACTCCCCTTGGACGGGGGAAAGGGCCGAGAACCTTAGCGGATCGGCGCCGCATGACAATGAGGCGCGGTGCCTAAGTTTCCATGAGCAAAGAAAGCCCCAGCAATACGGTGACTCTCGAGGGGGTTATCGACCGCTTCAGCTTCCGCAACCCGGATACTGGCTGGGCTGTGCTCAAGATCATTGAAGCCACTACCGGCAAGGTGGTTACAGCCGTCGGACCGATGGCTGGATTGAAGGAAGGGCAGCGCCTTCGGGTCACCGGCGAAGAGGACTCGCACCCTAAATTTGGGCCACAACTGAAAGTGGAAACGTTCGAAGCCATCGCACCTTCGTCCGCTGCTGGCATCGAAGCCTACCTGGCCTCCGGGTTGGTGAAGGGCATCGGCCCCGCCACCGCTGAGAAGATCGTCAACGAGTTCGGTGAGGACACTCTGCGCATCATCGAGCATGAGCCCTACCAACTGAAAAAACTGCGGGGCCTCGGGGACAAGAAGATCGCCGAACTGTCTGAGGCCGTGAAGGCGCAGAAGGACCTGCAGAACGTGTTGGTGTTCTTGCGGTCGCACGGACTGAGCGCTGGACTGGCTGCACGGATCACGAAGCGCTACGGCGCGAACGCATCGGCGATGGTCGAGGCGAACCCATATCGCTTGGCCGACGATGTGATTGGGGTCGGGTTCCGGATCGCCGATCGCTTGGCCGGCCAGATGGGTATCGATCCGTCGGCGCCAGAGCGATTCGATGCCGCATTGGAGTTCGTGCTCGGCCAAGCCGCGCGTGAAGGCCACTGCTTCTTGCCAGAAGAAGCGCTGCTCCGACGCACGTCAGAATTGTTGGCGTGCGATCAAGCAGCACTGCGCATGCGCCTGCCGGAGTTGGCCACGGCTGGTCGCATTGCACGGCAATTGCCTCCGGGCCCCGTCTTGCTGCAAGACGATCCGCAACCGGTGATCTACCCGGCGGCATTGGTAGAAGCGGAGGACGGGGTGTCGCGCGCCATCAACAACTTGATCCTCGGCAAGCACGAGAAACTACCGGTGCAGGCCGAATCGGCCGTGAAGTGGTTCATGCAGGTGTCTGGCATGGAGTTGGCCGAGTCGCAATCGGCAGCTGTCGTGCGTGCGCTCACTGAACCGGTGTCGATCATCACCGGTGGACCAGGCGTTGGTAAGACGACGATCGTGCGGGCATTGGTGCAGATTCTAGAACAGAAGAAGCTGACTCTGTTGTTGGCTGCGCCAACTGGACGGGCTGCAAAGCGTCTTGAGGAGTCGACCGGACTTGCCGCTAGCACCCTGCATCGCTTGCTCGAGTTTACTCCAGGCGCGAACCGCTTTGCGCGCGACGAGAAGAACACGCTCGAGGGTGACATGCTGGTTGTCGACGAAGCCTCGATGCTCGACGTGCAGCTCGCCTATGCGCTACTTCGTGCCGTGCCTAAGACGATGACGTTGGTGTTGGTGGGCGACCAGAACCAGTTGCCTTCCGTTGGACCGGGCAATGTGCTTGCCGACATTCTTGCTAGCGGCCGCGTGGCGGTAACAGCGCTTACACGCATCTTCCGACAGCAGAACGATTCGGACATCGTGCGAGTTGCGCACGGAATGCTCAAAGGGGAGATCCCAACCAGCGGCGGTGAGAACGGCGACTTCTTCTTTGTTGAAGCAAACGATTCACGACAAGCCCGGGCGCTACTGCGTGAAATGGTCGGTTCGCGCATCCCCAGAAAGTTTGGCTTCGATCCACTTCGCGACATCCAAGTGCTGTGCCCGATGTATCGCGGCGAAGTTGGCGCTGATGGACTAAACCGCGACCTGCAAGACCTGCTGAATCCAGGGCAGATCGAAGTGGAACGCGGCGGCAAGCGATACCGCGTTGGCGACAAGGTCATGCAGATCCGCAACGACTACGATCGCGAGGTGTGGAATGGAGACATGGCCCAGCTGACGCACATCGATAAGCAGGCGGCGAAGGCCTATGTGCGGTTCCCTGAGCGCGAACACCAATATGGGTTCGAAGAGCTGGGCGACTTACTGCCCGCATATGCGATCTCGGTGCACCGATCGCAGGGCAGTGAATACACCGCCGTGGTTATGCCCATCACGACCGACCACTTTATGATGCTGCGCCGTTCGCTGCTTTACACGGCGGTCACGCGAGGCAAGAAACTCGTGGTGTTGGTGGGCTCACGCAAAGCGCTTGAGATGGCGGTGAAGAACAACGACGACGGCAAGCGCTGGTCTGGGCTGTGCGAGCGGTTGCGCGACTTGAAGCGAGAGGATGGCGTGCATCCACGGCTGCGACCGATCGAGCCGTTGAGTGGGACTGACGACGAAGCCCAGTCCTAGGTGCAGTCAAAGGCGCAGTCCGCGAGCCTGACTTCGCTCCGTTTTCTTAGCTGTACGGCCTTAGCTGTACTGCTAGGCGGTGGAGATTGTTCGAACTAGAGCCCGAGCGCCGCGTGAACCGCAAGCGTCGCCGACGAACGGTTGAGAGTATAGAAGTGCAGTCCGGGTGCACCTTGCGCCAGCAGCTCGCGCCCCTGGTCCACTGCCCACTGCACTCCGGTAGCCACCACGGCAGATGAATCATCCTCGACGATGCGCAGTCGGCGGTGGAGTTCTTGCGGGATGCGTGCGCCGCACATCTTGGTGAAGCGCTCAACTTGGGAGACGTTGGTTACTGGCATCAGCCCCGGGACAATTGGCACCGAAATGCCAACCGAACGCGCCCGGCGTGCGAAGGCGCGGTATTCCTCGTTGTCGAAGAACAGCTGGGACACGAGGAAATCAGCACCAGCATCAACCTTTTCAACCAGGTGAGCCAAGTCGGCTTCTGAATCGGGACACTCAACGTGCCCTTCCGGGTAGCAGGCCGCGCCAATGCAGAAGTCCATGTTGAGCTCCCGGATGAACGCGACCAGTTCTGTTGCGTATTGGAAGCCTCCGGCCGTTGCCTGGAACTCAGTCGCGCCCTTAGGCGGATCGCCGCGCAGCGCCAAGACGTTGCGAATACCCGAGGCATGCAGTTGCTCTAAGGTGTCTTTGATCTCGGCCTTGGTGCTGCCCACGCATGTCAGGTGGGCCATCGTCGTAATCCCGAGATCACGCTGGATCCGAGCCACTAACTCGAGAGTACGGTCGCGAGTACTACCACCTGCACCGTAGGTGACCGACACGAACGACGGTCGGCATGGACGGAGCTCCTTCACCGTGCGGTAAAGGGTCTCTACGCCTTCCTCCGTCTTGGGAGGAAAGAACTCGAACGAGATTACTGGCGCATCCGCACCGAAGAGGTCAACGATTCTCATGGTCGCCAAATCAGGCTACTAGGTGATCGGGAGCGTGTCACCAATATGGCCGTGCAAGTTGATGTCGTCCTCAAGCTGAGCCCTGAAGTGGACACGCCCTGAAGAACAACTGCCCCCCAGAAATGAAACAACCCCGCCGTCCTAATGGACGACGGGGCGATTCGTATAATAACCCGGCGCTAACCTACTTTCGCGCATAGCACTATCATCGGCCCAGGCTGCTTAACTGCCGTGTTCGGAAAGGGAACGGGTGTTTCCAGCGAGGTATGGGCACCGGGAGGCGCTTAGTCCATGTGTCGTTTGGCTATTGCCCTACGGGCAGCCAATCGAACATGAACGAAATTGGGATGGTGGAATGAGTCGTCGAGAAATCATACGAATGAAAATGAGATTAAGCCGATCGACTGGTTAGTACCGGTAAGCTGAAGACGTTGCCGTCCTTACACATCCGGCCTATCAACCTAGTGGTCTACTAGGTGTCTCACGGGATGACCAGTCTTGGAGTTGGCTTCGCGCTTAGATGCTTTCAGCGCTTATCCGATCCGTACTTAGCTACCCAGCTATGCCGCTAGCGCGACAACTGGCACACCAGAGGTACGTTCTTTCCAATCCTCTCGTACTAGGAAAGAGTCTCCTCAGTCATCCTACGCCCACACCAGATAGGGACCGACCTGTCTCACGACGGTCTAAACCCAACTCACGTACCGCTTTAATGGGCGAACAGACCAACCCTTGGGACCGCCTTCAGCCCCAGGATGCGATGAGTCGACATCGAGGTGCCAAACCACGCCGTCGATATGGACTCTTGGGCGTGATCAGCCTGTTATCCCCGGAGTACCTTTTATCTGATGAGCGATGGCCCTTCCACACGGAACCACCGGATCACTAAGACCTACTTTCGTATCTGCTCGACCTATATGTCTCGCAGTTAAGCACCCTTATACCTTTGCGCTCTGCATGCGATTACCAACCGCATTGAGGGTACCTTTGCGCTCCTCCGCTACTCTTTAGGAGGAGACCGCCCCAGTCAAACTGCCCGCCTAACACTGTTCCCATGCCGGATTACGGCCACAGGTTAGACTCCAAATACGCCAAGAGTGGTATTTCACCGGTGACTATTCGAAGGCTGGCGCCTCCGACATCAACGTCTCCCACCTATGCTACACATGACGAACCTAGAGCCAGTATTAGGTTACAGTAAAGGTTCACGGGGTCTTTCCGTCTTGGTGCGGGAACGTGGCATCTTCACCACGACTACAATTTCGCCGAGTCCATCGTGGAGACAGTGTGGCTGTCGTTACACTATTCGTGCGGGTCGGAACTTACCCGACAAGGAATTTCGCTACCTTAGGACCGTCATAGTTACGGCCGCCCTTCATTGGCGCTTCGACTCGCAGCCTCGCCTTGCGGCTAACCACTCATCTTAACGTTCCAACAGCGGGCAAGTGTCAGACTCTATACGTCGTCTTCGACGACTTAGCAGAGTCCTGTGTTTTTAGTAAACAGTCGCAGCCACCATTTTCCTGCGGCCCAGATTGCTCTGGGCGCCCCTTATCGCGAACTTACGGGGCTAATTTGCCTAGTTCCTTCACGTATGGTTCTCTCGAGCGCCTGAGGCTATTCGCCTCGCCCTCCTGTGTCAGATTTGGTACGGTCACTGTTTTGCTCCAGCGAAGGTTTTCTTGGACGGACTTCCACTCAGTTACCACCCTCATCGGAGATTACGCGAACGGATTTTCCTATCCGCCACCCCAATTCAGGAACAAGCATCTAATAGCTTGATGAACTTCTACCCGCCGTCACTCCTCTTTCAACGCTAACAGTGGTGCAGGAATATTAACCCGCTTCCCATCGACTACGGCTTTCACCCTCGCCTTAGGGACCGACTAACCCTGGGCGGAATTGCCTTGCCCAGGAAACCTTAGGCTTACGGCGAGAAGGATTCTCACCTTCTTTCTCGCTACTCATCCCGGCATAATCACTTGGACCACGTCCACCAGTAGTTACCCTCTGGCTTCAACCGCTCGTCCAACGCTCCCCTACCAATAGATACAAACATTTGTATCTAGTCTGGAGTTTCGGCTTCATGCTTGAGTCCCGTTCATTTTCGGCGCAGAGTTGCTCGACTAGTAAGCTATTACGCACTTTTTAAATGATGGCTGCTTCTAAGCCAACATCCTAGCTGTCTATGCAACCCCACCTCCTTACATACACTGAGCATGAATTAGGGGCCTTAACTGCCAATCTGGGCTGTTTCCCTCTCGACCACGAAGCTTATCCCTCGTAGTCTGACTCCCAGGTTATCAATAACGGTATTCGGAGTTTGTCTGGGTAGGGTAGGTTATGCACCCCCCTAGCCTGAACAGTAGCTCTACCCCCGTTACGAAACACCTGAGGCTAGCCCTAAAGCTATTTCGGGGAGAACCAGCTATCTACAGGTTTGATTGATCTTTTACCCCTAACCACAGGTCATCGGAGAATTTTTCAACATTCAGCCGTTCGGTCCTCCACGAACTGTTACATCCGCTTCAACCTGCCCATGGTTAGATCACCTGTTTTCGGGTCTGGCGCACACGACTATAAGTCGCACATTTCGCACTCGCTTTCGCTTCGGCTTCGGACTTCTAATCCTTAACCTTGCCGCCTACGCCAACTCGCCGGGTCATTATGCAAAAGGCACGCCGTCACCCCATTAATAGGGCTCCGACCGCTGGTAGGTGCACGGTTTCAGGTTCTGTTTCACTCCCCTAACAGGGGTTCTTTTCACCTTTCGCTCGCGCTACTCTTCACTATCGGTCACTAAGTAGTATTTAGCCTTGCGCGGTGGGCCGCGCTGATTCACACCTGGTTCCACGGGACAGGCGCTACTCGAGAACTCCGGCGGAGGCTGCTTCCTTTCGACTACGGGGCTATCACCCTCTATGGCTCTACTTTCCAGTAGACTCGTCTAGAAAACAACTTTGTAACTCCGTGCCACGTCCGTAACTGTGGCTCCAGCTCTCACAACCCCGAATATGCAACGCTCACGGGCTTACACATATTCGGTTTGGGCTCATCCCTTTTCGCTCGCCGCTACTGGGGGAATCGATGTTTCTTTCTTTTCCTGCAGGTACTTAGATGGATCAGTTCCCTGCGTTCCCTACCGCACGCTATTTATTGACGTGCGGCTCGCCAAGATCTACTTGGCGTCGTTTCCGAATTTCGGAGACCCCCGGGTCAAAGACTGTTTGCGTCTCACCGGGGCTTTTCGCAGCTTAACCACGTCCTTCGTCGGCTCTTAGTGCCTAGGCATCCTCACGTGCACCCTTTCTAGCTTAATCTGATTCTCATTCGAGATTATCTCGACGATCTCATTCCACCAACCCAATTTGTCAAAGAACACGTCGAACACCCTACTGGCCAATAGTCTTAACGACTGATGGCCTCGAAGAGCATTCGTGAACGCTTATATCTCTCCTCTCGACTGGCTGCTTTTTGGGCATAGTGCTGCGATCAGCACTTCCAGGAGGGAAGAAAATAGGGTGGCCTCGATAGTGTCTGCGTGTAAACCCCTGTGGTATCGATACTTAGATAAGTATCGACAAGGTTCCTTAAAAGGAGGTGATCCAGCCGCAGGTTCCCCTACGGCTACCTTGTTACGACTTAGTCCCAATCATCGAGCTCGCCTTCGGCGCCGTCCTCCTTACGGTTGGACTAGCGACTTCGGGCGCTCTCAACTTTCGTGGCTTGACGGGCGGTGTGTACAAGGCTCAGGAACATATTCACCGCGGCGTAGCTGATCCGCGATTACTAGCGATTCCAACTTCATGCAGGCGAGTTGCAGCCTGCAATCCGAACTGGGGCTGGCTTTATGAGGTCTGCACCACCTCGCGGCTTCGCATCTCTCTGTACCAGCCATTGTAGCACGTGTGTAGCCCTAGGCGTAAGGGCCATGATGACTTGACGTCATCCCCACCTTCCTCCGTATTAACTACGGCAGTCTCACTAAAGTGCCCGGCTTTACCCGCTGGTAACTAATGATAGGGGTTTCGCTCGTTAAGGGACTTAACCCGACATCTCACGACACGAGCTGACGACAGCCATGCAACACCTGTGCAGGTCACACCCGAAGGTAATCATCCGACTTTCACCGGACTAGCCCCTGCATGTCAAGCCTAGGTAAGGTTCTTCGCGTTGCTTCGAATTAAACCACATGCTCCACCGCTTGTGTGAGCCCCCGTCAATTCCTTTGAGTTTCAGCCTTGCGACCATACTCCCCAGGCGGGGCACTTATTACTTTTGCTTCACCTGGAACCACACAGGGAGGCCCCAAGCTAGTGCCCATCGTTTACGGCTAGGACTACCGGGGTATCTAATCCCGTTCGCTACCCTAGCTTTCGTACCTCAGCGTCAGTTGTGGACCAGAGAACCGCCTTCGCCACCGGTATTCCTCATGATATCTACGCATTTCACCGCTCCACCATGAGTTCTGTTCTCCCCTACCACACTCTAGCTCAGCAGTTTGCTAGGCAGTTCCACGGGTAAGCCGTGGGATTTCACCTAACACTTGCTATGCCGCCTACGTACTCTTTAAGCCCAGTAATTCCGAACAACGTTCGCACTCTCTGTATTACCGCGGCTGCTGGCACAGAGTTAGCCAGTGCTTCCTCTCGAGCCTTCGTCAAGTTGTACGGATATTAACCATGCAACCTTCTTAACTCGTGACAGAAGTTTACAACCCGAAGGCCTTCGTCCTCCACGCGGCGTCGCTCCGTCAGACTTGCGTCCATTGCGGAAGATTCTCGACTGCAGCCTCCCGTAGGAGTCTGGGCAGTGTCTCAGTCCCAGTGCGACCGGCCACCCTCTTAGGCCGGCTACCCGTCGTAGTCTTGGTAGGCCGTTACCCTACCAACAAACTGATGGGCCGCAATCACCTCTGCCAGCAGACGGTCCCGAAGGATCCCGTCCATTTACTCACATCACCATGCGGTGTCGTGAGACTATCGGGTCTTACGATCGGTTTCCCGAAGTTATCCCCGTCTAGCAGGTAGCTTGATTACGTGTTACTCGCCCGTCCGCCACGCTACTCACCCGAGGGTTTTCACGTTCGACTTGCATGCCTCATCCACGCCGCCAACGTTCGTTCTGAGCCAGGATCAAACCCTTCACTTTATGTATGTTAGAAGCATTGCTGCTCTTCACAGGGTTCTACTTGGCTATTTGTCGCTAAACCGCAGTCACCTACCAACTACTTCTAGAACAAGTTCTTGAAGGTCGCTGATACCAACTACGGCCGGCTACCTACTCACAGTGCCAACCCTAAATCACCGAGGTGAAGTTGAGCGCTGTTGCGAATAGGCCTCATCAAAAAGCTCACACGCTTATTCTTTCGAGGCCACCCAGAATGTCAAAGATCGCGTCCCAACTGTGACTTTCGGTCGCGGTTGGGGGCGAGGGATGGTAGGGATTTTTGGATGCTGGTCAAGCCTACCGCATCGTTTTTCTTCGGAAGGCTTGCTGAGGCCCAGTGGCCTTCGACGTTAATCGTTGCTGTGATGAGACTTATGGGTACTCGAGTATCTTCGATCTTGAGTGAGTGACCTACGCATCCACAGCAACTCCATGATTTGGCTCGACCGTTATTCTATCGAACGTAAATCTTGGCTTGCGAGGCACTTGGTTCCTAGCTCTCACAGGCCACCAGCAGCGACACGGTGCGTGCGCCAGCATCTCTAAGCAGCTTGGCGCACGTGCGTGCGGTAGCACCGGTGGTGAACACGTCGTCGACAAGTAGCACTGGCCTGTCGCGAATGGCTTCTGGCTCCCTCACCCCGAAGGCGCCTCGGACGTTCTCAGTTCTCGATAGCACCAGAGCGTCTCCCTGCGGACGCGTCGCGCGCTTGCGGACCAAAGCTCCAAGGGCCTCCCGTAGGCCAAGGCGCTTCGCGATACCCCCGGCAAGCCATGCCGCCTGGTCAAATCCACGCCGTCTGCGGCGAACGCGGTGTAACGGTACCGACAACACCAGTGGCCGCCCCACCGCGCCGCTCTCCCGATACGCATCCGCCATGGCTCTGGCTAACCACCGCCCTGCCGAAGCGTCCCCATCGAGCTTGAAGCGACGCACTAGGCGCCCGGCTGTGCCAACAAAGCGGTAGGGCGCGATCAACTGGCTGACATGACGTAAATGACGATGCTCCGAACCACACCTGCCCAGTGCGGTCGTAGCTCCGCCACAGCGTCGGCAGCCATTTGATATGCGGTCAACTAGATTACGTCGACAGGTGTCACACAGCACCTCAGCAGCCACACCGCACGAACTGCATGCCGACGGTAGAACCACGTCCAGAAGGGCACTGGATAGCTGGCGCCAAGTGCGACGCATAGGGGCAAGGGACTCATTCACACAGGAGGTGGAACGGGCCCAGCCAATATCAGCCCAAAATCTAGGCCTGGCAGTGATCGAAGCTGTTGCGGTGCGAAGTGGCGCAGAAAGCAGGTTCGCGTGCGCCAAGGACCCGAGCAGCCACTGGCACCGCTGGAAACCCGAAGCCTACGCAGTCCCAAGCCCCGGCCTGCCCAAAGCTGCTGTCTGCCCAAAGCTGCAGCCAGCCCAACGTCCCGCCCTGACCTCAGGTCAGCAAGAGGCATCACCAGCAGACGGACTCCCTGGCACAGTGACCGCCAAGCCAAGCCCGCAGGAGCATGCAGGTCGCCTTCTATGCATTCACAGTCCAGTACCCAGCTAAGGGACAGCCTGTCAGCACCGACCCCGAGTGCGGAGCCCGCCGTGCGGAGCCCGCCGTGCGGAGCCCGCCGTGCGGAGCCCGCCGTGCGGAGCCAACCGTGCGGCGCCACAGCGCTGGGCTCTCACGGACTGGAGGCTGCTGGTCTACCTAGACCTAGCGGCCAGGCAGAGCAATCCGGCGAGCGCGCTCAGCCGTGGACTGCTTGGGCTGCTTCTGAATACCCAACGCCGTGCGCACACAGTGCACATAGGCCTCAACCGTCATGTCCTTCGTGTGCGGCACGCCAAGCGCTTCCCCGATCTCCTTGGTCAGCTCCATATCGTCCTGGAAGGACCACTGCTGACTTTGGAAGAACTCGCGCAGCAGCTTACGGAAGGCTCGCCTAGAGCTGTAGGCGCCAATGACGTAGACCGCCCCCGCAAACATGATGATGCCCCCGCACGACAGCAGTGTCGTGAGTTGCATGTCCCACTGCGCGACGATCTGAAGCAGGAAGCCCGTCGTCAAGAACAAGAAGCCGATGATGACTTGCATGTTGTTGAGCGCGGTATCCCGGACCTTGAGCAGGCTGCGCCCAGCGACACCGAGGGCGTCGCGGAGCGCATTGCGCGGCTCGCGGAAGCGAATCGAGTTCGCCAGGAAGAACACGCCCACCACATTGCAGGTGAGGCCGACGACGGCTAGTTCGGGAGTATCCATGATCATGACAACGTGACTGGCACTACCTGCTCCGCCTCGGTCTGACCGGTCCGAGGTCCATGGCAGGAACGGTGCCTGCCAGCGCACGCGTAGCCACTGATGCTAGCTCCGGGCAAGCAGATCTGCCAACATCCAAGCCAAAAGCCCTGCTTATGGGGCACCGAATCGGCATACTCCTTTAGAACCGATCAACTTACGAGCCACTCGCCCATGTCAAATCCCCCCCCGATCGACCACGCATTGGTCGAACATCTGGGCGAACTCGCCCGGATCAGCCTGCCAAAGGAGCGTCAGGATGAGCTTCGCGGCAAGCTGCAGCAGCTCGTCGATGCGTTCTCGTCGCTTGCCGAAGCAGATTTTGAGGCCAACGACAACGACTTCGGGACGCGAACGGTCACACCTGCTGACCTTCGCGAGGACCGAGCGGAAGCACCGCCTGACGTGGCCGAGGTACTGGCCAACGCTCCGCAAACTGCGGCCGACTGCTTCGTGGTCGCCCGAGTGGTCGAGGCATGAGTTCTGTCCCTCTAACGGCGACGGCGCTCAGCCAAGCCATCCGACAAGGTGATGTCACAGCCAGTGACGTCGCCAAGGACTGCCTCGCGCGTATCGCCAGTGTCGATGGCAAGGTCTCTGCATTCTGCGAGACGTTCGAGCAACGGATTACAGATCAGGCTGCCAGCCTCGATCGCCGCAAGCAGACGGGCGAAACGCTCGGCGCCTTGGCGGGTGTCCCGATCGCCAGTAAAGACAACCTGCTCGTTGCCAACCAAATCACGTCGGCCGGTAGCCGCATGTTGTCGACGTTTCGCGGCCCATTCACCGCCACGTCCTTAGCACGCCTCGAAGAGCACGACGCGATGCTGCTCGGACGAACCAACATGGATGAGTTCGGCATGGGCTCAACAACCGAGACATCGGCCTGGCAGAAGACACGCAATCCGTTCGGTGACAACCTCGTTCCCGGTGGCAGCAGCGGCGGCAGTGCGGTGGCCGTCTCGGCGGACATGTGCCCGATCGCAATCGGCAGTGATACCGGCGGCTCGGTGCGACAACCGGCCGCACTTTGCGGCGTCAGCGGCCTCAAGCCAACCTATGGCCGCGTGCCGCGCTACGGCCTGATCGCCTACGCCAGTTCGCTGGATTGCGTCGGCGCAATCGCACGAACTGCCGAAGACCTGGCGCTTTGGCTTGACTGCGCCAGCGGGCAAGACCCGGCGGATGCGACGAGCTTGCCAACGCCAGCGACCGTTGCCCACCTGCTGCAAGAACGCAGCGACCTCAAGGGCATTCGCATCGGCGTGCCGCGGGCCCTCAACGGTGAAGGCATCGACGACGAAGTGCTGGCTGCAACGCAGGCGGCGACGGCCCATCTGCAAGAACTCGGCGCCACCGTCATCGAATGTGATCTGCCGAGCGCCAAGCACGCAGTGCCAGCCTACTACTTGCTGGCCACTGCCGAAGCCGCGTCCAACCTTGCGCGCTATGACGGCGTGCACTACGGATGGCGCGCAACGTCCGCTGATTCGAGCCGCCAATCGAGCATTGAGACCACCACGCAAACTCGCAGCGAAGGCTTCGGGGAAGAGGTGCAGCTGCGCATTCTGCTCGGCACGTTCGCGTCTTCCTACGGCTACAGCGCGCAGTTCTACGAACGGGCGCGGCTGGCTCGACGCGCGCTGCAGCGTGAGTTCCAACAGACGTTTGCACAGTGCGACGTGCTGCTGTGCCCGACGTCCCCAACGGCTGCACCACAGTTTGGCGACAGTGAAGACGATCCGGTGGCGCGGTATCTGTGGGATGCATTGACTGTGCCCGCCAGCCTCGCCGGCATTCCGGCGCTATCGATCCCGTGCGGCAACACTAGCGACGGCCGCCCCATCGGCGTGCAACTGATGGCGCCGCACCATCACGACGGACGACTTCTACAACTGGCACACGTGTTCCAATCACACAGCGAACACCACCTACGGAGGCCGCAACTATGACCGGCTACACGACCGTCATCGGTCTCGAAGTGCACGTGCAGCTCGGCACCGAGAGCAAGCTGTTTTCGCCGGCACCAGTCGCGGCGCTTGGTGCTCCCAACACGCGCGTGCACCACGTCGACATCGGCTTGCCCGGGGTGCTTCCTCGACCCAACTTGCGCGCGATCGAATTGGCAACGCGCGCGGCGCTGGCGCTCGGCAGTGAGGTGCAGCTTTACTCCGAGTTTGCGCGCAAACACTACTTCTACCCAGACCTTCCGAAAGGCTACCAGATCAGTCAATTCGACTTGCCGCTGGCACTCGGCGGTTCGGTTGTGATTGGCGAGAACCGCACGTGTCGCGTGCACCGACTGCACGTCGAAGAAGACGCTGGCAAGCTAACCCACAGTGCCATTGGCACACTTGTCGACCTCAACCGCGCTGGCGTTGCGTTAGCCGAAATTGTCAGCGAACCGGACATCCGCGACCCAAAGGAAGCACACACGTTCTTGATGCACCTGCGCGAAGTGATTCGCTTCGCCGGTGTCAGCGACTGCGACATGGAGCTCGGTTCGATGCGTTGCGATGCCAATATCTCGATCATGCCCGTCGGCAGCGACACGTTCGGCACCAAGGTCGAACTGAAGAACCTGAACTCGATGAAGATGGTGCAGCGGGCGCTCGAATACGAAGAGCGACGCCAAACTGCGATGCTTGCGTCAGGTGGCAAGGTGATCTCAGAAACGCGCGGCTGGAACGATGAGCTCGGCGAGTCGCGATCGATGCGCAGCAAAGAGAACGCGCCGGACTATCGCTACTTGCCCGATCCAGACTTGCCGCCGCTCGTGGTCGACGAAGCGTTCATCCAAGCACAACGCGAACTGATCGGCGAACTGCCGCAGCAGCGTCGCGATCGCTACAAAGAAACGCACGGCCTCAGTGATCAAGACGTCACGGCGCTGGCGCAAGATCGCCAGGTCGGTGATTGGTTTGAAGCCACGGTCGCTGCCGGCGCCGAAGCCAAGTCAGCGTGCAACTGGCTGATCGAAGACTTGTTGCCGGCATTGCGCACGCGACAACTCGAACTCGACGCGTCGCCGATCACGCCAGCGGCGCTTGCCGACCTGCTCGCATTGTTGGCGGACAAGAGCCTGACGCAGAAAACTTCTCGCCTCGTCTTCGAACACCTGCTCAGTCACGTTGTGTCCCCCAAACAGGCCATTGCCGACCTGGGACTTGGACGCATTGCCGATCCGGCAGAGCTTCAGCCGCTGGTAAACGAAGCGATCGCCGAAAAACCAGAGGCCGCTCGCGCGGTTGCGGATGGCAAGGACCGGGCAATTGACGCGCTCAAGGGCCTCGTAATGCGGAAAACGCGCGGCCGGGCGGATCCGGATGTGCTCGATGCGTTGCTGCGCACGACCATCGCCGGCAATTCCTGATTTCCGGCGCGCGCGTTTGGCACGTCATTCGTAGCATCCGCGCTCCTGGCGGACACAATCCGCACGCAAAGCCTATGATCCGCATCGCAATCGTTGTTTCCCTGCTTCTTGGTCTGTCCATCGCTCAGGACAAGGCGCAGGACATCTGGATGACCGACTTCGCCGCCGCCACTGCCAAGGCAAAGGCCGAGAAGAAGGACCTGCTGGTCGACTTCACCGGATCCGATTGGTGCGGCTGGTGCATCAAGCTCGACGCCGAGGTGTTCTCTCAAGAGGAGTTCCAGCAAGTCGCGCGCAAGCAGTTCGTGCTCGTCAAGCTCGACTTCCCGCAAGACCGTTCGAAGATGAGCAAAGAGCTGCTCGCGCAAAACAACGGCCTGCAAAGTCGCTTCGGGATCACGCAGTTCCCGACCCTGCTGATGATGGATTCGGAGACCAATGTCTACGACATGCTCAGCTACCAGAAGGGCGGGCCAGGCCCGTTCAATGAGGCCATGACGGCGAAGCTAAAGCAGGCGCAAGGCTTCAAAGCGGCACTCGCGATGGCTGCTAAGCAGGAAGGGATCGAACGCGCCCGCGCCATCGATGACGGTCTCAGCGCGCTGCCAGAAACCATCATGCACCTCAACTTCGACCTGATGAAGCAAGTCGTTGAAATGGATGCTGACGGCAAGGCAGGCCTCAAGCAGAAATACGCGGAGCTCGTCACCAAGATTGAAGAGAGCCTTCTCCTGCAAGCCGCAGGTGAGGAGCTGCAGGCCTTGATCGGGCCGCACATGGAGAAGCGCGAAGGTGAGCAGGCGCTCGCCAAGCTCGAAGCGATCATCCAGAAGCCGAAGAACGCGATCCAGCACCAGATGGCGCTCTACTTCAAGGGCATGGTCATCATGGACACGACGAAAGATGCCAAGGCCGCCGTCGCCGCGCTTGAGGCTGGCAAGGCATTGGCGCCAAAGTCGCCGATCGCACAGCAGATCGACCAGATCCTGCCGCAGATCCGAGACGCCATCGGCAAGTAGGAACCTGCCATTAGGGTGCAGTCAGTCGACCTGATGCGAGGTCGACAGATACTGATTGTTGCTGTCACTTGAGATCGAGACGACAGCAACGGCATCGCCGCCGCGCTCGGCAAGTTGCTCAGCCCACCGCAACGCGCCGAGGAAGTTTGCACCCGAACTGATACCTACCGGGCGTTAGCCGAGCGCTCGACCAGGCCCCCGCCTGCATGTGGCCAACCATGCCACCCTCGACCGATCCGGCCATATTGATCGACTCGCAGTTCTTGCCGACACAGCGCTCCAGGCCCTTGCAGTAGCTGATTTCAACCAGCTGCATGTGGCACACCAACGGACCAAGCGACGCGATCGTATGGACGAGCGGGTTCGGCAACTAAGCAGCGAACAGGCCTCGACACCGCGCATCGGCAAGGCCCATCTCGCGCGCCTGTAGATCGGTCCAGGCCTTCCCTCGCGCTTGCACGTCGGCGCGCCGACAGTAGTTTGGGCCGTCCATGTCATCCGGTAGCGACCAAACCAGCCCGAACGCCCGCAAACCCGATTGGGACGTGATCGTGATCGGCGCCGGGCCAGGTGGCACTACGGCAGCGGCCTTGCTCGCCGAGCAAGGCTTCCGCACGCTGGTTCTCGAGAAGGATGCCTTCCCGCGCGACAAGGTCGGCGAGTCGCTGCTGCCTGCCTTGATGCCGGTCTTGGAGCGCCTCGGGATCAAGCCGAACGACGAGACCTATGTCTACAAGCGCGGTGCGCGGTTCGTCTGTGAAGCAACCGAACGAGAACAGGCGTTCCACTTCGGGCAAGCGCTGTCAGGTCGCGCCACGCACTCATGGCATGTTGACCGCGCGCGATTCGACATGCAGCTGCGCGACCGAGCGGTCGAACTCGGTGCCGACGTGCGCCATGGTGAGACCGTGACAGACGCTGGCGTCGATGCCGTTGAACAAGATGCCGTTGCACAAGATGCTGTGGAACAAAGTGCTGGCAAACAACTCGCCTGGGTCGAAACACGCAACGAACGATTCACCGCTCGGTATCTGATCGATGCATCGGGCCAATCGCGGTTGCTCGCGCGCCGCAACGATGCCGTCGTGCCCTACACGCAGTTCGGCGCGTGCTCGGTTTACACGCACTACGACAACGCACACACCGAGCTTCTCGGCCCAGACTTCGACATCCGCATCATGCTGCGGCCCGATGGTTGGGGCTGGATCATCCCGCTGCCAAACAGACGTTTGAGCGTTGGCATTGTCGCCAAGGAGAAGATCGGGCAAGCGTTCTTGGACGATGGCCTGCTCGCCGGTCCACTATGCCAACAACTGACCAAAGGTGCTGATCGGCGCGAGACCAAAGTCGTCGGCAACTACAGCTACGCCAACACCAAGCCAAGCGGTGCTCGCTTCGCGGCGGCCGGCGATGCTGCCGGCTTCCTTGACCCAGTGTTCTCGTCCGGCGTCACGCTCGCCTTGCGCGGGGCGGCCGACCTGGTCGACCTGCTGGCACCGGCACTGCGTGAGAACCGCGAGGCAGACGCCAACTTGTTGACCGACTACCAGCTATCGATGGCCCGCGCCTATGGCACGTTCGCCGGGCTGGTAGAGCGCTTCTACAACACGAAATTCGCTGAGAGCTACTTTCTCGGCACCGACCTCGGCGACGAGCTGCGTCGCGGCGTCATGAGTGTGCTCGCTGGCGACGTCTGGCGGCACGACAACACCTTCCAAGACATGTTGCTCAATTCCCGTCGTCGCCCCGGTCGACGCCGTGAGCAAGCAGCGAAGCCACAACCGCACTCCGAACCTTCGAACTGATCTGCAGGCCTCACCCGCCGCTAGAACAATTCCTCGTTCACCAGAGACTCCAGAACCACAGCCACTCGTGCCAGCAGACCAACCAGTTCCACAAATGCGTCCCTTGTTGGTGACCGGCTACAGCATGCTCAGCGCGCTGGGCATGGGTCGTCAACAACACGTCGACGCACTCGCATCCGGCACAACGGGCTTGGGCCCATCGCCCATTCCGCTCGAGTTCGCAACCGCCACCGGCGCCGTCAAGATCGAACTCCCCGAGCTGCCCACCGACATGCTGCCGTGGTCGACCAGACTTGCGCGCATGGCAGCGGCATTGCTGCAAGAGATCGACGAGCCACTGCGCCGCGCCCGTGAGAAATGGCGGCCAGAACGCATCGCGATCCTGCTAGGTACGTCGACAGCCGGCGCCGAGACCACCGAAGTCGCCTATCGCCAATTCGTCGAAGGCGGCAAGTTCCCGCGCGACTACGACTTTCAACGGCAACACACGTTCGGCGCCGTGCTGACCGTGGTGCGCAAGCTAACCGGTTGCAACGGCCCCTCGTGGATGGCGTCGACGGCGTGCACATCGAGCGGCAAGACGTTCGCAACAGCGCAGCGGCTGATTGAAGCGGACGTCATCGACGCGGCGATCGTCGGCGGACTCGACACGCTGTGCATGATGACGCTGCAAGGCTTCAACTCACTGCAAGCACTCGACCGCGTCGCGTGCCGGCCGTTCCGCGCCGCACGCAGTGGCATCAGCATCGGCGAAGGCGGTTCGTTTGCCCTGGTCGAACGCACAGGTGATGCGCGCGTCTTGATCGAAGGCATCGGCGAAACATCAGACGCCTACCACATCAGCGCGCCCCACCCACAAGGGCTCGGTGCTCAAGCTGCAATGAGCAACGCGATCAAAGCCGCCGGCCGCAAGCCGGAAGATATCGACCACGTCAACGCGCACGGCACCGGCACCCACCTCAACGACATCGCCGAGTCAAACGCGATCCAGGCCGTGCTCGGCACCGACGTGCCGTGCGTTTCGACCAAGGCCTACACCGGCCACACGCTCGGGGCGGCGGCAGCACTTGAGATGGCGTTCTCGGCGTGCGCGATTGAAGAAGGCTTCCTACCGCCAGCGATTGGCGACGGCGAGATCGATCCCAAAATCGAAGTGAAGATCCCCACCGAAAAAACCACGGGCAAGTTCGAGCGCGTGCTCAGTAACTCGTTCGCATTCGGCGGCAACAACGTCTCCCTGCTGATAGGTGCGCCATGAGCCAACGTGTCGCCGTGACCGGTGTGGGGCTCTTTTTGCCCGGTTTCCCCAACGCAACCGCGTGGGCGGAGAAGAACGAACTGCCAGCTGACGACCCGCGCAAGCCGGGCGGTTTGGCCTACGACCGCGTCAACCGTCGGCGCGCCAGCCAGATGGGTCGCGCCATTGGCGATGCCGTTGCCGAAGCAATGGCTGCAGCGAACGTCGACGGGGTCACGACACCGGTCATCGTTGGTTCGTCGATTGGCGAAGCCGGCGCGATGCTCGGCCTGCTCGACAAGATGTGGCGCGAGGGTGCGCCAATGTCGCCCGCCGTGTTCACCGTCAGCGTGCACAATGCTGCCAGCGGCCTGCTGTCGATCTCGATGAAGAACAAGGGCTACACAACGTCGATTGCAGCCGACTACGACACCCCTGCCGCCACCTTGCTCGAAGGCATCGGCTTGATCGCGACCGGCACGGACGCAGTCGTGTGCGTATGCGCCGACGAAGCCTCGCCGCGCGCCTTGCTCGAACACTCACCGCACTGGGACATGCTCAGCGCCGCCGTCGTGCTGCAACGCGAAGGTGCCGAGGGTGCACTCACCCACCTGACGGTCGACGACTGCAATGACGACCGCAGCGGCATCACGATCGCGCCGGCAGAGTTTGCCGAAGGCTTCGCGCACAGCCCGCAGGTCGGCATGGCGGATCTTGTCGACGCGATTCAGCGTGGTCAGAGCGGCACGCTGGCGCTCGATCGCGGTAACGGCCGTGGCTACCGCGTGACGATAGGCAACTGAGTATCTGTCGTGCTGAGTCCCATCAAACTGCGCCCGAGCAACTAGAGACGAGGCACCGTGACAACCTTCTCCGCCGATAGCTTCCCCGCCATTACCGAACTCGTGCCGCACCAGACCCCGGTGCTCGCGTTAGAAAAGCTGACCAGCTGGGAACTCGGCCACGCGCATGGCGAGCTGACGATTCGTGACAGCAACCCATTCGTGCAGAATGGCAAACTCGACACCGTCATGTCGCTCGAATACATGGCCCAGTGCGTCGCGGCGTGCCTAGGCATGGAAGCGTTCAAAGAGGGCGGCAACGTGCGCGTCGGCATGATCATCGCGTGTCGTAAGATGGAGATCCTGCAACCGGAACTAGTGCTCGGCGAGACCTACGCCGTCAAAGCCGATTGCGTGCGCGGTAACGACAGCATCAGCCACTACGACGGCGAGATTCGCTCGAGCCAAGGCGAACTGGTGGCGACGTGCACGATGACGCTCGTGCACGGCGAAAAGCCGCCGGAATAGCCGGCGGCGTCAGATCGCGACAAACACCCAGGTCGACTTCGAACCAAGCAACGCCGCCAACGTCGACAAGATCTGCGCCCGGTGCTTGCCACCGAGTTCGTAGAGCAGCCAGTCGCTGTCGTCGTCAAGTTCGTATACGACTGGTTCCGATGCGACTGCTTTCAGAACTCTGGTTACAGAGCTCTGGTTGCAGAACGACTGGCGACCGAGCTTCAGACCACCGAGAACGACGCCAACAGCTCGCGAGCCCTGGCAGCTTCTGGGTGATACACGATGCGACCGAGCGTGCGCTCGACGTCACGATGCATGTGGCTCATGTGGGCGCGGCGCGCCTTGCCGATCTTGGTCTCGCCTTCGAGACGATGCGCCGAGATCTGCATGCCGAGGCTCTTGAAGTCGGCCTTCTCAAGCAGCTGTGCGCCAAGATCGGGACCGAGTTGCTGCACGACCCGCAGCACCATTTCGCCGACCGCATCCTCAGCCTGAGGCGCGCGCATTTGCATGTATTCGAGCGTCTTCTCCAACGTCCAGCGTTCGCCGGTCGCGACGTGCGCATCGACCAGGATCGACGGGAAGTGTGGGGCGCCAAGGAACACCGGCTTTTGCTCTTCCGGCGCAAGCAACGCCCACTCGCGGAAGAAGCCCTGCATGAAGTTGCCTAGCTCCAAGAACCGAACGCCAATCTTGCCGTACGGTGCGTAGCCCGCGGCAGACATGCGGTAGACACCTTGATGGACCAGGTGACACGTGAACGACCAGTAGAGGAAGTTGTCGATGAACACCTTCGCCCCCATCGCCGACGGATGGGCGTAGACCGGCGCGGCGCGGCGGAACAGATCGATGCAGCCGCCCCACATCGAGCGGTAGAGCACGTTGAGATGGTTCGCCTTGGTGGCCAGCGTTTCAAAGCCAAGACTTTCGTTGATGCCCGGCTTGAGTTCGCCGCTCTTAAGCGCGTAATCGGTGCTGATCATCTCGACCGTGTATTTGTTAGCCGTCGCGATGAAGTCCGTTCCGGGGCTGTAGAGCGGATCGACAAACGCACCTGCTTCACCGACCAACGCCCAACGATCCGCCGACCAGCAGCGCGACACATTGTGGCTGTAGCCCTTGAGACACAGGAAGTCCTCGACTTCGTAGGGCTCAATCAACGCCGCAAGGTGCGGCTCATGTTCGCGCAAGAACGCCATGCACTTGTCGAGCCCGGCGATGTTGGTGAAGTCGTGCGACTCTTCATGAATGACCAGGCCAACACTCGTGCGACCGGTCGACAACGGAATCAGCCACGCCCAGTAGCCAACGCCCATGAAGTGATTGGTCGAACGCCAGCGGTCCTTGCTGCCCTCACGCTCGTGCCACTCGGTGTTGCTGGCCGGCACCATGTCTTCGAGGTCAACCTTGCCCTTCACGCGGAACCAACCGGCGTGCGCCTTATGCGGCGACCCTCGCGTCGTCTTCATGCGCTTGCGAAGTAGCGCTTGTCGACCAGTCGCATCGACTACCCAGCGCGCCTTAACTTCGCCGGCGGCCAAACCAATCGCGTCATTGCCTGCCCACGCGACCCGATGATCCGAGCCGTCGGTGGTCAGATCGATATCGGTGACCTTGGCCCCTTCAATCATCGTCACGCCATCGGCATCGTTCATCTCGCGCAGATCGTTTTCGATCTTGCCGCGATCCATCTGGAACGAACGCACCCGCGGTTCGGCACATGGTCCGATTTCTGTTCGTTCCGCCAACGGCAACTTGCCACCGCCTGGGAAGAATCGCAGACCGAACTTCACCAAATGCTGCTCGAGCAGGTAGTCAGTCAGGCCGAGACTTTCCAGATACTGACAGCCCAACTCGACCGACGATTCTCCGACCTTGTGCGCAGCGGCGGGAAGCGGTCGCGCCATGCGATCGATCACGGTCACCGACAAGTCGGGAAGTTCTCGACGAAGATGGCGGGCCAAAAGGAGGCCAGCAAGGCCTCCGCCACAGATGACGACGTCTTGCGTAGACGGCGAAGGCTGGTCGGACATATGGTGATGGATGTGAGGTAGCAACCATGTGCTAGCCCGCTGCCAATCCTAACGACCTTGAGAATGCGTACCAAGCCAGCGTGATCGAGACTTTGAAGCATTGGATCCGACGCCTGAGCGTCGCGATCACGGTCGGCGCCTACTCAGTAGTTGCCCCGGTCGGCTATACGATCCTCGCGATACTGTGCTTTTGCTGGCGCAAGGACCCAATTCGGCGCGCTCGCCGGCTGCAATCGATCACCTCAAGCGCCTATCGATTCATGCACCGCTGGCTCGGGTGGACACGAATCACCGTCTTTGACCATAAGAAGGCACTGCCGGAGCTGCCGGATGGCCCGTTCGTCGTGATCGCCAACCATCCAACCCTGATGGACGTGACCGCGGTGACCGCAGTGATCGGTGGCGCCTGCTCGATCGTCAAACCGGCCCTGTTTCAGCGAGCGATGATCAAACCGCTGATGGTCGGCCTGGGCAACGTCGAGGGGCCAGGACCCGATCCGATCCGCATCGGCAGGGTCGTTGACGACTGCGTCGAGCGACTACGTTGGGGGCTGCCAGTCGTGATCTTTCCAGAAGGCACCCGCTCGCCGCGAGCAGGCCTCGGCCGGTTTGGCCGCGTCGCATTCGAAATCGCTTGCCGCGCGAAGGTCCCACTCGTGTCCCTTACGATCACCTGCAAGCCGCTCTACCTCTCCAAGCAGGTGACCCTATTCCGACCGCCGCACCCCACTCCGCATCTGGAGATCGAGGTCTTGGCCGTGGACCAGCCGGATTCGCTGGGCTCCGACAGCCGGGTTTTGCGCAAGACGGCGGAACAGCGCTACCACGCTTGGCTACGCAAGGTTGCGGGTGAGGCATCGCCCTCCTACGATCCGGCGCCCGAGGAAACTGAATGTCAGACCAGCTAGTTGCCCGCATTAAAGAGATCATCGTCGAGACACTCGCTCTCGAGGATGTCGATCCGACCACGATTGAAACCGACGCGCCCCTCTTCGGTGAAGGCCTCGGACTCGACTCAATCGATGCCCTTGAGCTCGCGCTCGCATTCCACAAAGAGTTCGGAGTGCGCACGCACGAGAACGACGAGAACAACCGCGAGTATTACGAATCAGTTGCCTCGCTCGCGAAGTTCATCGCCGCGAAGCAGGCCGAAGGCGCCGCTTCGGAAAGCTAGTCGCGATCCGATCGACCACGCTCGTCATCCTGTTGCTATGCAGGTCCCGCCGTACTGCGGGCCGGTTCCTTTATGGGGCGGTTCTATTGCTGGGCGGTTCTACTGCGAGGCGACCTTCTAGTGCGAGGCAACCTTCTAGTGCGAGGCAACCTTCTAGTGCGAAGCAACCTTCTACTGCGAGGCAACCTGATGCGGTCCCCCACAGGCAGTAAATCCACCGCTCCGAGCCCGTGAACGTCTGGCCACACATCCTGCGTTCGCTTGCCGCAGTCGTTCTGTGCGCCTATCCAGCGCTGGTTTACTTCGGCTTGTCAGCCGGGTCGCCGAGACAGGTCTCGCTGGTCCTGCTGCTCGCCATGTCGCCGTTGCTGATCATGCGCTTGCGCAAGAGTTCCAAGCAAGCAGTGCGCGGCCTTGCCGCCGTGCCACTGACGATCATCGGCATCTTATCGCTAGCCGCGATCCTCGATCACCCGGACTACATCCGGGCAACACCCGTTGCCACCAACACCGTGTTGTTGATCGCGTTCGGTAGCACGTTGCGCAACCGCAAGAAGGTGATGCCGATGATCGAACGCTTTGCCCGGATGCAAGAAGACCACCTGAACACCGAACAGCTGGCGTGGTGCCGCATGTGGACGTGGATCTGGTGCCTGTTCTTTGTCGCCAATGGCAGCACCGCGCTGATGTTCGCCGCTTGGGGAACGTTGAAGTGGTGGGCGCTCTACAACGGCCTGATCTGCTACGGATTGATCGGCATGCTGTTCGCAACCGAGTGGTTGCTGCGACGACGGCGCTTTCCCCGACTTGCCCAAAGCAACGATGCCGGCAACGTCGGCAAGCACGCCCCAGACGAGCCAGACCAAGCCTCCGACGACCACGCGCCCAAAGGCCTCAAGCCATGAACCTCGCCACCCTGCTGTTCCCCAACGGACTCAACGGCGAATCGGCGCAGCACCTGTTGCAACAAGCACATCAGATCCGCGATCGTCTACCAAAAGCAACTCCAGGATCCCAGATCGCCATCGCGTGCGGCCACGACGGCCACGCGTTTGCCGCGGCGTTGCTTGGCACGTGGCTCAAGGGTCACGGCGCGGCGATCGTCGAGAACTCACTGCGCGAACGCATCATGCCGGTGCTCGACCGCCCAGCGGTCGCGCTGCTGCTGCACGACACGGAATCGGCGCGCGTCTTGCAGGTACCGCGATTCCTTGCCAGCCAGTCGCCGCAGGAAGAACCCGTGCAGTTGCCGAATCTGACCGCGTCCCCGCTGCTGACGATCCACGTGCAAACAGAAGACGGAGCGCTGCATTGGTGTTCGTGGAACGCCGACGAACTCGCGCTCGCAATCGACGCATGCGTCGGGCAAGCGGCGAACGCGCCGCGACCGGCACCTGCGGCGCAGACACCAGGTCTAGTTTCCTCGATGTTCGCCAACACCCTGATGCCGCTACGCGCGGGCACGGGGTTGGCCATGCATGCACCGATTAATGCGCGCCACTTCGTCATCCCTGGCGTGCCGTGCACCATGACCGCGCACCAAGCGTTGCTCGACGAGGTTCTCGCCATCGATGGCGTTGCCGATGCCGCCGTCGTCTGCACCGAGGCAGGCCGCATCTTGCTAGGTATCGCCGGCCCAGGTGCCGCTCGCATAGCTAGCGAACGCGACGATGCACGCGCGTTCGAGCAGATCCCACGCGATCCGAACGGCCAACCTCAAATCGCCGAAGTGTTCCTCGCCTTCGGACTTGGGCGCACCGGCAACTACATCAGCCGCGAACTCGCGTGGCAGGTAACCGCGTGTGAAGTCGACACCGCAACACTGCGCACGACGATCCCAACCAACTACCTCTTTTACGAAGGGCACTTCGATGGCTACGCCGTGCTGGCTGGCGGCGTGCAACTGCACGAATTGATCCTGCCGTGCCTGCGTAGCCTGTGCGGTGAGACGCCGGCACTCAACAAACTCGATAGCATCAAGTTCTTGGCACGCATCGGCCCTGGCGACACGATTGACGTCGTGCTGCAACGCGCAAGTGACCCAAGTAAGCTGACGTTTGAAGTGCGCAACCAGGACACGAAGTGCACCTCCGGCCGCCTGCAATTCACGGCCGCACTACCGGACCTCACCCCGCCCACCCAAGCCCCAACCGCCAAGTGATCCGGGTCTGCGCCATTGTTCCAACCTATGACAACCCGCGCACCGTGCGCGGCGTAGTCGTTGGTCTGCGCAGTCGTGGTCTCGAAGTGATCGTCATCGATGACGGCAGTGGCTCCGACGGCGAACTCAGCTGCCAGCAGCTGCAACTAGACGGACTGGCACAGGTGATTCGCTTGGCCAACAACTCGGGCAAGGGCGCCGCGTGCAAAGCCGGCTTCACCAAAGCGCGCGAACTAGGCTTCACCCACGCGCTGCAAGTCGACGCAGACGGCCAACACGATCTAGATCAGGTTGCTGCATTTGTCGAAGCTGCCAAAGAGAACCCAACCGCGCTGATTCTCGCCTATCCCATCTACGACGAAACCGCACCGCGCGCCCGCAAGATTGCCCGTCGCATCACGGACTTTTGGGTCGCGATCGAAGTTGGTAGCCGCAGTAAGATTCGCGACGCGATGATCGGCTTCCGCGTGTATCCGCTAGCTGCCGTCGAACGCCTGCCCTCGATTGCCGACCGCATGGAGTTCGACATCCAAACCGCCGTGCAGCTCGTGCGCGGCGGTTGCGACACCATCAACCTACCGATCAAGGTGCGCTACCTCGCCAAGGCCGAAGGTGGCATCTCGCACTTCCGCCCACTGCACGACAACCTGCGATTTGCGTGGCTGCATAGCAAGCTGTGCACGGCTGGTTGCATGGGCTGGACCTTCCGCAAACTGTGGCCGTTCGCACGGCGCAAGAAGGCGCTGCAATGAGCGAACCATCGACGTCAACGGATCAGCAGGCGAGCACGGCAAAGAAGCCGGGCAAGACCAAGCCCGACAACTGGCTGTCGCAAGGCGAACGCGGCACAGTCTGGCTGATCCACCTAACCTTCCGGATCGCACAGCTGACCGGGCGCACACTGATCAAGCCGCTGGTCGTGGTGATCGCGATGTTCTACCGCCTGACCGACAGGAAAGCCGTGCGTGCATCGCGCCTATGGCTGACCAAGGTGCACGGCAAGAAGCCTGGCTTCTGGGCCATCTATCGCCACATCCACACCTTCGCGCAGGTCACGCTCGACCGCATCTTCCTAGTCAGCGGCAAAACGCGCGGCTTGAAGTTCACGCGCAACGGCGACCACCACCTGGCAGCGCAGTTTGCCACCGGCCGAGGTGCGGTGTTGCTAGGCGGCCACCTCGGCAGCTTCGAAGCAATGCGCAACGGCGGCAACGAAGACGCGATCAAGATCAACATCGTCGGCCACTTCGAGAACGCCAAGATGATCAACGAGTTGCTGACGCGACTCGACCCAGAGCGCGCCGCGACCGTCATCCACATCGGCGACGATCCCGTCGGCCAGATGGCGCGCGTGCATGACCGTATCGAAGCCGGTGACTTTGTCGCTCTGCTCGGCGATCGCACCGGCCTCAACGAACGCACCGTCGAAGTGACCTTCTTTGGCGAGACCGCCCACTTCCCAGCGGGCCCGTTCTTGCTCGCGTCGCTGATGAAGTGCCCGGTCTATCTGACGTTTGGCCTGTATCGCCGGCCCAACCAGTACGATCTGTCATGCGAGCCGTTCGCAGACAAGCTCCACATTCCACGTAAGGATCGCGAAGCTGGCCTCAAGGACATCGTCCAGCGCTTCGCCGATCGACTTGAGCACCACGCTCGCAAGGCACCCGAGAACTGGTTCAACTTCTATGACTTCTGGAACAAAGAGCGGGCGCCCGAAGCGTCCAGAACACGCCATCACCCTAAAGTTCCGGGCGGGACTTCATCACTGTGACCCGCTCGCGGTCGTCTGGCACGGCCGCTACTTCGAGTGGCTGGAGCAGGCTCGCACCGAATTGTTTCGGAGCGTCGATCTGGCTGTGCCACAGCTGAAGGCACTCGGCGTGAAAATGTTCGTAGTCGATGCGAACTGTCGCTACATGGCGCCGTTGCTCTACGATCACGAACTGTCGGTAAAGGCGTGGTTCCTTTCGGGCTCCCCGCTGATCCGCGTCGCCTACGATGTCTACAACCTGGACACCGATCGTTGGGCGGCTCGGGCCACCACCGCGCTCGCATCAACGGACGGCACCGGCAAACTGCACACCACGACGCCTCAGGGGATCCTTGATCGCATACCTATTTCGTAGTCTGGTCTCGGCACTGCTGTTGGCGAGCTTGGCATCCGCACAGACGGAAAAACAGCCGCCAAAGTCGACGAAGCCTGGGACGGATCCGGCGAGCACAAAGTTCGACATCGATTCAGGCTGGGGCATCGACACGCAGGGCTTGGGCGGCAAGGACCAACGTCCAGCAACCAAAGAAGCACTGTTCCGCGCGTTCGCTGCGATCCAAGGTCTGTCGGCGGACTACACCGAAGACAAATATCTATCGCTGCTCGCAGTCCCCCTGAAGAGCAAGGGCAAGCTGCACTTCATGCAGCCCGGTTACCTGTCGCGCATCGTCGAGTCACCCGAGAAATCGAAGCTAACGATCACGGACTCCGAACTGCGCATGGCGAGCACGGACACGACTGGCAAGCAGAAAGAAGAGGTCATCGACCTGCGCCAGAGTGATCGAGTGCGCCTGTTCGTCACCTCGCTCGTGCAAGTCTTCCAAGGCAACGAGAAGGCGCTCAAGCAGCACTACCAGATTCGCTACACGCCTCGAATCGATGACAGCCACGCGTGGCAACTCGAACTGAAGCCGCTCAAGAAGCCCCTGACGCAGATCATGAAGAAGCTGCTGCTGGTCGGTCGCGACAAGGCCGTGACTCGCATCGAGCTCCACGAGCCCAACGGGGACCGCACGATCACCAAGATCGTCAAGGTGAACCCGAAGCGCGTGTTCACGGCCAAAGAGCAGAATTACATCTTCGGGATCACGGCCAAGCCGAAGGCGGACTCCAAGCCGGGCAAGCAGAACACCGGCACGAAGACAGACAAGGCAGGCGCACCTAGGTGACCGCCGACCGTCGAGCGCTACTGGTAGGCACGATCCTACTGCTTGCCATGGGTGTGTTCCTGGCGCTACGCATGAGCGTGGCGACGGACATCACCCATTTCCTGCCCGCCGGTAAGAACGCCGACGAAGTGCACCTCGCACGCGAGCTCGCGTCCGGCGAACTCAGCCGCACGATGGTGTTGATTGTCGACGCCGCGGGCAGTGATCTAGCCGTTGCGGCGAGCAAGGCGTTCGAGACCGCGCTGCTGGCAACGCCCGCCGTAGCGAACGGCACCGCACGGTTGGTCGCCGGTTCCGGTGACGGCATCGAGGATGCGATGTGGCAAACCTATGCCGGCCATCGCTGCGCGTTCTTCGCCCCCAATGCGATCAGCGCTCGCGAGTTGCTGAGCGACGAACAATTGCAGAACAGCGCCAAAGAACTGAAGCGGCAGCTCGGCACGGCGATGTCGACGTTCTTGATCAAGGTCGTGCCAAGCGACCCACTGCTGATCCTGCCGCAGCTGTTCAAGCGCTTCATGGGCGACCGCAGTGGCGGCCTCAAGATCGTCGACGGCCGCTTCCTGACCGAGAAGGAAGACGGCGCGGTGATGTTCCTGACGACGGCAAATTCGTGCTCTGATGCGGCCACCATTCGTCCTCTCGTTGCCGGCATCGAAGCAGCGTTCGATCAGGTCAACAAGCAGTTCGATGGCCAACTGGCGCTGCAACAAAGTGGCACGCACCTGTTCGCGCTAGATGCCGAGAGCAGCATCAAGTCCGACATCCAACGCGTCAGCATCGGTTCGGTCTTAGGCCTGATCACGCTGTTCTTGGTGATGTTCCGATCGCTGCGCCTAGTGCTGATGGTGCTACCGATCCTCGCTGCAGGATTCCTCACCGGCACCAGCGCCTGCCTGTTGCTGTTCGGAGAAGTGCATGGCCTGACGCTCGCGTTTGGCGCGGCGTTGATCGGCGTCAGTGTCGACTACGGCGTGCACTTCCACTGCCACCACCTGCACGCCGGAGTGCCCGGCAATCCGCGCCAATCCCTGCGCAGCATCTGGCCCGGCCTCTCGCTCGGCGCGATCACCACGATCACTGGCTTCCTTGCCTTGATCGCATCGAGCTTCCCAGGCCTGCGACAGCTCGCGGTGTTCGCCGTGTTCGGCATTGCCGCCGCCGCGCTCTCGACGCAACTGTTCTTGCCGGCACTCGCCAGCCGCGAACGCACGACCACAAGAACCGCCAACGCGGTCGTGGCCTTGCTGCGTCGCATCTGGTTCGCTCCAGGCAGAAGCCGCCTCGCCCTAAGCCTCCCGATCGTTGCGGTCGTAATCATCGCCGCGATTGGGCTGCCGCAGCTGCAGTGGAACGACGGGCTAGCTGATCTAAACCGCGCCAACCCAGAACTCGAGGCCAACGATCAGGCCGTGCGCAGCCGCGTCGTGCGCTTCGAGCAACGCCGTCTCGTTGTCGCCACCGGCATCGATGAAGAGCAGGCGCTGCAAGCCAACGACCAGATCCTGCAGGCGCTGTCGCAACTAAAGAACGACGGCGGTGTCACCGGCTTCCGCAGCCTGGCACCGATGCTGCCGAGTAAAAAGACCCAGCGCGAAGTCGACAGCACGATCCGCAACGACGCCGATTTGTGGCCCCGCCTCGAACGCGCGCTGGTCACCGAACAGTTCGTCGCGGCGGCGTTCCAACCGTGGCGCGACCTGATCGCCGAACCTGCACCCGAGCCGTTGACCTTCGCCCAACTCGCGGACGGCCCGCTGAGTGCCATGGTGCAGCCGTTCCGATTCACGTGGAGCGGCGGCGTTGGCTTCGTCAGTTTCCTGCACGAACTGTCCGACGAACCCGCGTTGCGCCAAGCACTGGGCGCGATCCCGGGCGCCGACCTGATCGACATCGCCGGCGCCCTGAGTGGCGCCTACGGCAGCTACCGCGAACGGCTGCTGCAACTGTGGCTAATCGGACTCGGCGCCGTGCTGCTGATTGTCGCCCTGCGTCACCGCGCGGTTCGCCCCACCCTGATTGCGTATGTGCCAGCGATCCTCGGGGCAACCGGCACAGCGAGCATCCTGTCACTATGCGGCCTGCAGCTAAACATGCTGTCGCTGGTAGCGCTGCTGATGGTGGTCAGCATGGGCGTCGACTACGGCGTTTTCCTGGCCGAACACCGCCGTGATCCCACCGCCCGCGATGCCACCTTGCTGGCCGTCGTGCTCGCCGGCGCTTCGACAATTCTAGGCTTCGGCTTACTGGCGCTATCTTCCCAACCACCGCTCTATCACATCGGGCTGACTTCCGCCGTCGGCGTGCTACTGTGCCTGCTGCTCGCGCCGACCGTTTGTGCGCTGTCAACTCAGGGTGAGCAATCACCACCGCTCTGATCTCGCCGCTGACTTCGTGACCGCACTCCGCTCGACCTTCTGCTGCCTGCTCGCCATCAGCTTGGCAAGTTGCTACAGCACCGCCAGGCAACCACTCGGCGACCTCGACTACCCAGGCACGCTGCAAGCACCCGCTCGCCTACCGGTAGAGGCAGTCTGGCAACAGCACGTCACCGCCGCGTGGCAAGCGCCTGGCCAAGAACGGCAAGAGCGCGGCTTTGATGCCGCCCTGCAGCGCAGCGGCGACACCTTGACGGTCATCGGCCTGTCGCCAATGGGTTCGGTTGGGTTCTCGATCCAGCAGAGCGCCGCCGGCATTAACGTCGTCAACAACATGCCGGAGCAGATGGTGATCCCGCCGCGATTCATCCTGCTCGACGTGCAGCGTGCGTTCTTCCCGTGCAGCGACGCGACGTTGCAGGATGGCGAACGCAGCCAACAACAAAACGACGAGCTGGTCACTGAGACCTGGCGCGCCGGCAAGCTGACCAAACGCACGTTTGCCCGCCTCGACCATCAGCCCAAGGGAACGATCACGATCAGCTACGAGTGGGGTAAGCCCGGCTGGACTCTGCCGACACGCACGATTCTCAACAACGGTTGGTTTGGTTACGAACTGACCATTGTGACGCATAGCGAAACTCGCATCGGAGCAACGGCTGGGAAGCCGGCTCCTGAAGAGTCGGCAGGTGGAGATTCACCCCGATGAGGCGCCCAGTTTTTGTCGCCGGACGCGGTGCCGTCTCCGGCTTTGGACTTGGCGTCAAGGCGCTGTGTGACGGTGTCTTCGCCGGACAAACCGCGCTGCAACCGCGTGTGCGTACCGGCCATCACGAGGTCGCGACCACCGTTGTTGGCGAAATCCCTGCCGGCACGTTCGAGCAAGACATCGACGAGAACGAGCTACCGCGCCACGCATCACTGGTCGCAACCGAAGAAGCGTTCGCCGAGGCCGGCGACCCCGATCCGAAGCGCATGGGACTAGTGCTGGCCACAACCAAGGCCAACATGTCCGGCATCTGTGGCGAAGGTCGCGGCCTCGGTTCGCCGATGTTCCTCGCACGGCAAATCAGTAACGACCTCAATCTCGGCCTGCCACCGTCGGCGCTGTCGGTAGCTTGCGCCTCCGGCATCATTGGCATCGCGACAGCCGCACGCCGGATTGCCTCGGGTGAATGCGACCTGATGTTGGTGCTCGCCGTAGACATCATCAACGAGTTCATCCTCAAAGGCTTTGGCGGCATGGGCGCACTCGACCCCGAACGCTGTCGGCCGTTCGATCGCGAACGACGCGGCGTCTCACTCGGCGACGGTGCAGCGGCCATCCTGCTGTCCGCCAATGAACGTGATTCCATCGGCATCCGCGTCGCGGGCTACGCTGGCGCCAACGACGCATGCCACGTCACGGGCCCCGACTACGATGGCCTCGGCATTGGTTTAGCAGCCAAGCGCGCCGTCGCGCACGCCGGACTTCAGATGTCCGACATCGACCTGATCCACCTGCACGCCACCGGCACGCGCGCCAACGACAAGAGCGAAGCGATTGGCCTGGCCAACGCCTGGTCAGAGTTCGCCGACAAGACGCCACCGGCGTTCGGCAGCAAGAGCCAGACTGGCCACACCCTCGGCGCCGCCGGCGGGATCGAATCGCTGCTCGCAATGGCCGGACTCGAACGCCGCTGCGTGCCCAAGAACGTCGGCCTCAAAACGATGAACTGCGATGAGCGCCTGGACCTCGCCACCACGCCTCGCGAACTGACCCGCGCCAACCATGCACTCAAAGTCGCATCAGGCTTCGGTGGTGTGCAAGGCGCGGCGGTGTTCTCGGTATGAAGTCCGCAACGATTCTCGGCTGCGGCATCGTCGACGAAGTAGGCATCGCGGGCACGCGCGGCATCGCAGGCAAACGTGGCATCACCGCGACATGGAGCGAGCTCGACATGATTGCACCTGGCACTGCCAAGACGGTGCGCACCGTGTTCGCCAAAGAGGACGCGACCTTCCGCCGCATCGACTTACTAGCGCGCGCCCTAGTGCTTGCCTGCGAAGCAGCGGACGTGGAGAACCTGCTGACGGCAGAGCAACGCCAGCACACCGCAATCTGCGTCGAAACAGACCTCGGCGCACTGGCGACCGACGTGAGCTTCGCGTCGTCGCTGGGCGATGAATGCGTGCACGCCGGCATCTTCCCCTACTCACTGACGAGCACCAGCCTCGGCGAGGTGGCGTTGCGCTACAAACTGCGCGGCCCAACCATCAGCCTGTCCGTTCGCGACGACGCAGCGGCCAACGAACGCGACCCCGCGCTAGCTGGCGAGAGCGTGCGCGAGACATTGCGCATGCTTGCCTGTGGCGACGTCCAGCATGTCGTTTGCGGGGTCGTCGACACGATGCTCAAACCGGCAGCCGGCAAGCCAGCGATCATGCGTGCGGTCGTTGCGGTGATTGCAGCCTCGCAAGGCGAGAGTGGCGCCGGTATCGGCACGCTCGAGTGGCCCGACGGTAAGGCGGACCCGTTCGCGCAGTTCGTTGCGATGTGCCGCTAACGAATCAGGTCAAGTAGACCCTGGCTAACCAAGTCTTCATCCAACCAAGCCTTCATCGAACAGTTCGCACGACTCGTATCACTCGACAGTCGCAGCCAAGGGTGCCGGCGTGGCACGCCCCCGCAGCCAAGCAACGATCATCGGCACCGCCGCACCAGCCAGCACGAACAACACCGGTCGGATCGGTTGCAAGTAGCGAGGATCGGGGATCACCGGCAAGTATGCCAGCGTGCCCAGCACCGCGATCCAACCGAGCGCTTGCGGCGCCCAGGACTGCTCGCGACGGCCGCGCAGAATGCCATAGCCGGCACCGAGCAACGCGAGCAACATGACCGGCACATGCAGCCAATGCATCAGCGCGTAAGAAGCCTTCATCACGGCTTGACGGTCGTACGGCGACTTCGATAGCGGATACACGTAGATGTCGCGACCCTGAACGAGTGGCCAGCTCCATAGCCAAACCGGCTTATCGAAGGCATACCACTTCAAGTAGCGCAGCGGTTCCGCTTGCACGCGCGGCCATAGCACCTTCGCGAGATTGCACCACGACGAACCAAACTCCGGCTGAGCGGGGTCTTCACGATACGGAAACCCGAACAGCTTCTCGTCTTCGTAGACCATGCCCGGATAGCTGCCGTGACTGATTGAAGCCGTCGCGCGCTCGCTGCCGCGACGAGCAAGTTCGGTGGTCTGGTTGCGCACGTTCCATAGTACGAACGGCAACATGGCCAAGGCGAACACGGTGATGGCACGACGACGATCCTGCCGCCACAACACGAACCCCGCCACCAGTGGCAGAAACACCATCGTCTCGTTGCACAACGGCGCGAAGCCAAGCACTAGTGCACCGACGACGTCGCGCTTCTTGCTGCGCGAACCGACCAACAACCACAGGCCGCAGGTCACGACAAACGCGGCCAAGCACTCGGTGAGCACGAAGCCGGTGGTCACGACTACATGCGGACTCAACGCGACAAACACTGACCCGAGCACGGCCGGCGCAAACGACACGAACTGACGTGCGAGTCGAAAGCTAAACAAGACCGTCAGCGTCGAAAGCACCACCTGCAGCCAGCGAGCTAAGTCAAACCAACCACTCTCGCCACCGACCAGCCGACAGCACGCGAGGAACAGCGGGAAGCCCGGCGAACGGAACGAGTCGGGCAGAGGCGCCGGGTCTTTCGACATCGAATAGACACCGTGCTCAACCAAGTTGTGGGCGTATTGCGCATACTCCGCGGAGTCGACGCACAGCGCTCTCGGCACATCCGCACCGACGACAAACGCAACCCGAGCGGCCGCGGCCACGATGAGCACGATGGAAACCAGGACAGCACGTTCTGCAGGGCGCACCCCATACCATCGACCAAACGGGCGACGCGACTCAACGCACAGCTGCTACAGGCCCGAAAGCACAGCTACGGTGCGCTCTTCGCCCAACTGCTGGTCGCGCACGATGATGGCCATCTGGCAAGTTCGCCGACTCATCTGCAGAAGGCACCCCAGGCCAGGGGAATCTCCAGCGGCAATATCTAGCGTGATGACATCGAGCGTGATGACGTCAACGCCCTCTTCGCTGCTAATCACGATTCCGGTCAGTCCCACACCAGGCGGCAGCGACAGCCCCACAAACTGCTGATCATCGAAGCTAGGGGCGGGCTCGACACGCGCCGCCATTGCATCACCGAAGGCATGGCAGAGCGGCGCCCAATGCTCCGGTTCGCTGGCACGCCAAAAAAAGGATTCGCCCGTGATGGCCGGGAGCACTTCGTGGGCCAGCAAGACATCCGCCTCGCCATCGCCAACCACGGCAACCGGCACAAACAACTGAGTTGGCGCACTGCACGCACCAAGCAGCAAAGCCATCGACAAGGTCCGCATGCGCATCGGTTGGAGAGCGTAAACCTTCGCCGCGCATTGGCTACCATGCACGCATGCGCAGAATCCCCTTATCCATCGCGATGCCGCTCGTCATCAGCTTGGCGCCAGCCTCGGTTGCCGCGCAGATGCCGAGCAAGGAGATGGCCCAGGCAGCGGCAGCCTATGCCGCCAAGATTACCGCTTCGGCAATCTTCGTCAGTGGCCGCACGCTCGAGTCCGTTCTAGACCAAGAACTCGCCCCGACTCGCCCACTCGAGATTCTGATCAAGCCGCTGCTGCGGTTTGACGTCGATCACAAAAGCCACCGGGTCACCTGCCGGCTTGGCCAGGCGAAGGCGATCGCGCAACGCATGCCAGCGCTCGGCTGTGTGCTGATCGTATCGGACTCGGCGCCGAGCAAGGCGCGTCGCGCCCTCGAGGTGACCCAAGCGCCAGCCCGTGCGCTTGCCAACGGAGCGGCTTGGCCCAACAACGAAACCGTCACCATCAAGCCTGCAACCGGCATCGACTACGCAAGCCTCGGCACAGCGATCGATCGCGCCTTCGTCGAACGCAACCCCAAGAAACCGATCAACACGCGCGCGATCGTCGTCGTGCACAAGGGCCAACTAGTTGCCGAACGCTATGCCGACGGCTTCGACAAGACGATGCCGCTACCGGGCTGGTCGATGAGCAAGACGCTGACCAACGCGTTGCTCGGCATGCGCGTTCGGGACGGCAAGTTCGATCTCGACGCGCCGGCACGCGATCAAGCCAAACCCGATCGGGCGCAAACTGGCGAATCCCAAACTGGCGAATCGCTGCGCCAACCGACTGTGCGCAACTTGATGAGCATGACGGCAGGCATTGAGTGGAAAGAGGACTACGACAATCCCAACAGCCATGCCCTGCGCATGCTGTTTGGCTCCGCGGATCACGCCGCGGTCTACGCCGAATTACCTCAATCCAGCAACGCCGGCGAACACTTCCAATACGCCAGCGGCTCGAGCAACTTGCTATGCAAGCTGCTGCGCCAATCGTTCGATAGCGACACGGATTACTGGCACTACCCAACCAGCTTGTTCGACGCGCTCGGCATGAGCACGGCGATTCTTGAAACCGACCCCAGCGGCACCTTCGTCGGCAGTTCTTACTGCTATGCGTCGGCGCGAGACTGGGCGCGACTTGGATTGCTGTTCCAACAAGACGGGGTTTTCTTCGGCCAACGTCTACTGCCAGAAGGCTGGGTCCAACAATCGACCAAGCCGGTTGCCGCGAGCAATGGTCGCTACGGCCATCAGATCTGGCTCAACGCCGATCCCGACGGCGAGGGTGACGAAGAACGTAAGTGGGCAGACCTACCGGCGGACCTGTTCAGCATGGATGGCCACGAAGGTCAGTATTGCGTGATCTCCCCGAGCGCCAAACTGGTCATCGTGCGGTTGGGTTGCACCAAGAGCGGCGGCTTCGACCTGCACGGGTTCCTGCGTGAGGTGCACGCAGCTGCTTCCCAATAGATAGTTCCCGCAGTCGACAGCAAACGGTCGAACACGCACGTCCCCGCTGGCCTAACTACTACTGGCCTTTGGCCTGCGACTAACGACCTTCGGGCGGCAGCAATTCCTTCCACGGACCATTCGGGTCCGGAACACCTGGCATGCGCGGCTGCAGGTAGTCAGCCCAGCGACGCGAGAAGCGCAGATCGCCGGCAACGAGTTCCTCGAGGCCTTCGTGGTTCTTGAGGATCTTCTCGAGCACTTCCGCCTTGCGACGAACTGGCACGCGATCGAGCGTGCTATCCACCGCACGGCCATAACCAAACACGACTGGTTGGCCGTCGACGCGCTCGAGGTGCACGCGAATCTCGGGGTATTCGGGACCTCGGATCCAGCGCTCCCCCAAGTTGGTCGCGTCGATTTCAAGCAACCGCGGACACTGCTCGACCAGTGGTGCAAGCTCTTCGCGCCACTCCTTGGCGATGCCAGCAGCAACGCGCACTCGTGGCTCGTCGCTCACTTGGCCCAGCTGAACCGGCATCGTCGGAGCACCGCCTTCGCGGTAGAGACGCAGCTTCGGCAGGTCGCAGTCGGCCCAAGGCAGCATGATGCCGGTTTCGTCAACCAGGCAAAGCGGCTCGGCATCGGCGGTCAACACCGAGAGCACCGGGCGGCGCAAACTCAGGTGCAGGCGAAAACGGTCCGGGAAGACTCGTTCAACGCGCACATGGTGCACCCACGGCGTGCCCAACAGACCATCGCGCATTCGACGCGAAGACTCTTCATCAAGCAGACCAACTTCATCCGACAGCCAAGGCGAAACCGACTCGGCAATCGAGACGAGCATTTCGTCATCCAGCCAAACAGGACGATCCGCGAAGCCCACATGATCGAGCACGACCATGGGGCCGGGTAGCGCTTCGCCGCCAAATCTGGCGGCGAGCACGGCTGCGGCATTTGGCCCGCAGAACCAGGCAGTTGCGGCGAACGCGATTACCACGAACACCCGAACCGCCCACATGGACTGGTTCGACTTCATCTAGCGGAAGCACTCTGGTGAGACGCTCTTACGAGGCACTCAGTTGAGGCAACAGCGCGACGGCGCAACGACGAACGTGGCAACCGCGCGCGACAATAGGTCCGGCAGTTATGAAGACGATCAGTTAAGACGAGCCACGACCGGCTTGTTCTCGACCTTGGCGCGCTCACGCGAGCCGCCGCTGACCATCTCGCAGTCGTCGGTGAAGATCTCAAGCGTGTCGAGAACGTTCTCGAGCAGGTCGCGATCAAGCGTGACCTCGCGGGCACCCTTGGCGGCCTCAAGCTCGTGGTCGAGCAGGCGCGTCATGATCTTGAGTTGGGAGAGATGACGACCGACAAACTTGCCGACGTTGACTTCGGACTTGCTATCCATAGTAGGCTCCAAGCAATGCCCGCTAAGGGCTGTACTGGTTAGGGAGGAGCGGTGGTGACCCCCACCGCTTGTAGACCGGAACGACTGCTTGTGGACGATGTGCTATTGCGATGTGCTCTAGCAAGTTGCCCGCAGCCGCGTGCGAAATGCTCCGTCTGACTAACGGAACGCTGCCGAGCATAGCAATGCAACGGCATCAAACCAGTCAGTGATTTCGGGATGACTCGTATCAACGGTGGGGAACTATCCACAATCAGTGTGAGTACATTGGCTGGGCAATAGGCCCTCGCCCGGCGTTACATGTGCCATCCCGGGCAGTAGCACTTCTCGCGTTCGTCGGGGCACTGTGCGATGCTGCAACCCGTGCCCAAACGCCAGAAAGAACCGGATCAAGACCCGGCAAACCCGATTCAGTTCAAGGGCTACACGCTCAACCCATTCCAAGTCGAAGCCGCCGCGGCGATTGACTCCGGTAACAATGTGCTGCTTGCCGCTCCGACGGGCGCCGGCAAGACGTTGGTCGCTGAGTATGCGATCGAACATGCGGTGAAGGCTGGTCGCCGGGCGATCTACACGAGCCCCATCAAGGCGCTCAGCAACCAGAAGTTTCGCGACTTCAAAGCCGATGGCCTGCGCGTTGGCTTGATGACCGGCGACCTGACGCTCGACCCGGATGCGCCGCTCGTCATCATGACGACCGAGATCTTCCGCAATGCGGTGTTCGAGGATCCCGAGCGTTTCTCTGACACCGACTTCGCAATCTTCGATGAAGTGCACTTCCTCGATGACGTCGATCGCGGCACGGTTTGGGAAGAGAGCCTAATCTTCGCGCCGGAGCACGTTCGCTTCGTCGGCCTGTCCGCGACGATCGCCAACCTGCACGAATTTGGTGAGTGGGTTCGCGAAGTGCGACCACAAGAACTGACCGTCATCGAGCACAAGAAGCGACCGGTGCCGCTGTCGCACCGACTGTTCCACAAGGATGCCGGCGTCTTCCAACTAGCCCAGCGGCCGCGCGCGATCGCGCTCCACGAACGGGCGGCAGAACAAGAGAAGGCTGAGGGCGCCAAGTTTGGTCGACCCGAACGCGGTGGACGCTTTGGCAAGCACGACCGCAAGGACCGCAAGGGCCGTCGCTTCCCCACCGGGCCGCGTCCCTACGTGATGCTGCTCGACGAGATCCAAAACCGCGAGTTGTTGCCGGCGCTCTACTTCTGTTTCTCGCGTAAGGAGTGCGAGATCAAAGCCGAGCGCAGCATGCAAAGGCGGCTGCTCGATCGCAAGGAGCGGCTAGCCATCGAAGATCTGTTCAACGACATCTGCGAACGCTTCGAACTCGATCCCAAGGAAGACCCGGCGTTGGCCGCGATCCACAGTCGTGCGATGTCGGGCGTCGGCTTCCACCACGCCGGTGTGCTACCGATCCACAAGGAGGTCGTCGAACGATTGTTCACGTCCGGCCTACTGAAGTTGCTGTTCACGACCGAGACGTTTGCGCTCGGCATCAACATGCCCGCGCGCACGGCGATCTTCGATCTGCTGCGCAAATACGACGGCGTGCAGATGAACTACATGAAGGCGCGTGACTACCTGCAGATGGCAGGGCGCGCCGGTCGCCAAGGCCTCGACGCCAGCGGCTTGGTGATCTCCATCCTCGAGGACGAAGATCTCTACGACGCGCCACTGTCGCGCTACCACGGCGGCAAGGTCGAACCGATCACGTCGCGCTTCAACCTGTCCTACTCGACGATCCTTAACCTGTATGACCGCCTGGGCACCAAGGGCCTGCAGGCTGCTTACGACAAGAGCTTCGCGGCCTTCCAGGCGATGAGCGGCTCGGCGGCTGCGCGCAAGAAGAAGCGCGCTGCGGCGCACGCGTCGCTGGCGGTTCGAGTCAACGTGCTGCGTTCGGCTGGCTACATCGACGTCGACGGCTTGATGCCGCGCGGCAAGATCGCGCAACGCATCAACGGCTACGAGATCCAAGTCGCCGAACTGATGTTCAGCGGGGTGCTCGAGGCGATGGACATGCACCAACTCGCCGCCACCTTCACTGCGTTGATCTTCGAAGAGCGTCGTCGCTCGGACGGTCAGCAAGGTGATGAAGGCCCGCTGATGAAGAAGGCCAACAATGCGGTGCGTCGCTTCCGCGAGATCGAGATGGCGCAAGGTGTTTTGCACCCCGTCAAGGAACCGGACTGGGGCATCGCCGCCGCCGTCGATTGCTGGAGCAGGGGCGGTTCGCTCGAAGACCTCGAACACCTGACCAGCGGCGCTGCTGGCGATGTCGTTCGCAACCTGCGCATGGCGATCCAAATGATGCGTCAGGTCGCTATACAAGCGGGCAAGAAGGAATCGCTGACCCACCGACTAGAAGAGGCCATCGTCGCGATCAACCGCGATGTCGTCGATGCGAAGCGGCAGTTCGAGCTCGGCTAGAAACTCGGCTCGGCTTCGCCGCCGCCCTCAAGACCTGGCTCGTTAACGAGCCAGGCGCGGCCCCAAGCCAAGCGGCGAGCAACCACCCTGCGCGAGATCCCTAGCTTGGCCGCACACTCCTCCAGGGTGGCGCCATCGAAGACGTGCAGTTTGATCAAAGCAGCACACGACGGGTCGATTGACGCCAGCTTCGTAAGCGCGGCACGAACAGCTATCCGCAGATCCTTGCCGGAGTCGCCACCGAACCTCCAGTCATCAAACATTCCGGTTGCGATCACCATTGCGCTGAGAGCGCTACGGTCGCGACCGCGCCATGCCCGCGAAGCCGAACTTCGCGACCATCACGTCAAAAAACTGTTTCGGGCTCTGCGCCAAATGCCGGAACCGCATCGGCGCGGTTCGCATCGTGATTTTGGTGCCAACGGAAACGCGCATCTGCACCTGCCCATCGACGACGCAGTAGGCGTATTGCTGGTCGCCGGTCTCGATGACCTCAAACTCGAGGCCAGCCCCGATCGACAACACCATGGGACGAGCGCTGAGCGAGTGGGACGCCAACGGAGTCACCACCACTGCGTCGAGGTCCGGAGCCAGCACCGGCCCACCCGCAGCCATTGAATAGGCAGTCGAACCGGTGGCGGTTGCGGCGATGACGCCATCGCCGCGATAGGTTCCGATATCGGCATCGCCACGGCGCACCCGCACGATGATCATGCCGCCAGCACCAGCACGGCTGATCACCACGTCGTTGAGACCAAGAACGTTGTCCTGGCCGCCAACGATCGGCACCTCATGGGGCTCGCCGCCTTCGACCCGGCAGCGAAACATCATGCGGTCTTCTTCACACAGTTCGCCAGCGAGCAACGTCTGTAGGCCAAGTTCGGTCTGCT
>JBNMNW010000002.1:0-65314 GCA_051278165.1 Planctomycetota bacterium | reverse complement strand
GCGCTGCTGCAAGTCTTGTTCTAGCCAGGGCAGCATGCTCGCCCGGTGGCCAGAGCTGGCATCCACAACATCGCTAGCGTGCAGATCGTCGATCTCAAGCCACGTCAATAACTCGTCGTGTAGTGCCGCAATCTCACCGCCAGTTCCGGCCGAGCCGCCGCCCAACAAGCTATGCCGCAACGCCGAGAAGATCTGCCTGCTGTGCCACCATGCGCGCACTGCCGCCAGCAACATCGTGGGCAGCAGGATCGCCAAACAAACGATCAGTCCAAAGCGCAGTTCCTCGGGCCAAAGCCACGCGAGCAACAGCAGCGGCAAAGCGAGCAGCAGTCCCCAGCGCATGCCAGCTCCAATGGTGCAGCTGAAGACATGACGCCAGCGCAGACCTTGAGCAAACCGCCGCAAGGCCGAACCGTGAGATGTCGTTGTGGCTGCGATCGAAGTGCCGGGCACAATCCAGATCATGCGCGTTCTCTCGCCAGAAGAAAACGACCGGGGCGAAGGCAACGTGCCCTCGCCCCAGCCTACTCAGAAGGAGGAGAGGTTGCTTTCTTCGGCCAGCGGCCAAAGAGTCAGCTCGCGTTGCACCTGGAGCGCACAGAATGTTGGCCGCAAACCTGCGTCTAAGCGCGCTGACAGCGCGGCATTCGCGGCGGTCTCTGAGCGAGACTGCGCGGCAAGTCGGCTACAGTTGCCTTGCGCGCATGCCAGCAGCGGCCGTCAGCCGGCTACTTGGGATCGAACAGACGGGTTGCCACGTCGAGTTCGAAGTTGGTCACCATCGACGAGCCCCACGTCATGATGAACGGCGCCAGGTTGCAGGTCATGTAATAGATGTTCCGCCCCTCGACCCGGTTACCGATGGCAATCCGCACAACCCTCTCGGTATCGCCCTCAGCGATCGTGAACGTCACTTCGATCTCGGCGGGAAACAGCCCGTAGCTCGACATGTCGCCAGCGTTCTGGAGGCCGCGCTCAAAGCTATTCACGGCCAGGTAGCTGAACCGCTGGATCAGGCCTTCAATCTCGGTCTGACGCACCGCCCCCAAGCTCTCGCCACCATCCTTCGACTGCCACATCGACTTACCCGGCTCACGCTCGAACACGAACGTCTGGCCCTTGGTCGACAGGTTCTTAAGCGTCAGCCTGCGAACTTGCGGCGGCTGGAAGCGCGCCAAAACACGCTCGACCCATTCGCCGATCTCGATGTTGCGACGCCAAGGCTTCTCCCATTCGTAGAGCACGACATCGTTGCTGCCGACTTGGCGCACGAACACGCCACGCACCGCCTCGGTGCCCGAACGACCAACACTAGAGTCATCGCCAACGAAGACTTCGGCCAGCACATTGTCGCCCTGCTTATCAATGACCTTGATCAAGTAGGCATGCTCGACATCGAGGCCGTATTTCTTCAGCTGCTCACCCGTCGCGTTGGCCTGCACCAACGTCTCCGGATCATTGCGGATCATCCGCAGATGATGGAACACGTCCGCTTCAAGACGCGGTGCCTTGATCGGCGCACCGACCAACAGACCAGGCGCTTGGTCAGGCAATTGCTTAATTTTCCAAGTGCCACCAACAAGCTCCAGCAACAATTCGGTGTAGTCGACTTGGGGCAGCTGCTTGGGATTGGGGTTAGCAGGCGGCGGCTGTTGCACAGCCTTCGGCTCCGCAATCAACACATAGCCAGCATTGTCGCTGGTGAAGCCCTGGAACATCAACGGGATGCGGCCAACATCGACGAACGTGTCCGAGTCAGCGTAGAGCTGCAGAGCCGTCGGGATCGCCAGCAGTAGGCACACCAAGCTGAGCACAAGATTGCGAGATTTCAGATTCATCGCGTCTCCTCCGCGGTATCGAGCGACGTGAGGAACGCACGCTTCTGGTTGCGGCGGATGTTCCAGACGATCAGGCCAAACGTCAACAACACCAAGCACGGCATGATGACATTGAGTGCGACCAAGCTGGTTGTCTTGCTGCGCATGGCCTGCTCCGCGTCACGAGGATCTTCGTTCGGCTTCGCAGTCGTATCGACCAATGCAAGTGTGCGGTCGGCTGGCACTCGCGATTGCAGATCGACCAAGTCGCGATCATCGCTGAGCCAGTCGAGCATTTGCCCAAAGAACGGCATCGCTGCGCCGCCCGAAACCGGGCCACCGATTCCCTTGTAGTCGCCGCCGATCACATCGTCGCGCAGGAACGTGGCATCACCGACCACGATAATGCGACCTGGTGACGCAGACGCTGGGCGCATCGGGTCTTCAGCGTTGCTTGCAACAGAGTCGCTTAGCTTCGCAGGTTGCGGGCCGTTTGCATCTGACGAGGGCTCCACGGGTTCATCCCCAGGCTTCGCCTCGTCCTTCGCTCGGCGCGATTCTTCAAGGATCTGCGATGGGCGCTTCGGCACCGCCTTGCCGACAAAGAAGGACTGGAACTCGCCCTGCACCTCAACCATCAACGGCGCCTGCAAGCGCGGTTCGGCCAGCACGCGGTCGCGTAGCTGATCCATGAAACGCTGATGCTCAGCTTCCATTGCACCTTCGTTGAAGCCAACGGGATTTAGGCCAGCCGGTGGGCTCTCCACCAGCGCCAACGGTGACGTCCACAGCAGCACGCGGCCTTCTACGCCGTCGGGCATATCGGGCACGCCGCCAGCACGTTCGCGCAGGCCAACCCAAGTCGGCCAGTAAAATCCCGGCCCCCGGTTCGCAGCCTTCTTGAAGCCTTGGAACAGGAAATCATCGGCTGGCATGCCAGGCCGCAGGCTCTTGCGATACTGCGCTGCCTTGAGTTCATCGATTTTGCCGGTCGGGTCGACCGCTAGTTGATCGGCCGACATCGCCCAATCGTAGTTCACCGCATGCAAAAAGTATGGGTAGGCGACCGGGATCCAATTGGCACTATCCGCGGCAACCCGCATGGCGCGCGCGAAGTATTCCTGCGGCCCTGAGAACTGCGCTTTGTAGGCGAGGTCGTGCATGTCCGCGACAAGCCGCGGCTGCCAATCAACGCCGTAATGACTGAGCTGCTGCACGAACGGATAGGCGCTCTCCTTTGCGTCGAGCGCAAACGGCACCTTCTTAAAGCTGCGCTCGGCATCGATCTGGTACTCCGCAGCATCTGCAAAGATCACCAACGTGCCGCCGCTCATGACGAACTGATCGACGACGTATTTCTGCCGATCCGTCAGCAACATCGGCCGGAACAAGAACAGCGTCTCAAGGTCGGCTGGCAGCAGCGCGCCGTCTGTATCCTTGTAGTTTTGGAATTCGTAGCGCGACTTCAGATCGCGCTGCGTTCGCACCATATTCCAGCCAACAAGTTTCTGCTGACGGCCGCGCGGCACCCGCGCCGGCCATTCCATGTAGCCGATCCGGCGCTTCGAGCCGGTGATGACTTCCTTGATCTTCGGCGTGACCATCGCCTCCGCTTGGAACGAACTGCGCGGCAAGAAGGCTTCGATGACCTTCTGCTTGCCACCGCCGTAGAGCAGCCGCAAGCCTTGCCAGTGCTGATCGACCGACAACGAAGTCGCCGATTGGCTGCGCAGATTGAGTGGCTGGATGCCAAGGCGACTCGCCGTCTTGGCGATCGCGGCATCACTGTTTGGATCGAAACGCTGCACGATCACGCGGCCTTTGCCGAGCTGCGTGATTTCATCGAGGAAGTTGTCAGCCCAGTCGCGACTGCTGCTCATCGACAGCGGCAAGTTTTCCTTCGGGCTGAAGTAGGCCTCGACGATCAGGCGCTCTTTGAGGTTGCCCACCAACTTGCTGGTCGACGCCGTCGTCGTCCACAGTTTGTCGGTCGTCATGTCGATGCGCACGCGATAGCGCGACGCGAGGTAGACGATCTGGCCGAGCACGAGCAGCAACAGCACCACGTGCAGCAGCAGCGGTAGCGCGGCGCCGCGTTCGCGACCTCGGCGCAGTTCTGACGGACGTCTTGATGAATGCATACCAATCATCCCTTGCTCTCCCGCCGCGCCTTCAGCACCAGCACGTTCGCGTAGAGGAAGAACCCGCAGAAGCAGACGAAGTAGATGAAGTCGCGCGTATCGAAGACGCCGCGCGCGATGCTGAGGAAGTATTTGTAAGGGCTGATGCCGTTGAGCAAGTCGGCGCACCACAGCGGCAGGTTCGAACCAAAGAACTCGATCACCGACGGGTTGCCCAGCAAGAACAACACCGACAGCGACACGATCGACGCGAGCAGCGCGACGATCTGGTCCTTGGTCATGCTCGACCAAAACATGCCGACCGCGACGAAGCTGCCGGCAAACATCAGCGAGGCAACGTATTGCCCCAACACCGGCGGCCAATCGATCGAGCCATACGCGCCGAGCGTCAACGGCAGGCCGAGCGTCAGCAGCAAGATGAAGCCGAGGTAGGTCACCACCGCGCCGAACTTGCCGAGCACGACTTGACTGGTACGCACCGGGAACGTCAGCAACAGTTCGATCGTGCCGAGCTTCCGCTCTTCAGCCCACAGACGCATGGTCAAGCCGGGCAGGAAGATCAGGAACAGCCACGGCAAGTAGAGGAAGAACGGCTGCATCGTGGCGGGCGCGCCGTGCACGAGGCTGGTCTTCGCCGACAGGAAGAGCAGCACCGTCAGGAACAGCCCACCGAAGACGTAGGCAATCGGCGACAGGAAGTAGCTCTTCAGTTCGCGACGAAAGATGACGCGCGTCTCGCGACCGCACACGCTGGTGATCACGTTAGACATTGGCGGCCTCCGGCTTACTCAACGTCAACTTGCGGAAGACGTCTTCGAGGTCCGGGGTCTCGCGCTGCAACGACAGCAGGTCCCAGCCGTTTTTGACCACCATGCGTGCGATCGCTTCGGCGATCGGTGCTTGCTGGCCGTGGTCTGCAATTCGGTATTCGTTGCCATCATCGTGGCGGTCGACTACCTCGATCGGAACCTCGCTGAGCAGCTCTTTGAGTTGCGCCAACACCGCGGCCTCGGGACCGCGAACGCGCATGCGCAAGCCGCCGCCGGGTTGCTGCGCCAGCAACTGCTCTTGCGTGCCATCGGCGACGATCACGCCTTGGTTGACGATGATCACGCGCGAACACGACTTCTCGACTTCCTGCAGGTAGTGCGTGCTCAAGACGACCGTGTGCTCTTCACCAAGTCGTTCGATCAGCTTGCGCACTTCGACGATCTGGTTGGGGTCGAGGCCCGACGTCGGCTCATCGAGGATCAGCACTGGCGGCTCGTGCACGATTGCCTGGGCGAGTCCGACGCGCTGCTTATAGCCCTTCGACAGCTCGACGATGTTCTTGCCGGTCACGCGCTCGAGTCCGCAAAGTCGGAACGCGCGGGCTAACGCGGCCTTGCGATCGCGGGCAGCGACACCGCGAATCTCGGCGCAGAATGACAAGTAGTCATCAACGCGCATGTCGCTGTAGAGCGGAGTGCTTTCCGGCAGGTAGCCGATCAACGCCCTCACGGCCAACGAGTCCTTGACGACGTCGAGTCCATTGACGCTGCCACTGCCACCCGAGGGCGACAAGTAGCCGGTCAGAATCTTCATCGTCGTGGACTTACCGGCTCCATTGGGGCCGAGGAAGCCGATCACTTCGCCCTTGCTAACGGAGAAGGAGATGCCCTTCAGCGCGCGAGCGAAGCCATAGCTCTTCTCGAGACGGTCGACTTCGATCATGATCAGTTGCGGTCTTGGATTAGCACGCGAACGTCTAGCCAACCCGGAACCTGACGCAACATCCAGACAGGTTCCGAAGAAGACCCAAAGCCATATGGATCACAGCGGCAATCTGCCGCCTGGATCCGTTCTCACCGTATCGGCGATGTCACCGTTTGCTCGATGTCACCGTTTGCTCGACCAAACGGCCGACCAACCTACGATCACTCTTCCAAGCGGAAGCTGTCGAGGAACTGCTGGTTCGTATCCGTCTTCATCAGACGGTCGATCAACAGCGGCATCGCATCGAGCGCGTTCATGCGCGAAAGCACCCGGCGCAGCGTGTAGAGGCGCTGGGTCACTTCGGCGCCAAGCAGCAACTCTTCCTTACGCGTGCCGGACAGCTCGACGTCAATCGCCGGATACACGCGGCGTTCGGCGAGCTGGCGGTTGAGCACGAGCTCCTGGTTGCCAGTGCCCTTGAACTCTTCGAAGATGACCTGGTCCATGCGCGAGCCGGTGTCGACCAGCGTCGTGCCGAGGATCGTCAGCGAGCCACCGTCTTCACAGTTGCGCGCCGCGCCGAAGAACTTCTTCGGGATTTCGAGCACCTTCGAACCGAGACCACCGGACATCGTGCCGCCACCGCGACCACCGAGGGCCGAGTTGTAGGCGCGCGTCAATCGTGTGATCGAGTCGAGCAGGATGACGACATCGCGGCCGGTTTCGACCAAGCGCTGGGCGCGCTTCAAGCAGATCTCGCTGACCAGGACGTGGTTCTGGGGACCTTCGTCGAGGGTCGAGACCAGCACTTCGCGGTTCTTGCCGGTGACACTGCGCTTCCAACCGGTCGCCTCTTCAGGGCGCTCGTCGATCAGCAGCACGATGATGTGCACCTCGGGATGATGTTCGCTGATCGATGCGCAGATCTGCTGCATCAGCACGGTCTTGCCCGATCGTGGCGGTGCCACGACGAGGCCACGCGTGCCGTATCCAATCGGACAGAGCAGATCGACAATGCGCAGCGAAATGTTCTCGTCGCTACCTGGAGCCAACACGAACATCGGCTCGGGGTCGATGACGGTCAAACTGCGGAACTGAGGCACTTCCTTGCGCTCGTCCGGCTCCATGCCGTCCACCTTCTCGACCTCCGCCATCGTCAGACGTTGCTGACCGCGAGTCGGGAAGCCAGCTTGGCCAACGATCTCGCTACCTTCCTGCAGGCGATGTTGGCGAATCAGTGAGCCCGGAACGAACGTGTCGCCGTTCGGGATGTCGTCGGGCATGTAGCTGTTGATCGCCTTGCGAAGCCAGCCATTGCCTTCCTTGGTGTATTGGAGAACGCCAATCGCTTCTTCGGTTGGGCCCTCGACCTGGAAGTTGCCTCCCTGGCCGCCGCCGCCTTGGCCGCCACCGCCGCCTTGGCCGCCGCCTTGGCCGCCGCCGCCCACTTGGCCGCCGCCACCTTGGCCACCGCCGCCGCCGCCGCCGCCTCGACGACGTCGCCTACGACCACCGCGTCGCCATTTGCGATCGGGTCCACCACCTTGATCGGGCGAGCTTTCAATGCCGCCCCCGAAATCGTTCTCCGTGATACTCATACAGTGCGTCGCGACTGGCAGCGCTTTGCTGCCGTGCTCCTGTCCGGGCCGATTTGCCGTAGTCCAATGCACTCAGGAAGCAGATGCTCCCTGAGAAGTTTGCACGGATACCGCAAAGCGACCGCTGCGCTTTTCAGACGACAGCCAGTTGGCCAAATGGATGCGAACGATCGCAACACGTTGGGAAAACTGCGTTTCGCCTCTATCGTAGTCGACCAGTAATTCTGTTCGACCTGCTCAGGAGACAGCGCATCAAGACCTTCTTGATGCGACATGTCCCTCGAGGTTCTGTCACAAGTGCTTAGAGCACGTGCTCGGAATCTAATGTTTCGGAATCTAGTGTTGGCGTCGAGACCGTTGGCTCAAAGGCCATAGGGCTTGACTCCTCTTCTAAAGCTCCAGGCGACTGAAGTTTCAGGCGACTACGGTGCGCTCGTATTTACCGTATGGCTGATAGCCATAGTGGCGAGAAGACGCAGCGTGGTCACCAAAATGGCTCCAACCGCGCTCACCCCAACTTGCCTCACCGGCTTGGCGAGGACTCAAACGGCTTTGCAGCCAAGGGCGAGATCCAGGGTTCGATCCAGGGTGCGCTGTCCTAAACAGTCGCTCCCGCAGACGGGCGCGGAGAGTATCGCGGTATCACGAGGCGCGCAAGTGGGTTCCTCAATTACCGTTGCCATCGAGATTGTCCAAAGACACCGCATCCGAGTTTGCGACGTTGCTCTCTACCGTTCGGTGCGCTATCCACCGTCCCCTGCGATCGGCGGTTCCGATTCAACTTCCTCACCGCCAATCACCGAAAGAACAACAGCGGGCCAGCTGCCCGTCGTTCACGCGAAAGCACGCCAAGATGCAGAATCCAATCGACTTTGATCCCCGCCGCCTCCGTCTCGAAGATGAGGACAGCGACTCCGACAAGAACGAAAAGAAGGGCGAAGGCCTCTCCAGCCCGTTCGAAAAGGCGCTCTTTGATTCGCGCACGCTGCTAATCAGCGGCGCGGTCGACGACAAGATGCTCAAGGAAACCACCGTGCGTGGGTTCGCTATGGAAGCAAAGGACCCGGACGCCCCGATCACGGTCTTCATCAACTCGCCAGGCGGCAGCGCCGACGCTGGCTTTGCGATCTACGACTTGCTGCGCTTCATTGCGCCGCCGATCCGCACCGTGGTCAACGGCCTGTCCGCTTCGGCTGGCATCCTGATCCACCTCGCCGGTGACGATGGCCAACGCTACTGCATGCCGGAAAGCCGCTTCATGATCCACCAGCCGTCAACCGGCGGCCGCGGCCAGGCATCTGACCTGGACATCACCGCGCGCGAGATCCTGAAGCTACGCGACCGCTACAACCGCATCATTGCCGGAACCTGTGGCAAGACGGTCGAAGAAGTCACCGAGTCGTCCCGCCGCGACTTCTGGCTCGATGCCAGTCAGGCGCTCGAATACGGCCTGATCAACAAGATCCTGAAGAACCGCAAGGAACTGCCAGGTAACGAATCCAAGAAGGGTTGATCGACATAGCCAATCGGGTCCGCGTGGCGGACCCGTTAGCTAGCTGATGCAACGAGACACCTGTTGCAGAAGGGCCAAACCCGGGTTCCCAACGCGTTTACCCCTCATTTGATCCGCTTGAGGGACTGGGGCCGCGTTGCAGCCCCGACTCGCCCATACCGAAGGCAGCTCCGTCACCGGGAGCTGAACCGGCGAGGCCATGCTACGTTGTGAGCACACGATGCTGTGCTCACGCGCCAATCTGCTGCGAGTAGTGACCTTGGGCTGTGCCCTACTGGTTGCGGCGGCACACCTACCGAGCCAACGACCGACGGCTAAGTCTCGGCAACCGGCGATCATTGCGCTGCTTCGCGATCCATCTGGCGCGAAGGTCCAAGACGCCAAAGGCTGGCTTCTGACCGAACCGGCGTGGCGTCTCGCTGCGCTTGCTGGTGACGACCTCCCCCAGCTCGCGACCGGAACGCCGAAGCCGCAACAAATAGCAGCGACGAGCGATGCGCGCGGCGTGCTGCGCTTTCCGATTCCAACAGGCTCGATGGCGTCGGCTGGCAGCGGCATGGTCATCACGGACGCGGGACTCGGCGCGCTGCTGCCGCGACTGCACGCCAAGCGCACGCCGCTGATCACGCTCGAGCCAATGGCGTTGGTCACGACCCCAACCGGCAGTGAGTCGTTCGTGCTGATCGCGCGGGCGACGCTCGCCGACGGCTCCAAGATCACGCTACCGCCGCAACAAGGCAACCGCGTACGGCTACCGGCCGGCGACTACGAAGTCTGGGCCGGTGGCCGCGACGGACTGATTTGGCAACGCATGCAGCTGCAACCGGGAGAACGCTCCGAACTGCAATTCACCGGCGCCGTGCAACGCATGCTGCTGGCTAAAGATGCCTATGTGCATCCAGCTGGGCTGCCATCACTATCGCTACGGCAGTTTGCTGGCGAAGATTTTAGCGGCGAAGCCAACGAAGTCGCACTGCGCGGCGCAGCGCTCACAGCGCCGTGGATCACTTGGAGCAACGGCATCGTAACGCCAGCGCGCGCCGTGCCGGGGCCACCAACGCAGCAAGCGCGCCCCTGGCCGCCGAAGCATGATCTACGACTGCGCTCCGAGACATTGCAACTCGTGGCCACTGCGCCGGCCGGAACGGTGCTGCTTGGCCTGCTACGCAAGTCGGACCGTTCGTTTGGTGTGGTTGCTTACGCCCACAACGACGCTGGGCAACTTCGCATGCCCGTCGCGCCAGACGGGGACGCGTGGCTGTTGCTGCTCGCGCCGGGACATGCACCACATGCACAACCGTGGGCCACCACCGCCGACGGCCACGAACTGCGTTCGCCGATGGGGCAACCGTTCGCCGTGACCGCGCGCGACCGACGGGCACTACCGATCGCCGACCTGATGGTTTCATACACGCCAGAACGACAAGACGCGGCGGCATTGATCGCGCGCACCGACGCAACTGGCGTGGCGCGTTTTGGCCACGTTGTCGCGCCGGGCACCCTGCAAGTCAGCGATGAACGCTACGCCAATCAGGACATGTCGCTGCAACGGGTCCCGTCGACTCCGCTAGCGCTCATCATTGATGACGGCGAGACGCTAACCGCGACGGTGAAGTTTGCCGACGGCGCTCAGGGCAATGCGATTGTCGTCACGCTGCGTGATCCGAGCGATGAACTTCGCCCGCGCGAACGCTCGCTGGTCACATCGGTTGGCGACGCGTTTTCGTTCTATGGCTTGCCGAGCGAACACAACTTGCTGTTGATTGCGACCGCGCAACGCGACGGCAAAACTTGGTCGGCACGACGCGCGGTCAACGCACGCGACGAAGGCCTGGTCGTCACGCTGCGCAATGAGGACCCGGTCTTGCGCGCCAACGGGCGCTAGAGGGGCGCATCAGAGCCGGCGACGTTTGCGCCGAACGCCTGACGCAGGCTGCTAGATCGACGGTGCGTGACGGCGACAGCTTGCCACCAACCATGGCGCAATCTGATCCAACGGCAGTTCGCGCGCAACGGCGCCAGCTTCCTTGGCGGCGCGAGGCATGCCATAGATCGTGCACGTCGCTTCATCCTGACCAATCGTTGCCCAACCCTTGTCACGCAAGGCCTTCATGCAAGCCGAGCCATCGCGGCCCATGCCGGTCATGATGATGGCAATGCCTGACACGTCGAGCTTGGCACACGATTCAAAGAGCACCTCAACCGAAGGACAATGGCCGCGGATTGGCGCGCGATCATCCCACAACGCATAGAGATTGTCGCCGCGTTGCGTGACTCGCACGTGATGATCACCTGGAGCGATGTAGGCAACACCTTCCTGCAGCCTCTCTTGGTCCCCACAGCAACGCACATCGTAGCCGGATTGGTCGCGCAACCGCTGTGCCAGATCTTCGACGTATGCCGGCGGGATGTGCTGCACAATAACCAGCGGAGGCAGCGGTTCGCGCGCCGCGCTCAAGCCCTCAAAGAGCACTCGCAAGCTCGAGGGACCGCCAGTTGAGATGCCCAATGCGAGCAGACTTGGCGCCGCGCGTCGTGTGCTGCGCGGCAGCACGCTCTCTGGTTCAAGAGGCAACGTAACCGGCGCGAAGATATCGATCTGCTTCTGCCGGCCATCCGCAATCTCCCGCAGCACCCCACTCATCTTGGCGGACCACGCCAACAGACTGCGCACATCCTTGCTGTCAGGCACCTCGATCACTTGCGCAACGGCCCCCACCACTGGCTGCAACTCGGCACCGGGCTCGTACAGCAGAATGATCGGCCGTGGCAACGTTTCAATGTCGACCTCAAGCGGCCAGCGCAACAACGTGGCGACGACCGATGGCTGCGTCACGGCATCGAACTCTTGCAACGCAATCGCATCGAATCCTGCCGCATGCAGCCATTCGGTAAGCATGCTGGCCTGATCGGGATTGGCAGCCACCAAGACGTTCGCGCGGGAACCAACGGTCATGGCGCAATCACATCCTTGACGAGTTTGCGCCACTGCTTGTCGTCGAACTGCCCACCACGGAGCATGCGAACCTGAATCCGCCCGTTCGCTGGATCGACAAACAATACGCAACCACCATCAGCCGGACCTTCGACGTGGCCGCCAAACACCATGCCAAGCTTGTAGGTCGCTTCCTTGATGGCTTCGGCGTTGCGTCGACCGATGTCGTCGCTCATGCCAGACGACATCGAGCCACCACCGGCCATTCGCACGATCAGCTGTTTGGGTTCGGCGCCATTTTGCAACGCAAGGTCACGCGCCATTGGCGCTGCCTGGTTCGCGAAGTAGCCGGGCCCCATGCCCACCCCGGCGCCATCAGGCCGCACGATGTGTGCCAGCACGGCGACGTGGTGTTTAAGATCTTGCACAATCATCCCAACACAGGACCCCAACAGCGTGCTGACAATATTCGGAGGATGCACGACTGCAATCCCTCCGATCGGAACCTGAACGACAAGTTTGTCGTGGGCAGTCATAGTTATAGATACTTGCTCAGTCTCTACACAGGGGCGGGCACCGCATCGACAACCGTCTCATCCGGACTCGCAGTCACACCCGGACTCGCAGTGTTGTCCGGACTCGCAGTCTCATCCGGACTCGCAGTGTTGTCGCGACCACGTTTGTCAGGCCGCGGGGAACGCTGCCTAGACATCGCGAAGTCGGCAAAGCCAGATGGATCGAGGATCAAGGTAACCTTGCCGTCGCCGCGAATGGCCATGCCAGCAAGCCCAGGTACCGATGTCAACTCAGCACACAGAGGCTTGATGACAAGGTCTTCCTTGCCAACCAATCGATCGACACCAAGCACGATCTCGTTGCCGGCGTAGCCAAACACAATGGCGTGCGCGGGTTTGGATTTCTGCTTACCGGACAGCACCCCATGGGCGAACCGATAGGCCTCTGGCAATAGCACGAAGGGCATCGGTTGGTCGCGCACGATGACCACCGGCTTGGTTTGCACGCTGTGCAGTCGGTCCTCGGTCAACTCGATGATCTCGCGCACTTCCGTCAACGGCAGTGCGAACATCGTATCGCCTACTTCAATTAGCAAGCTGGCCAAGATCGACATGCTCGGCGGCAATTGAATCGTAAAGCATGTGCCAACGCCGACCACAGATTCGAGTTCGATACTGCCGCGCAAACTCTTGATCGTTGCGGCCACAATGTCCATGCCCATACCGCGACCAGACACTTCGGTCACTTCGGCAGCCGTCGAGAATCCAGCGGCAAAGATCTGCCGCTGCGCTTCTCTAGGCGACATGGCGTTGGCCTCTTCGGGAGTCATCAACCCCAGCTCCGTGACCTTCTTCACCATGCGAACAGGATCAATGCCGCGGCCGTCATCGCGAATCTCGATCACGACGGAACTGCCACGCTGGAAACTCTTGACGCTCAGGCAACCACGCTCGGACTTGCCGCTTGCCTTGCGTTCCTCGGCGGTTTCAAAGCCGTGGTCAATGGAGTTGCGCAGCATGTGCACGAGCGGGTTGATCAACTCGTCGGCGACGCGCTTGTCAATTTGGGTGTCGCCACCAGTGACTTCAAAGTTGATCGCCTTGCCGACCGTCTCCGCGGTATCGCGAGCGACGCGCTGCAAGCGGCGGAAGACACTGTCGAGCGGGACCATGCGCAACTGCAGCACGGCCTCATGGATACCGCCAACGACGCTATCGAGGTCGTAGGCAACATCGTCAAGATCGCGCAGCACGCGACCGACACCATGCAGGTCTTGCCAGTTCGAGTTGAAGCGCTGCATCTGCTCGCTCATGCGATCGACAAGTGCTGGCAAGCGGCCCATGTCTTGCGACTGCGCCTGCGACATCGCGCGCAACTCATCCATGCTGCCTTGCGCCTCACGCCAGGCCAGCCCCATTTCATCTAGACGCTGTAGTGGCCGCATCAATTGCGTCACCAGCTGGAAGCGCGACCGAGCGACGACCAATTCGCCAGTCAAATTGACCATGAGGTCGAGTCGATCCATGCGCACACGCACAGTCTCGTTGGCATCAGATTGCGCCATCGCCCCCGCAGCCTTTGGCGGCGTATCACCACCCCCAGCCGCGCTGATTTTCTTCGCAGCCTCCTTGGGCGCCACTGCGTCAACGCCGCGACACAGCTGTTGCAGCTGATCCACGAGCAACTGCGGAGCGGATCCCTCTTGGCCACCTGCTGCGATCTCAGCAGTCAGGTTGGTGAGACAGTCGATGGAATCGAACAGTGCTCTAACAATGCCCTGCGTCGGCGCCAAGGCCCCTTCACGAACCTTGCTAAGCAGGCTCTCCATGTGATGGGTAACCGTGCTGGTCGCCTCAAAGCCAAAGCACGCGGACAGTCCCTTAAGCGAGTGAGCGCTACGGAACATGTCGTTGGCACGATCGTCCGGCCAACCATCTTCAAGATCGGCTAACTCCATCAAGATGGTGTTGAGCTGCTCTAGGTAGTCGTGGGCTTCCCCGAGGTAGTCAGCGATCAGATCTTCATTGCCGTCGGTAGTCATGCAGTTCCCCTTCCTAGATGCACGAGGCCGGCGAAACGCCGGCCTCGTAAGTTGTCACGATCAGATCGTGAAGCGACGAACAAGTTCCTTCAGAGCAATCGCCTGAGCGGACAGCTCTTCAGCGGATGCAGCCATGTCGGTGGCGTTGCCCGAGTTGTTCTCGGTCAACTTCGCGACATTCTGAATCGCGCGGGCAACTTCCCCGGCGGTGGCCGATTGCTCGTCCGTTGCACTTGCGATCTGCGAGATCGACTCGGCCGTGCTAGTCACGCCCTCGATGATCTGCTTCAGAGCCTTCCCGGTATCCTCGGACAACTTCGTGCCCTCGACCACCCGTTGCGTCGACTCACGGATCAAGCCCGTGATCTGCTTGGCCGCTTCGCTACTGCGCTCCGCCAGCTTGCGGACTTCGTCAGCAACAACCGCGAAACCGAGACCGTGCTCGCCAGCGCGCGCAGCTTCGATCGCCGCGTTCAAGGCCAACAGGTTGGTCTGGCTCGCGATCTCACTGATCACCTGGATGATCTCACTGATCTGCTCACTCGAGCGGTTGATCTCCTTCATCGCCGTGATCGAGCGATCGACCGCTTCGCCACCAGCACCGGCTCGGCGACTGGTTTCGTCGGCAATCGAGTTTGCATCCGACGCGTTCTGAGCAATCATGCGGATGCTCTCGGTCAACTGGTCAACCGAAGCCGTCATCTCTTCCACCGTCGCAGCGTTCGTCTGCGAGGCTTCGGACAGACTGCTCGAGGCGTTCGAGATCGTGCCAGCACTTGCGCTGAACTGCTCGGCACCTTCCTTGATCTGCACGATGATGGAGCGCAGGTCGGTGATCATGCGGCGCAAGCCACCACCGAGTTGCCCAATCGGGTCATCTCCCTCGACGGTGTGTTCCGCCGTGAGGTCACCCTTCGCAGCCTCTTCGACCACGTTCAACAGCGAGTCGACCTTTTGGCGCAAGTCGTTGGCAGCCACCGATTCGGCCTCCGCACGCGCCGCGATGGCCGCTTCCTGCTTCTTCTGCTCGGTGATCACCTCCCAGTTGACCACGGCACCAGAGAAGTTGCCGGCGGCGTCAAACAAGCCACTAGCGCTCAGGGACAGGACTTCGTTTGCCAACTGGAACTCAGCGGTGTGGTTGCGACCGCGCAAGGCAACCAGCAGCGAGCGCTGGTGACTCTTATCCTTGTGGAAGCGGTCAATCGACCCACCCACAACCTGGTCCGCTCGCACGCCGAACTTCTCGCTCAGAACCGCATCGAGGGTTCGAAGAGTCGCAGCAGACTTCTCGTTGCCATAGATGATGTTGAACGATTCATCGCAAACCAGAATGTTGGTCGCGACCGCGTTCATGGCATCGGCAGACCTCTTCGCCGATTGCGCATCGTTGCGCTGGGCAGTGATGTCCGTCGCAAACTTGACAACCTTGACCGGCTTGCCGCTCTCGTCGGTGATCGGGAAGTAGGTGGCGTTGATCCAGAGTTCGCGACCGCCCTTGCAAATGCGCAGGTAGTCACCAGTGTCTGACTCACCCCGGTTGAGCTTCGCCCAGAACTCACGATACTCCGGCGAAGCGGCGTATTCAGGCGTAACGAACGTGCGGTGGTGCTTACCTTGGATCTCGCCAAGTGAATAGCCGATCGCCGCACAGAAATTGTCGTTGGCAGTCACGACATTACCTCCGAGATCGAACTCAATGACCGCCTGCTCGCCACTCATCGCTTCGACCAGCTTGCGCTGCCCATCGACAAGTTTGGTCTCTTCGAGAGCGGTGGTAACGATCTCCCAAGTCACGACGGCGCCAGAGAAGCTGCCGTCTTCGGCCTGCATGGCATTACCCTCGAACTTGAGGGTCTCGTCACCGAGATCTACCTGGCAGCTCCAAGCGCCACCAGCGGCCTGTCGCAACTGGTTTGCAGCGCTACCTACGACCCGTTCAAATGAGCTACCGACCAGTTGATTCACGGAGAGTCCGACCGATGTCAGAGCCTGTTGCAGCTGGTTGCATGACTGCAATGCCTGACGATTACAGAACTCAATCTGCAGATCAGAATCGATGACGAACACGTTCGCCGTCGCAACATTCAATGCCTGAGCAAGGTCAGGCTGGTTCATTTTGGTTGTCATCTCTTACGACTCTCCCTTCGAAACTTGATTGGTGATTACCCCGAGCTCGTTGCCACCCAGCAAGCGAGCCATGTCCAACAGAATTAGTAGGCGCTCGCCGCTTTGGGCGAGGCCAATGATGTAGTCCTTACCTGCACCGGTAAGGGACTGCGGCGTCGGCGAAACGTCATCGTCCGTCAGGCGCAGCACTTCGCTGACCGCGTCGACGACGACTCCCACCGTGCGGCCGTTGAGGTTCATCACGACAATGCGTGTTGCGTCCTCCGGCTCTTGATCCGGCATGCCAAAGCGGCAGCGGAGATTCAGGATCGGGATCACATTGCCACGCAGGTTGATCACACCGAGCACATGCTCGGGAACCTCTGGCACCTGTGTAATGCAGCCGATCAGAATGATCTCCTGCACAGTCATGATGTTGACTCCGTACTCCTCTTCGCCAAGACGGAAGCTCACAACCTGTGTGCCCTGGCTGTCTTGGTCTTTGTTGCCGCGCAGAGATGGCGGCACTTCCACTTTGGCTGGCGTCGCCGTTTCCGGCTCCTTTGAGGCCTTACTTGTGGCCTGGCTAACGGCATCCGCGGGGCTTTGCCCCGTGGCCGTGTTGCCGACGGACGCGGCGTCCGGTGCGTCGGTTGCAGTCATCGAATCCTCCTGATTGGTCGCATGGCTTAAGCCAGAGCCACTGCGCCCTGGTAACCAACCAATTCGGCAGGGGGATCAATCGAAGTCGATGGGTCTTGCCCCTACTGACAAGAGGCCCGTGGGACAAACCCTTGGGGACAACCCGCAGGCGTCCCCGGAGCGCAACGCGCTATTCCCACTCAATCGTGCCGGGCGGCTTCGAACTGATATCGAGGCACACCCGCGCGAACCCGTCCACTTCATTGAGGATACGACTCGACACGCGGCGCATCACATCCGTTGGCAGGGTCTCCCAATCCGCCGTCATGGCGTCCTGGCTCGAAACCAAGCGAACTACGCACACGTCCTGATAAACGCGCGCATCGCCCTTCACACCTACGGTTTTTTGCGGCACATAAACCGCAAAGTATTGCCACAGATCCTTGTGGAGGTCGCGTGATTCGATCTCTTCACGCACCACGGCATCCGCTTGCCGAAGCGGTTCGAGCTTCTCGCGCGTGACTTCGCCAAGACAACGCACCGCCAGACCAGGCCCAGGGAACGGTTGGCGATCGACCAGCGAGGATGGCAGGCCAAGCTCACGACCCAACGCACGCACCTCGTCCTTGAAGAGGTCCCGCAGCGGCTCGACCAACTTCATCTTCATGTGCGCGGGCAAACCGCCAACGTTGTGATGGCTCTTGATCGTCGACGTGGCGCCACCGTGAGCGGCGACCGACTCGATGACATCCGGATAGAGGGTGCCTTGGCCAAGGAAGTTAGCGTTCTTGTAGCCCTTGGATTCCTCTTCGAAGATCTCGACGAAGATGCGGCCGATGATCTTGCGCTTCTGCTCGGGATCGGTAATCCCCTGCAACTCGGACAAGAACCGGTCGGCGGCATCCACAACCTTCAGATCCATGTGGTAGTCGTCGCGGAACAGCTCCTCAACGCCTTCACGCTCGCCTTGACGAAGCAGCCCATTGTCGACGAACACGCAGTGCAGACGCGTGCCGATGGCACGGTGCACTAGCACCGCGGCAACCGAACTATCGACGCCACCGGACAAACCAAGCACCACTTCGCCAGTCTCGCCGACCAGGTCCTTGACCGCCTGAATCTTGCGCTCGGCCAGGTTGCCAGGGTTCCAATCGTTGTCACAACCAGCGATGCCGAGCACGAAGTTCTCGAGGATGCGTTGGCCGTCGACCGTGTGGTTCACTTCCGGATGGAACTGCAGGCCAAACATCTTGCGCTTGCGATCGCCAACGACTGCAAACGGGCACGGCTCGCTCTTGGCCATGACTTCGAAGCCCGGCCCCAGCTCCTGCACCTTGTCACCGTGCGACATCCAGACGATGCCATCTTGGCGAACGCCGGCGAGCAGGTCCGCGGTGTCGATCGGCTGCAACTCAGTGCGGCCGTATTCGGAACCACTCTTGGCTGGCAAGACAGTGCCGCCGGTGTGTTGCGCCAACCACTGCAAGCCATAGCAGATGCCGAGCACGGGCACACCTTGCTCAAGGATCGCAGGATCGAGAGCTGGCGCATCGTGCGCATACACCGAGCACGGACCACCGCTGAGGATGATCGCCTTCGGCCGCATATGCTTGAGCGTGAACATCGCGCGATCGGGCACGGTGATGCGCGAGTAGACCCCGAGTTCTCGAATGCGGCGGGCAATCAACTGACAGTATTGCGCGCCGAAGTCGATGATCAGGACGCCGCCCAACACCTCATCGACCACGCTGCTTTCAACCGCACGGCTCTCAACCGCACTGCCCTCAACCACACTGCTCTCAACCACACTGCTGCCTTCGTCTGCTTGCTGGCTCATGCTTCGCCTGAGTAGTTAGGCGCTTCTTTGGTGATTTGAATGTCGTGTGGGTGCGACTCGCGCAACGTCGCCGGGCTGACCCGCAAGAACTTGGCCTTGTCGGTAAGCTCCTTCAGCGTGCGCGAACCGCAGTAGCCCATGCCGGAGCGAATCCCGCCGACGAGCTGGTATACGTAGTTCGCGACCGGGCCCTTGTAGGGCACCATGCCCTCGACGCCTTCGGGCACGAACTTCATCTTGTCCTGCACGTCGCCTTGCGCGTAACGATCGGCCGAGCCCTTCTCCATCGCTCCGAGTGAGCCCATGCCGCGCACGGTCTTGAAGGAACGGCCGCGATAGAGAATCGTTTCGCCGGGAGACTCATCGAGTCCTGCGAGTAGCGAGCCGAGCATGACGGTCGAAGCACCTGCGGCAAGTGCCTTAACGATGTCGCCCGACTGGCGGATGCCACCGTCGGCGATCACCGGCACGTCGGCCGACGCACACGCACGAACAGCGTCGAGCACGGCCGTCAACTGTGGCACGCCACATCCGGTAACCACGCGCGTCGTGCAGATCGAGCCGGGACCAATACCGACCTTAACGCCGTCAACGCCCGCGTCGACCAACGCCATGGCGCCGTCGTAGCTGCCGACGTTGCCTGCAACGACTGGAATCGACAGCAGCTTTTTGATCGCCATGACGGTGTCGATGACGTTCTTGCTGTGGCCGTGGGCGGTATCAACGACAACGACGTCGACACCAGCTTCGACCAACTTGGCGACTCGCTCGAGGTCGTGCACGCCGACCGCCGCACCAACCAATAGTCGTCCGCGCTCATCGCGCGCTGCCATCGGATATTCCTCGGTGCCGCGAATATCGCGCATCGTGATCAAGCCAGCCAAGGTGCCGTCTTCCTTGACCAGGATCAGCTTCTCGACCTTGTTGGTGCGCAGGATCTGGCGCGCTTGATCTAGCGTCGTGCCGGGCTGTGCCTTGACCAGGTTTTGCTTGGTCATCACGGCTCCGACCAAGGTGTCACGATCATCGACGAAGCGCAGGTCGCGATTCGTCAGGATGCCCACGACAACGCGCTTGTCATCAACGACTGGTAAGCCGCTGATCTTATGCGAACGCATCAGGTCTTTGGCCTGCCCCACCGTGTCGTCTGGCGACAGAGCCACCGGATCTTGGATGATGCCATTGGCCGAGCGCTTGACCTTGTCGACCTCGTGGCACTGGCCCTCGATCGACAGGTTTTTGTGCACGATGCCGATGCCACCTTGCTGGGCCAGCCCGACCGCCATGCGGTATTCGGTGACCGTGTCCATGGCGGCGGAGGCAATCGGCGCCTGGACCGTCACGCCGCGGCAAAACCGGGTCGTCGTGACAACGTCACGCGGCAGCGCCGATGCCATTTGCGGCACCAACAGGACGTCGTCGTAGGTGAGGCCTTCGCCGAGAAACTCTGCCAAATCGCTTTCTCCTGGTTGGTAGGGAAAGCGTGAAGACAGTAGCGAGTCGGCGCCGCGAACGCCACGTAGAGTTCCGTAGTTCGCTCGGGAAAGCACTACTTGTTGGGCGTCGCGACGCTTGCCATTACCACCCGTGGTCGCACAGCTGCGTGACAGGCACGCCCGAAGAAGCCCGCAGAGAGCTGCGCTAGTGCGGCAGGCGCCACACGCAACTCGAAGCATGGCCGTCACTACGGGACGCTACCTTCAGTGTGCGTTCGAACCGATGCTCGCCCACGACCAACAGCAAACTTGCCGGGCCTTCGGGCATGGCAAAGTCAACGCCGGATGGCCGGGCCTGAAGTTCGACGGCCCAGCCCGATTCGTGACGCACCGACAACCTGCCGGCCTTCGACAGTGCCGGCTCGAACACGATCGCCACCGGGAACAGCTGTTCCTGGACTGCGGGCTGCTCGTGGGGATCACGCGCATCGAGCACCGTTGACGACTGGCTCCCGGTGCCGGCACAGCTGATCGACAACAGCGCCATCACCAGCCCGAACTGGCGAGCCTTCATCGCCGTAAAAACGTCGCGTCTGCCGGCTCGTGGCCGCGGACCACGTGCACGTGCGAACGGTTGGCCGCGAGATGCTGCAGGATGGGCCAGCAATCGGCAGGGTCGGCCGAGACCTTCGCGGCGAGCGCGATGACGCTCTGTGCATCGGTGGTGATCGCAGCGAGCAACTTGCCCTGTAGATCAAGCACCACGCCAGCCGCCTTCTTGCCGGCTTCGACGCCAGGCTGATTATAGGCGTTGGTGTCGATCAACTCGGCGTAGATGGAGACCGTTCGTTCGAACAACCCGACCAACGCACCGAGCACACGTTCGTCGACGCGATCGACAGCGATGGTTGCGGAACGCCGTCCCTTCTCATACAGCGCCGTGCGCGTGCCTTGCCAGAAGCCATCGAGGAAGTCACCTGCGGTCACACCATCAGCCACTTCAAAGTATTCGTCGCCGTCGCGATCCTGCAGCACTCGCACGAACGTTGCGAAGAAGTCGTGGCGGCCGTCGCGCAGTTGCTGCACGTAGGCGTGTTGATCGGTCGAACCTTTGTTGCCGTAGACGGCAAGGCCTTGGTTGACGACGTTGCCCTGGCGGTCGTGCTCTTTACCCAACGACTCCATGACCAGCTGCTGCATGTAGCGGGACAACAGCAGCATGCGATCCTTGTAAGGCAACACGACCATTGCGCGCTCACCCTTACCCTGACCTTCGTGATGCCAAAACGCGGCGAGCATCGCGGCAGGATTCTGCCAAACGTCCGGGTTGCGGGTCGCGTCGTCCATGGCCGCAGCGCCAGCCAAGAACGCGCGAATATCCATGCCGATCAACGCGCCCGGCAACAGGCCGACGGCGGATGTGATCGACGTGCGACCGCCAACCCAATCCCACATCGGAAAGGTCTTCAGCCACTCTTCGCCGGTCGCCAACTGGTGCAGCTTGCTGCCATCCATCGTCACCGCGATGGCACGCGCAGCGAACGCGAGCCCTTGCTGCTCCACCGCGCGCCGAACTTCGAGCATGCCATTGCGCGTCTCGGCTGTGCCACCGCTCTTGCTGATAACGATCACCAACGCATCCTGCAAGCTACCGACACGGGCAAGCATGCGATCGATGCCTTCCGGATCCGTGTTGTCGAGCACGAACAGCTGCATCGGCTGGCCCGAGTTCCCAACAGCCGAACCTCCAACAGCCGCATCTCCAGCAACCGGACTCCCGAAGATATCGTTAAGCAGCATCGGGCCGAGCGCCGAGCCACCGATGCCGCACAGCACGACCTTGCCGAACGCGCCACCTTCGGGAGGTGCGATACGACCGCAATGCACTGCCTCAACGAACGCGGCCAAGTCATCGATACTGCCGCGAATCGCCTGCTCGAGTTCTTCGGACGGTGCCAGCCCGGGCGCTCGCAACCAGAAGTGGCCAACCTGTCGACCTTCGTCGGCATTGGCAATACTGCCAGCTTCGACTTCCTGCATCGCCTGCAGGGCCATCGTCAAGGCGGGAGTAAGCGCGCTGACGTCACTCTCCTCGAGCGCAGAATGGCTCAAGTCGAGTTCGACGAACGGGTCGTCGAGCACACTTCGAAAACGGAGATAACGGGCGAAGCGGTTGGCGGTATCCATTGCGGCTGTGACTCAATCGGATGGTAGTCTGCGCACATGTTAGGTGAAACGGCGATCCTCGACGAAACGGTAGTCAGCCGCGAAACCGCGATCTTGATCGCGTTGATTGCGTTCCTGATCGGATTGTTGCTCGTCGGCCTACGCGCACGCCAGAAGACCCATGACTCCGATGGCTTCTACCTCGGCGGCCGGTCCCTAGGCCCGTGGGTCACGGCGCTGGCTGCCAACGCCAGTTCTTCGTCGGCGTGGAGCATCGTTGGCGTCGGCGGCTTCGCCTACACCTTCGGCATGACCGCGCTGTGGCTGATCCCCGGCTGCATCGGCGGATTCGTGCTCAACTGGTTTGTGATCGCACCGCGTATGCGCGCCCAGACCGGCGACGCAATCACCCTGACCGACTACCTGGCGGGTCCAGCCGGCGCACCCGGCCGCCATCGCATTGCCGTGTTCGCCGCATTGCTGACGCTCGCGTCGCTGCTGACCTATGTAGCCGCTCAGATGCAAGCCGCGGGCGCCGCGTTCTCGCACGCGTTCCCGGTGCAGTTCGGTGAAGACGCGAGCATGGGCATCGCCATCGGCGCACTGGTGACCGTGACCTACACGCTGATGGGCGGCTACTTGGCAGCGAGCGTCACCGACACCGTGCAGGGCTTGCTAATGGTCGTTGTTGCCGTGCTCGTGCCGATCGCGGCGATCGTGAACGCCGGCGGCATCAGCGAGTTCGTCGACCAGATTGCGGCAGTTGATGTGGCGAATTGGCACAGCTTGGGCGGCAAGTATGAAGGCGCGGCAGCAGCGGCGTTCGCCTTCGGGCTGGTCGGCATCGGGCTCGGCTACCCTGGCCAGCCGCATGCCGTGAACAAGTTCATGGGCATGTCCCCCACCGCTTCGATGACCGTGGCGCGCACCGTTGGCCTGAGCTGGGCGGTATTGCTCTACAGTGGCATGTTGATTGTCGGCTGGGCCGTTCGTGCCAACATGGACGTTGGCCACCCCGAGGACGCGATCTACGAAGCGAGCAAGAACCTGCTACCAGTCGTCGTCGACGGCATCGTCGTCGCCAGTGTGCTGGCCGCGATCATGTCGACGGTAGACAGCCAGCTGCTGGTCTGCGCCAGCAGCGTGACCCACGACCTAGGCTTGGCCAGACGCTTTCCCAACAAGATGCTACTGATCGCGCGCGGCACCGTGCTGATCATTGGCATCGGCGCCCTGATCGCCGCGCTGCTGCTGCCCAAGGATGTCTTCGGCAACGTCATGTTCGCGTGGGCAGCTCTCGGCTCCGCGTTTGGCCCGCTGCTGATCGTGCGACTCTGCCTAGGACCGGTGGCACCGAACTGGGGCTTCGCTTCGATGGTCGTCGGCGGCGGCAGCGCCGTGCTAGCCTTCTACATCAACAAGATGCAGCTGCTACCCGAACTTCCCGGCGGCTTCCTCGACCGCGTCGGCTCGTGGGTACTCGCGTTGGCAATTGCCTTTGTGGGCTGGCGCCGCGCCAACCGATAGACAACGTTCACGAACGGTTATGCGCGATTCCTACCTCGTATTTGGGCAACCCCTCATCGAACAAGCTGAGATCGATGAAGTCGTCGACTCCATGAAGTCCTCATGGCTCGGCACCGGCCCTAAGGCGGCCGAGTTCGAACGCCGTGTTGCCGACTACAAAGGTGTGCCGCACGCCGTTGGCCTCAACTCGTGCACCGCCGGTCTGCACCTCGCCTGCGTGGTGCTTGGCCTCGAACCGGGCGACGAGATCATCACGACACCGATGACGTTTTGCGCGTCGGTCAACGCGATCATTCACGCCGGCGCAACCCCCGTGCTCGCCGACGTTGACCCGGTGACGATGAACATCGATCCGGAGTCCGTTCGCCGCGCAATCACGCCTCGCACCAAAGCGATCCTGCCAGTGCACTTCGCCGGACGCTCGTGCGCGATGGACGAACTGATGGCGATCGCCAAGGAGCATGATTTAAAGGTCATCGAGGACTGCGCCCACGCAATCGAAACGGAATACCACGGCCAAAAGGCCGGCACCATCGGCGACCTTGGCGTGTTGAGCTTCTACTCGACCAAGAACATCGTCACCGGCGAAGGCGGCATGGTGCTGACCCGCGACGCGGCACTGGCGCAACGCACCAAGATGATGGGCCTGCACGGCATGTCGAGTGATGCGTGGAAGCGCTTCAGCGACGATGGCTACCGGCACTACGACGTCGAAGAGTTCGGCTTCAAATACAACATGATGGACCTGCAGGCAGCCATCGGCATGCACCAGATCCAACGTGTCGAAGACTACTGGCTAAGGCGGCAAGTCATTTGGAAGCGCTACATGGAAGCGTTCGCCAACATGCCGCTGCAAACGCCGGCTGCCTGGCCCGACGACGAACGGCACGCGATGCACCTATTCACGCTGCTCGTCAACAAGGCTGACGCTGGCATCTCGCGCGATGAGATGTTGCTGGCGATGCACAAGCGGAACATCGGCACCGGAGTGCACTACCGCGCCATCCCCGATCTCAAGGTCTACCGCGAGCGGTTCGGCTGGCGGTCCGAAGATTACCCGCACGCCAAGGCGATCGGCGATCGCACGCTGTCGCTGCCGTTGTCGGCCAAACTGACCGACCAAGATGTCGAAGACGTCATCGCGGCCGTTGCTGATGCCGTCGGCTGCTGAACGATCGCCGCTCGCTCAACTGACGAGCTAAATGCCGACCAGCAGCCATCGATGCGATCGCAGCTTCGAAACCATGCAAACACGGCCTGGAACAAGTGCGTGGCAACCGGCGATAGACGGCCCTGTGACTCGCCCCACAAAGCACAATGCAGCGCATGCGAATCGTGTAACCGCATGCATGACTGCCTTTGCGTCTGCAATCAAGAACATCACGATCTACCCTCCGGACCACCCGCGAGTCGTCGAACGTGCTTCGGAGTTTGTCGCCGAGCACGCGACACTCGAGGGTCCCGCCAACGAGCTTATCCTTCGCAAGCATGAACTCGAACTCGACGGCGTGGCCATCGCAACCGACCATCTAGCCGTATACTGGCTGCGACAACGTTGCCGCGAGACTGGCATTGGTGCCATCCGCATCGAACGCAATTGCCAGCCCCACGACGTCATCGCGTTCGCATTAGCATTGATCGAATGCCAGTCGGGGTCGGGCGTTTCGCTGGCCGAAACATGGCGCGACGAATCCGCCTGCGTGCGACCCGTTGCGCTCGCCATCGAGTAGCAGCGCGTGCCCTTCAAGCCACCGATATCGCGCCGACTGCGTCAGGTTAGCGATGGGCGACAAGCACGTCGGAGCACGAAGGCTCCAAATGCCGGGCTAAATCTTGCCAGGGAGCAACTGCCTGCTCAGGCAGCGGCCCTTCCAAGAACAGCGGCCCGTCCAAGAGTAACTGCCAACCCCAGTACAGCTGCGAGCTCTTAGCCTTCCGAGATGCGCTCGATGTCGGCGCCGATGCCCTGCAGCTTGTTCTCAATGCGCTCGTAGCCACGATCGATGTGGTAGACGCGTCGAACGTCCGTCGCACCGCGAGCAACCAGTCCGGCGAGCACCAGGCTTGCCGATGCACGCAGGTCACTCGCCATCACCGGAGCACCTTGCAGTTCGTCGGTTCCTTCGACAATCGCGCTCGGACCTTCGCGACGAATGCGTGCGCCGAGACGCTGCAACTCCGCCGCATGAATGAAGCGCTCCGGATAGATCTTCTCGGTAATGACCGAGACGCCATCCGCCCGCGTCATCAATGCCATGAACTGCGCCTGCAGATCAGTCGGGAAGCCAGGGTAGGCCATCGTTGTGACATCGACCGCGCGGAGCTGACCGGAAGCGGTCGGCTGCACGGTGATCGAGTTCTTGCCAATATCAAGCTTCGCCCCAGCAGCGCGCAGTCGGTCAATGACTGAAAGCATGTGCATCGGGTTGCAGTCCTGCACAACCACCGGGCTGTTGAGCATGACCGCGCCGCACAAGAACGTGCCCGCTTCGATGCGGTCTGGGATCATGTCCCACTCACAACCGTGCAGCGTGTCCACGCCTTCGATCGTCAGCAGGTGTCCGCCGATGCCAGTGATGCGCGCGCCACAGGCGTTGAGGAAGTTGCACAGGTCCTCCATCTCGGGCTCCATCGCGGCGCATTCGAGATACGTCGTGCCGGTGCCGAGGGTTGCCGCCATCAAGACGTTCGCCGTGCCGAGCACAGTCGAACCCATGTTGCCGCCCAAGAACGTCACGCCACCAGTCGGCCGGCCGCTGAGGGTCACGTAGCCGTCGGAGTGTTCGACCGTGCCGCCAATGTCGGCGAGGCCCTTCAGGTGGAGGTCGACCGGTCGGTGACCGAAGACGCAACCACCGGGGTAGCTGACTCGAGCCACGCCGCGGCGAGCCCAAAGCGGCCCGAGCACGACAAAGCTGGCGCGCATGGTGCGAACCAAGTCATAGGGCGCGACGTAAACCGTCTTGTCAACGGCCTCCATCTCCAGCGAGCCATCAGGCCGCCAGCTATGCACGACGCCAAGTTTGCCGAGAATGCGAAGCATGTTCTCGACGTCCTTGAGACGCGGCATATTGCGCAGCACTATCGGTCCATCGACCAGTAGGGAGGCGGCCAAGATCGGCAATGCGCCGTTTTTGCTGCCGGAAACTCGCACTGAGCCGCTGAGCTCGCGACCGCCGCGGATACGGATTCTATCCAAAGGACCCCCTCCCAAATCGGCCGGATCGAGGGCATGGTGACCGGCCGCTGTTAAGACATTGGTGAGAACGAAGAGCGTCCGCTGACCAGGGCGTGGATCCCAATCGCCCAAAGTTTCTGAAGAAGATGTGAGTGGCTGTCCACATCGTTCTCAACAGTGTTTGAGAGATCGGCTGACCGATCCGCGCTCCGCCCGTTGCGGCGCGAGGCCAGTGTGTCCATCCGATGGCATCGGTGCAAGGACGCGTTAAGAGTTCTTCGCTCGACCGAGTAACTTCGGTGGAGAGTGTGACTATGCGGGCCTCGAGTTTGCACTGCTGACACTGCCCTTGCTGTGCGGCAGCGAGCCACTTCGCAATGCAGCGGAAGCCCCATAAGTCATCACGTCATGAGGCTCTTCCGTTTCTCGGCCAACCATACTCGCGATCATGCAGCTTGCATGGCGCGTGCTTGCCAGCCACGACGGACGCCTTCACAAGCGCTCGTGGCGCGGCCTACGCAGCAGGACACCTCAGTCGACGTGCATCGGCGCATCGCCGTCGTGCTCGGCTAGGTCAAACAATACCGAGTCAAAACTCAGGTCCTCGTTGGCACGGATCACCCGTTCTCCCCCACGGTCGAGAATGTAGACGCGACCGCAACCACCGACCGCCAAGGCCAGCGGATCGTGACACGCGTCGTTCAATTTCTCGACCGAGTGCTCGCGACCGTCAAGCTGCATCGCATGCAGCGTCGCGTGCACACCACTGTGGTCCACCATCAACATCGTGCCGTCGGGCAGCCGCACTAAATGACCTGGTCGCGCGTCCCCGTCACACACCAGATACTCCTGCACGAACATGCCGTCGTGCCGGAAGCGCTGGATGCGGCCGCGCAAGGTGTCGGCGATCAGCAGCCCAGCATCATCCGCAAAGATCCCGCGTGGCGCACCCCACTTGCGCGCCCCGTCACCCTGCGCCGGCAAACCAGGCAAGACCCGACCGTCGACATGGAAGCACTGCACGGCGCGCTGCCGCGGTCGCTCGCCCATTGCGACATAGATCCGTTCGCCGTGGGCCGCGACCGCGTGCGGTTGATCAAGCAGGCCGGTGCGATCCTTGGCGCGATCACCGCTCGCGGGCATCGGCAAGCCGAGATCGCCGAGATGCTGGCCGAACGCGTTGTAGCGGCGAACGCAGTGATTGTGCGCGTCGGCGACGAAGATCCGGAAGTCGCGATCGATCGCAATCCCGCCCGCATCAGAGTATCCGGATGGCCCCGCTGGGTTGGTCCACGACGAAATCCGCTCGTTGGCTTCGAGGTCGTACAAAAACACATGGCCACGCCCAGCGGACCATGTGACACATAGCAAGTTGTTCCGAACTGCCAATCCGCCGATCATCACTGCCGATGCTACCTGACGAACACGCACCAATCCGACGCCCATCTCAGGGTTTGCCATACGTGGTTTTTGCTGGGTTGCTGGCGACCCTGTTCGGCGCTTGCTCGACCTTGCCGGATTCGGCGCTGCCGAAGCACCAGGACCACACGTTCCACGCGAGCTATGTGATCGGCGGCGACGGCCGGTTGGTCTTTCCAAGCACGACGCGCGACTTGGTCATCCGCCAGATCCGCCTGACCCCCAAACCGCTGAGCGAACAGTTCGAGTCCGAACGGCGATGGTTCAATTATCCAGCCGGCACAACCGTGCAAGCGCGTGGTCAACTGCGTGCCTATGCCGATCCTTCGGGCGACATCCCCAAGCTGTCCGAACTGCTGCCCAACGCGACGCTGCATCAAGAGAAGGGCGCACAATGAGTCGCCACTTCCATCCGAACGGGCCGAGCAAGCGTTCGCTGGCAGCGCCTAGCCGAGTCCCTACAGTTGCCTCCATGAAGACGGCCTCTATGAAGACAGTGGCGCCTAGGAAGATGATGTTCCTGGTAGCAATCTCGCTGTGGCTAGTCAGCTGCACGATCGCGACCACTGGAGGCTCCACCGAAGCAGCGAATGACGCCGCGAGCCGGGCCCAACTCGAAGAGCAATGGGCCTTGGTCATGCAGGATCTCGATGAGGCTTGCCGCGACATTGACAAGCGACTGCTGCGGCAACCAGCCGGCGACCTCAACGTCGTCGCCGCCCGCGCCCAAGAAGCCGCCGAACGCATCAGCCTCGGCTACGGCAAAATGGATCACCGACACGTGCCTGGGTTCGCAAGCATGTCACGCGACTGCGAATCATGGTTTTTACAGATTGCGATCGAAGCCAATAACGGTCGTCGCGTGATCGCCGCCGACCTGTATCGCAGCGGCCGCAAGCAACACAGCGCCCGCTGCCACGACGCCCACGGAGCGATTAAGTGAACGCGCCCGAACCGCGCACCGTCGTCGATCCAACGACCGGCCGACCGATCCTGATGGCGCCGAAGCGCCAGAATCGGCCGATGCACACCGGCGCCAAGGCGAGCGACAAGCGTTGCCCGTTTTGCAGCGGCAATGAAGAGGACACACCGACGGAAGTCGATGCGGCCCGCACCGGCGACACGACTGCAAACCAACCCGGCTGGAGCGTGCGTGCCTTCGCCAACCTGTATCCGGCAACCAAGCATCACGAAGTGATCGCTGAAGGTGCGACGCACTACGAGCACCCGTGCGATCTCGATGTCGAAACTTGGCGGGCGGCGATCACCGTCTGGCAGCGACGCATCATTGCCATCGAGGCCATCGATGGCATTGCGTGCGCCTTCCTGTTCAAGAACGTCGGCGCCCGCGCCGGTGCCTCGATTGCGCACAACCACAGCCAAGTAATTGGCCTGCCACAGTTGCCGCCGCGCCTCGAGCTTGAGCGCGAGCAGCAGCGCCGCCATGGGCGATGCCTAATTTGCGCGTCGCTGGCAACGGCCGAAGTCGAGCAGCGCATCGTGGTCGCCACCGAGCAATTCGTGGCGCTGGCACCGGATCCGCCCAAGCTGCCGTTCGAAACCTGGCTGATGCCACGCGATTGTACGTCGGACTTCTTGCAAGCCGATCCGGCCGCGCTTGCCACGGCGATGCAGCAATGGCTGCAAGCGATCGGCGGCGGACTGAACCGCCCACCGTGCAATCTGTGGCTGCACCGCGTGCCCAACGCACTGCTCAACGCCAAGGCTGCCGAGGTTGGCGACTCGCTCGAAGAGCCTCTCTTGCATACTTCCAACGAGTCCATTCAACAGTCCTTTCACTGGCATTTCGAACTGCAGCCGCGCACCGGGCAGCTCGCCGGCCTCGAACTTGGCGGCGACATGTACATCAATTCCGTACCGGCTGATGTCACCGCCGCCCGAATGCGAGCCGGCCTGACGAACTGATTCCGACGGCAGGCCCCGGTGCAATCCGGCCCCGCCCGACTGCGCACCGCTGGGATCGCCGCTAACGAATCTGAGCCAAGCGGTTGCATCACAGCCCGCCTACAGTGACAGTCCGCACGTAACGACGCCCTTAACGGCCCACTCCTCGCTCACGGAATGACGAATCAACCTAAGCAACAGTGGGGCTCGCGCCTCGGTGTGATCCTCGCTGTGTCCGGCTCTGCAGTCGGCCTCGGCAACTTCCTTCGCTTCCCGGGCAACGCTGCTGAGAACGGCGGCGGGGCCTTCATGATCCCGTACTTCGTGGCACTGCTGCTGCTCGGGATTCCAATTGGTTGGGCGGAATGGACCATGGGTCGCTACGGCGGTCGCAAGGGCTTCCACGGCGCGCCGGCGATCCTGGGTGTCTTCACCAAGGGCCCAGTTGGTCGCTACCTCGGCGTGTTTGGAGTGCTGATCCCGCTCGGGGTCTACTTCTACTACGTGCTGATTGAGACGTGGTGCCTCTACTTCGTCATCAAGTATGTCACCGGCGGCATCGGCATCGATCCAACGGCGCCGATCGGCAGCTCCAGTGAAGTCGGCAGCCAGGTTGAAGTCACCCACAGCTTCTTCAACCAGATCACGGGCAATGACGGCAACGGCATCCTGTTTTCGCAACCAGACGGCGGTGGCTTCCACCCCATCGTCTGGACGTTCTTGTTGGTCGCATCGATCAACATCTTCTTCATCTTCCGCGGCATCTCGAGGGGCATCGAAACAGTCTGTAAGGCTGCGATGCCGATCATGGCCGTGCTCGGCGTGATCATCCTGATCCGCGTGCTGACACTCGGCACTCCCGACGAGGCCAAGCCCGATCAGAGCGTGCTCAACGGACTGGGCTACCTGTGGAACCCCGACCTCAGCAAGCTGACGGACTTCAAGACGTGGCTAGCCGCGTCTGGACAGATCTTCTTCAGTCTGTCGGTCGGCTTCGGCGTGATCATCAACTACGCGTCGTACATGAAGAAGAAGGACGACGTGGTGCTGTCCGGCCTGACGGCCTCGGCAACCAACGAGTTCTTCGAAGTCGCGCTCGGCGGCATGATCGCGGTGACCGCATCGATCGTCTTTGTCGGCGTTGCAGTGACGCAAGAAGGCCAGGGCGGCACGATGAGCCTCGGCTTCAAGACGCTGCCGATGGTGTTCGCACAGATGCCTGGCGGCAACATCTTCGGGGGAGCCTTCTTCCTGATCCTGTTCTTGGCAGCGATCACCAGTTCGCTGTCGATGCTGCAACCGACCAAGGCGTTCATCGAAGAAAGTGTCGGCTGTAACCGGGTCGGTTCGACGGTGATCGTCACGGTCTGGGGCCTGATCGGCAACCTGTTCGTGCTCTACTACTCGAAGGGCCTGATCGCGCTCGACACGATCGACTTCTGGGTTGGCACGTTCTTCATCCTGATCGTTGCCGGCATCCAGATCGTCGCCTTTGGCTGGATCTTCGGGATCGAGAAGGGCCTCAAGGAAGCCCACGAGGGGTCGAACATGCGCATTCCCGCGGTGTTCGGCTTCATCATGAAGTACATCTCGCCGACGTTCTTGTTGATCGTCGTCGTTGGCTTCTGCATCAACAACGCGCCGGGCTACATCGACAAGCTGTTCGGCCATATCGAAGTTGAACTGAGCGATCCGAAGCCGCCGGAAGGCGTCGAAGACGAGGCCAAGAAGACTTGGACGTATGCGTGGACGCAGTCATCCGGCAAGCCGGGTGAGTTGACCAAGGCCGCGGAAGCCGGAGCCAACTTCGTCGCAGCAGCTCGTGCGGAAGGCGAAGAGAACTACGACGTCGAGTTCCAGGTCGTCATCAACGACGGCACGAACACACGCACCGAAACGATCAAGAAGAGCATCGATGTCGAAGGTCCTTCGGACGCCCGCAAGACGTGGATGCTGCTGTTGCTGACGATTGCCGGCATCGCGCTTCTGGTCTTCAAGGGTGCCAAGCGAGGCAAGGAACTAGGCCTCGACATCAACGGTGAGCAGCCGCTTAACGACTAGCTGCTTCACGACTAGGCGCGCGTCATCTAGGCGCGCGTCGAACAACCGAACAACCAACCAAGACTGAGGACGCAACCATGCTCGCGAACACAGAACTGACCATTACCGGCTGGATCTTCATGCTGACCTCCATCGGAGCGGTCGGCACGTTGGTCTTCTGCTGCTACAAGAAGATCCTGACGGACCCCGAAAACGACGAGCCGGAACTACCCGGCGGCCTGGGCCCGTAACCGGCCGAATCGCCACAGGCTTAGCTGCGAGTGCAACTGCAGTTAGCCAGAGTTACCCGGGCCATCAGCGTTATCCGGGCCACCAGCGTTATCCGGGCCACCAGAGGCTCCGGGCAGTCCGCAAGGACTAGCGCTACCCTTCGCGCTGCACGGTAACCGCGGTGCCAAACACCAGGATCTCACACATCCCGGCCGCGATCGAACTGGTCGCGTAGCGAAGCCCCACCACCGCGTTCGCGCCGACCGCTTCGGCTTGCTGGATCAGCCGACGCTTCGCCTTGCTGCGCGCCTCGGTCATCATCTCCGAGTAGCCACGAATCTCGCCGCCGACCAGTGACTTGAGGCCCGCGGCGATGTCACGGCCAAGATGCTTGGACTGCACGATGTTGGCTTCGACGATGCCGTGTTCGGCAACCATGCGATAGCCAGCCAGCGACCCGGTAGTTGTCATCAACATCCACCTAACAACGGTTCTACCGGTGGATATTGCCGCGAAAATAGCCGACCCCGGTAGCGCGTCAGTTTGTTGTTTGTTGTCCAGGCACCGTACTAACTTCAGGCACCGTACTAACTTTCACGGCGCGGTTCGACACCAGCACCAATGACACCGAAGACGCGGTGGGTAGAGCGACCGCACTAAGCGTTGGCGCCAGCGGCAACGTCTGCCAATGCTCGAGCGCCACCTGTGCACTGGCGAAGACAATCCAGCCGAACAGCATCTGCAGGATGATCGCCAACCAAATGATCGGCGTCAGCGTGGCATCCATGACGCGCACGCGCGCATCGGCGCACCGTAGTGCGCCCGGTTCGCGTGTGGCACGTGCCCAGGCTTAAAGAAGCCCAACGCCGCGAGCGTCGTCGCCGGCCGCGGATAAGACCGCAGATCTCTGCATCACACCACTAGAACGTCGCCGAGCCCGGCACGCGCGGGTACGGAATCGCATCGCGAATGTTCTGCAACCCCATGATGTAGACAATCAAGCGCTCGAAGCCGAGCCCGAAGCCGGCGTGAGGCACAGTGCCGTAGCGACGCAGGTCGCGGTACCACCAGTAGTGCGCGGGGTCGAGCTTCATCGCTGCCATGCGGGCGTCGAGCACGTCGAGGCGCTCTTCGCGTTGGCTACCACCGATGATCTCACCGATGCCAGGCGCCAACACATCCATCGCGGCGACCGTCTTCTGGTCGTCGTTCAAGCGCATGTAGAACGCCTTGATGTCTTTGGGGTAGTTCATCACGACGACCGGACGACCAACGTGCTCTTCACACAAGAAGCGCTCGTGCTCGGTTTGGAGATCGATGCCCCACTCCGGCGCGTAATCGAACTTCTTGCCGCTCTTTTGCAGGATGTCGATCGCCTTGCCGTAGTCCAGTCGCTCGAACGATGCCTCCTGGAACTTCTTTAGGCGTTCGATCACACCCTTCTCGATGCGCTCCTCGCAGAACTCAAGATCATCGATGCGCACTTCGAGCACGTGTTGGAAGACGTGCTTCAAGAACGCCTCGGCGAGATCGGCATCGTCGTTGAGATCGGCAAACGCGATCTCAGGCTCCACCATCCAGAACTCCGCAAGGTGGCGCGTCGTATTGCTGTTCTCGGCGCGGAACGTCGGGCCGAACGTGTAGACCTTCGACAACGCCAAGCAGTAGGCCTCAACGTTGAGTTGGCCGGAGACCGTCAAGAACGCTTCGCGACCGAAGAAGTCCTTGTTCCATTCGATCTCGCCCTTGTCGTTCCTGGGCATGTTGTTCACGTCGAGCGTGCTGACGCGGAACATGTCCCCGGCACCCTCTGCATCACTCGCCGTCACGATCGGCGTGTTGACCCAGAAGAACTCGTTCTTGGTGAAGAAGTCGTGGATCGCAAACGCCGCCGCATGACGAATGCGTGCGACAGCGCCAAAGGTGTTGGTGCGCGGCCGCAGGTGCGCTTGCTCGCGCAAGAACTCCAGGCTGTGCTGCTTAGGCTGGATGGGATAGGTCTCCGGATCGTCGACCAGACCGATCACATCGACGGATGCAGCTTGGATCTCGACGCTCTGGCCGCGGCCCTTCGATTCGACCAACGTGCCTTGCACAATCAGCGACGAGCCCGCCGTCAGCTTCTGCACCGCATCCTCATAATTCGACAGCTCCTTCTTGGCGACGACCTGAATCGTGCCCTGGCAACTGCCGTCCGAGACTTGAATGAACGACAAACCGGCCTTGCTGTCGCGGCGCGTACGCACCCACCCGCGAATCTCAACTTGGCTATCGGTGGCGATCTGCCCTTGGAGCAGCTTGGCGATACTGACTGTCTGCATAGTTCCTCGAGACCTGAGCAAACAGGGCCACGCGAACCGTACCAACATGTGTTTTGCGTCTGATGCCGAACCGCATCCCCGGACCACCGCCTGGCCCTGACGGTACATGGTCAACAACAGACGGGATATCGCCCCAGCGAGCACAGCCTTCGCGGCTGTTTGGTCCAGCAGCCAGATGTCTGGACTGCAACGGCAGTTCGCTCGGCATCGCCGACATGGCCAACTACCGGTAAGCGAAACGAGCGATTCAGCCCGACTGGAACAACCAGCAGAAGAACGGCGTTCGCGGCGAGCGGCATGCCCCCTTGAGTGGGGTCGTGATGCGTCCGGCCAAGGAACCGGCTCGGCGCCGGCTTGGCACCGATTGCTGCAGTGACGGAATCGCCAGCTGCCAGCAATCACTGAGCTACTCGCCGACGCGGCCGTGGACCGGCTACTACGAAGACAGCACAACGGCGAGCTCACGCTGCCGCGCGGCGCCAGACTATACCTGCTTCTCGACGGCCGTCTCTGTGCTGCCAATCGAGACAATCGGGACCTGATAGTTGGTCAAACTACGACAGAATCACGACCTTCAGACGAGTTCGGGGCGACCATCGAGGCACGACGAGTGAGAAAACGAGAGCGGATCACAACTAATTGCGGCGGTGCATCTTGACCATGAGCACGCAGTCTCAGGCTCAATCCGGTCGGCTGCGCCGATTCTGGAGTCAATCTCCAAGCGACTGCGGCAACAACTCAGCCACGCACGTCGAGCGGAGCAACGTTGCTGCCCTTGTGGACAATGCGGTCCATGCGAATGCGGCTGCCCGTCACGCCGTTCGAGGCAAAGCCGCACTCAGCGAAGAACCCCAGGGCGGATTCATTGGCGATGTCGATGTAGGCAACCAAGCGTCGCATGCCCACTTCGCGGGCACGAATTAAAGCCTGCTGGAACATCAAACGCCCCCGGCCACCCCGGCGATGCTCAGGTGCGACCACGATCGTGACCTCGGCAATGCCATCCGGCCCACAGTCCAATCGCACCAGTCCAGTCGGCTCCCCGGCGGCGTAGGCCACGAGCGCCAAGATGCGCGCATCGCGAACCAATCGCTCCGGCCATGCCGAACTTCCCTTTGGCACGGAGAGACCAGGACCACACAACCACGGTGCGACGAACTCGGCGTCGGCCACCTCAAAGGGGCGCAATTGCAGTGGGTCCGATAGGTTGGTCATGGGCGAGTGCTGCAATCTAGCCCGAATGTCTGACGGGTAACCACCGGTTCCATCATCACTTGGTTGCGATGGTTCGCTTGACCCAGACCCAACCCAGCGGCTAGCATGCTCGCCTAACCCGCAGATCGGTTTCGACCTGCGGGGGACTGGCGACCCGGAATCCCGGTCAGTCGACAGGATCCTTTTCCTTTTTAGGTGGCTGCCAACGGGGCAGCGTAACCAATCAAGGACCCCGCCCATAAGGTCGGGGGCATGGGATCCTCTCGCCTGCCCGGTTCTGTCGTTTCCCTCCACCGTTTTCTTTTCGACCTCAACCAGACGCACCCGCCCCCCGCACTGGAATGGCCAACCACGCTGAAATCCTCCGCTACATCGACTCCATCGCTCGCGACAAGGAGATCGATAAGGAAGCGCTGATCGAAGGCATCGAGGATGCGATGTCTCACGCGCTTGCGAAGAAGTATGGCGTCGATGATGTCGACATCACCCTCGATCGTGAGACGGGCGAATTCGTCTGCAACTACGAGGTCTCGATGGAAGATCAGGGCCGCATCTTTGCGATGTCGGTCAAGCAAGCGATCATCTCCAAGGTGCGCGAAGCCGAGCGCGACGTCATCTACGCCGAATACGAGTCGAAGCTCGGCGAGATCGTCAGCGGCAACATTCAACGGTTCGAAGGTGACACGGTCATCGTCAACCTCGGTCGCAACCTCGAAGGCATCCTGCCGCGCTCCGAAAAGGTCCGCAGCGAAAACTACAATGTCGGCGAACGCATCCGCGCGATGGTGTTCGAGGTCAAGAAGGTCGGGCCACGCGTCAAGGTCATCCTGAGCCGCACCCACCGCGACCTCGTCCGCGCACTGTTCGAACTCGAAGTTCCGGAAATCGCGGACAGCACGATCACGATTCGACGCATCGAGCGTGAGCCGGGTTACCGCACCAAGCTGGCGGTCGACTCGAGCGACGACAAGGTCGATTGCGTTGGTGCATGCGTTGGCGTGCGCGGCAACCGCATCAAGTCGATCATCGACGAACTCAACGGCGAACGCATCGACATCATTCGCTGGAACGGCGAGCCGATGACGCTGATCGCCAACGCGCTGAAGCCCGCCGAAGTCGGCGACATCACGCTCGACTACGACGTCAAGAAGGCGCTTGTGATCGTTGGTGAAGACCAGCAATCACTGGCAATTGGCCGCAAGGGCCAAAACGTCCGCCTCGCCAGCAAGCTGACGGGCTGGGACATTGACATCATGACGCGCGCCGAGCTTGAGCAATCGGTTGCCGAAGACGGCGCCGCAGAAGATGCTGCAGCGGATGCTGCAGTGGCAGCCGAGAACGAAACTATTGCTGCCAAGGATGTAGCTGCCGAGGAAGTCACTGCTGAGAATGTCGCTGCGGAAGCACCGGCAGATCCTCTGGCAGCAGATGCTCCGGATGCAGGCACCCAAGAAGCTAACAAACCGGTTGCGGAAGCGCCGGCAGAAGAAACACCACGAGATGAGTCACCAGCTGGGGACACCCCCGGCAGTGCAGGCACCGCTGACAGCCCGAACTAACCGTTCGCGCCGAAGCTGCCGCACGCACTCATCACGCGACTGAATTTACAAACCCACCACGCACGCAAGAGCACAGAACAACCAGGCAATGGCCTTCCGTTGTGAACGGCCTTGACTGAGGAGCAAACGCGATTTGAAAAAGGTACGAGTCTTCGAACTGGCCAAAGAATTCGGGATGAAGGGCCCCGAGATGGCGAAGCTCTTGCGTGAGATTGGCTTCGAAAAAGTCAAGACGCACATGACCGCTCTGGACGACGCCGACATGATGATGGTCGAAGCGCGTCTATCCGCTCAAGGGCGGGTGCGTAAACCTGCGGAAGCTGCTAGCGGCGGCGCCGGCGGTCTACCAAAGAAGCGCTCACTGAGTGCAGCTGCTGAGGATGACGGTCTTCCGTCCAAGAAGGCACTGCCGAAGAAGCCAACCCTGAATAAGAAGGCTCTGCCCGATCCCAAGCGTCGTCTGCCCAGCGCACCGACTCTCGACGAGCCGCAAACAGCAACTCCACCGCCGCGCAAGACGCTGGCAGAGGCTGCTGTTGAGCCAGTAGCAGAAAAACCGGTACCGAAGACTCCGATCGGCCAAGCTGCAACCGAAGCTGCGCCGGAGAAGAAGCCTGAAGCACCGGCAGCTCCCGTAGCGAAGCCTGCGGCTCCCGCCGAGGTCGTTGCACCTGCCGCCAAGGCACCGGCAGCGCAGACACCGGCAGCACAGACACCGGCAGCACAAGCCCCGGCAGCTCAAGCCCCGGCAGCTCAGGCCCCGGCCGCTCAGGCCCCGGCCGCTCAGGCCCCGGCAGCTCAGGCCCCGGCAGCTCAATCCCCGGCAGCTCAATCCCCGGCAGCTCAGACACCGGCAGCTCAGGCCCCGGCAGCTCAAGCCCCGGCAGCCGGCGCCACAGGCTCCCAGGCGGAGCGAGCAGCAGCCGTCCGAAGGGGTCCTACGATGATGCCGATCACGAGGATTCCGGTGACTCCGGCCCCTCCGGTGGCCGAACAGCCAGCCTCCGGCAAGGGAACGGTTCGTAAGCTTCTCGTGCCGCAGAAGAAGGCGACCGTGCTCGGCCGTATCGAACTGCCGCAAGAAACCATTCGCGACGCAACCCGCCGCTCGGCGCCGGCCGCACCTCGCGACCTTCGCCGTGCCGCTCTGCAGAAGATGCAGCAGCGTGGCACCATGCGTCAGAGCCCCGGCAACCGCCGTGGTCCCGCATCGCGCGGTGGCCGCGATTCCCGTGGCGGTCCGTCGCGTCGGGGCCGTATCTCGACGCCGATCGATCCGACGAAGGTGATCGAAGTCCAAGAGCCAGTGTCGATGAAGGCACTGTCCGAAGGAATCGGCATCAAGGTCAATGAGCTGATCGCGACGTTCGCGTTCCGTCTCAAGATCGGTGGCAAAAACATCAACTCGATGTTGACCAACGATGAGGTCGAACTCATCGCGATGGAGCTCGAGCGGAACATCAAGGTCGTCGACGCCAAGGCTGCCATGGATGAGCTGATCGAACAGCTCGTCGAAGAAAGCGAAGGCCAGGCAACGGCGGAACGCGCTCCGGTTGTGACCTTCATGGGCCACGTCGACCACGGTAAGACGTCGTTGATGGACGCGCTGCGGTCGAGTGACATTGCGCGTCACGAAGCCGGCGGCATCACCCAACACATTGGCGCCTACAAGGTCGTCAACGAAGATGGCCTCGCCATCGTCGTGCTCGACACGCCCGGCCACGCCGCGTTTACCGCGATGCGGGCACGCGGTGCCGAGCTGACCGATGTGGTTGTGCTCGTCGTCGCTGCCGATGACGGTGTCATGCCGCAAACGGAAGAGGCGATCAGCCACGCCAAGGCAGCCAACTGCCCGATCGTGGTTGCGATCACCAAGTGCGACCTGCCGCAGGCCAACCCGATGCAGGTCAAGCAGCAGTTGATGGTCAAGGGCCTACAGTCCGAAGACTTCGGCGGCGAGATTGGCATGATCGAATGCTCCTCCAAGACCCTTCAAGGTCTGCCGGAGCTGGTCGAACGCGTGCACCTCGAAGCGGAACTGCTCGACCTCAACGCCCGTCCGGATGCACCGGCTAAGGGTATCGTCGTCGAAGCCAAGCAATCAGCCGAGCAGGGCATCGTTGTGACCTTGCTGGTCACCGATGGCACGCTGCGCCTCAAGGACCAGATTGTCTGTGGCGAAAGCTTCTCGCGCATCCGCGCGATGATCGACGACCACGGCAAGAACCTGACCGAAGCGGGACCGGCGACGCCGATCACGATGTTCGGCCTCGACCGTATTCCGACCCCGGGCGACAAGCTGTTCGTGGTCGAGAACGCCAAGAAGGCCAAGGAAGTCGTCGAAGAACGTCAACGCCGCGTGCGCGAACTGTCGCGCGCCGAACGTTCGGCTGTCACGCTCGAAACCCTTTCGGCCAGGCTCGCTGAGCGCAGCCTTAAGGAGGTCAAGCTGATCCTCAAGGCAGACGCCATGGGTTCACTCGAACCGGTGCGCAAGTGCCTCGACGAACTCGCCACCAGCGAAGTTCGCGTCAACGTGGTGCACTCCGGCCTCGGCGGAATCAACAAGGCCGACGTCGACCTTGCAGCGACTTCCGGCGCCGTCATCGTCGGCTTCAACACGGTTGCGGACGCCAATGTGCGTGCGCTGGCCGATGTCCAGGGCGTCGACATCCGTTACTACTCGATCATCTACGAGCTGCTCGATCAGGTCAGGGACGCCATGGAAGGCGTGCTCGCACCGCAAGAAGTTCAATCGGTCATCGGCCACGCCGAAGTCCGCGCGACCTTCAAGTCTTCGAAGTTTGGCATCATCGCTGGTTGTCGCGTTATCGACGGCGTCGCTCGACGCAGTTCGATCGTGCGGCTGTCACGTGGTGGCAAGGTCATTTACAACGGCAAGCTGGCGAGTCTTCGCCGCGAGACCGAAGACGCAAAGGAAGTCAAAACTGGCTTCGAATGCGGCATGACGCTCGACGGCTTCCAAGACCTGCGCGAAGGCGACAACCTCGAGTTCGTGCAGATCGATCTCATCAAGCGCAAGCTGGGCGATTCGAAGTGATCGCGCCGCCCTGCCGGAACCTAGCTGGTGACGGCAGCGGTGCAGCACCTACGATCGCCGGAGCCGTGCACCCGAAGCACCATGCTCTACATCGGAGTCCTGCAATTCACCTTGGAGATCCCCTACGCGGTGTCGCTTAAGGAAAAGCGCTCAGTGGTCAAGAGCTTGAAGGATCGGCTACGCCGGTCGTTCAACGTCTCGATCACTGAGTTTGCAGACCAAGACGCCGTGACGTATGCGACCCTTGGCGCCGTAGTCGCCGGTAGCGACCACAAGAACGTGAACTCGTCGATGGACCATTTAGTCAACGAGCTGCGCGACTGGCGCGATGGCTCGATGATCGACCATCAGCTTGAGATCCTCTCACCTGAGTGAGCGGATCGCCCGAGTAGCAAGGTCCTGAGTACCCAGAGCAATGAACGAACGCCGCCTCGCACGCCTCAAGCAACAGATCAAACAGCGCCTCGCTGAGGTGCTGCATCGTGACCTAGCCGATCCCAAGCTTGGCATGGTCACCATCACGCGCGTCGAGCTCGATACCGAGTTCAGCCACTGCAAGGCTTACTGGTCGGTGCTCGCAGGCTCGGACCAAGAAGAGAAGGCCAAGCGCGACAGCGCCGCCGTGCTCGGCCGCGCGCGCGGCTTCTGTCAGCGTGAGATGGCTCGAGTGCTGCACACGCGCTCAGTCCCCCACCTTGAGTTCCTGTTCGACGAAGGCATCGGCGCGGCGATCCGCATGAACAAGCTGCTGAACGAACTTCATCCTGAGGGTGAGACGGCAGGCGATGGTGCGACCGGCGATGATGCGACTGGCGATTCCCCCGCTGTATCTCCGGCAACCGAAGCCCCCGCGCCCGACGAAGCAGCGGTATCCGAAGCAGCAGCAGACGAAGCGCCAGCAATTGAGCCGTCCGCCGCCGAGCCGCCGGCGGACCCCGTGAAAGACGACGAGCCACCGTCCGCGGTCTAGCATCTAGGGTCCAAAAATCCGCGATGGAGCGCCAGATGCGTGGCGCAACCCAGGGCCTTTCCGCCCCGAAGCGTGCCCTTGCGCGGCCATTGCGAAGCTTTCTGGCTTACCATGCGTCAACACGCCGCCATGAGAGCCACCCTCCTCCTCGTCATCTCTTCCTGCCTGCTGCCAGCCACGCTGTGCGCCCAGGACACCAAGGCCCCAGTCGACCCGGCGATCGCCGCCAAAGTCGCGCTCAAGAAGCGCCTCACCCGCGCGTTGACCAAGACGGCCAAGACCGCCGACACTGGCTTCACGATCAAGTGGGGACCTGACAAGAAGGCCAAGGAGAACAACCCATTTGCCGCGATGATGGGCCAAGCCGCGTCTGGCAACGTCACTGGCTCGTGGCACGAAGGCCGCACCCACATCCAATTCGGCGGCGATGAGACGGACGAACTGCTGCTGGCCGGCGGCAACATGATTGCCCGCGATAAGGACCGTGATTGGTGCCTGCGCAGCGGTCACTTCGCCGATGGCAACAAGGTCACGTTCGTGCCGAACGCCCACGCGCTACTTCAGCAACTTGCGTCATGGCCACTCGCGGTCACCCGCCGCGAAGCCGGCGCCTACAAGGACCGACCGGTCGAGGTCGTCTCGGTCACCCTCAACGCCGAGCAAGTCGGCGAACTGATGTGGTCAGGCAGCCTGCCGGAATCGCTATCGCAAGGCAACTTCGGCCAAGTTATCAACATCGTCATGGGCGGCAACGCGGGACGTCGGGCAGCGACGCCGCCAAACACGACGATCGACCTTGCGATCTCGCTCGACCCAGGCACCAACTTAGTGCACCAGATCCGCGTTCGCGCATGGACCGAGGCCAACCAAAACGGTGGCGTCTTTGCATTCGCCGCTGGTCGCGTAGCTGTCGGCCAAGCCGTTGGCGACGACGACGAAGAAGCGGAGCCCAACGAGGATGAAGACGAAGCCGAGGACAACAAGCCCCTCGAGTATTCAAAGGGCCTGCCAAAGCGCTCGCGCAAGAAGACCTCGGTCGCCAACTTCACGCTGAGTCTCGAGAACCACGGCCAGCAAGCAAAGCCGCAGCTGAACGACCGCCAGCAGAGTTTGCTGCGCTAACGCGCCAAGGTCGGACGTGAGCAACGGCGATGCCGCGCGCGCTACTTCAAGCGCAGCAGCGGTGCGTCATCACTTCGCTTGACGAAGTGACCAGCGATCGCGTGACTCGGCACGCCAGCATCGCGCAAACGATCCGACAGCTTCTGCGCCTGATCCTGAGGCACAGCGATCAGTAAACCACCCGACGTTTCGGCATCGAACACCAGGTCGGCCAAGGCCGCATCGACGCTGCTCTCGATCTGCACGCGACCACCGAAGTGCTCCTTGCCGCGCGCACAGCCACCGGACAATGAGCCAGAGCGAACCAACTCGAGCGAGCCGTCCATCAACGGCAAATGCCCGGTATCGACTTCGAGCTGTAGGCCAGTGTCCTGCGCCATCTCACACGAGTGACCGGCAAAGCCGAAGCCAGTGATGTCGGTGCAGGCATGCACGTCAAAGTCGGATGCAATCTCGCAGGCCAGCTTGTTGAGCGTCGCCATGACATGCATGGCCGACTCGGTCATCGCCGAGTTGGCAGCGCCGTCCTCCAGCTTGTCCTTCTTCATCGCCGTCGAAACAGCTCCCATGCCGAGCGGCTTGGTGATCAGCAACGCGTCGCCTTCTTTGGCGCCAGCGTTTCGCCAGAAGCGCAGCGGATGCACGATGCCGGTAACCGACAAGCCGTATTTGACTTCGCTGTCGACGACCGAGTGGCCGCCGCACAAGACGGCTCCAGCCTCTTCGATCTTGTCGAGGCCGCCGGCCATGACTTCACCGAGGATCGCGATGTCGAGTTCCTTTGGCCAACCAACGATGTTCATCGCAGTCAGCGGTTTACCCCCCATCGCGTAGACATCCGACAGCGAGTTCGCCGCGGCGATGCGGCCGAACCAACGCGGGTCATCAACGATTGGCGGGAAAAAGTCGAGGGTCTGAACAAGCGCGCGTTCGTCATCGATACGCATCACTCCCGCATCCTCGAAGCCAGCATGGCCAGCGAGGAGATCGGGATTCGGAGTCGCTTTTAGTAGGTGGAGAACCTGCCCGAGGCTTCCTGGTGGCAGCTTCGCTGCTCAACCAGAACTCGATGCGTAGCGGGTCAATCGAACGTTGGTGGGTTCAGCCATAGTAGGTCAACCTAGAGTATACTCGCGGCGCGACAGTTGCTCGCGCCACCGGGAACCAGAGCCGCACTAATCGCTCAAGGCTTGGCGAACCGCCAGGGCTACCACGTCAAGATCTTCGAGCAGCAGGGTGCGCGCATCGAGCAGCACGCGGCCTTCGGAGACGCGCGCAAACACGCTGACCGGCCGCGCCACGCGCAAGCGGTCACAATGCGAGTCCCCGCCCGGAATCGCCGTCGCGAAGCTCTGCAGCGGCTTGGCGGGATTCGCTCCCGAGCCAGCGAATGACTCGCTCCTAACAACCTCGGCATTCAGATCTTGCAGCATCACCGACAGGGCGCCGGCGCGGTTCTCCAGATCGTCCTGTGACACCGACAGCATGCGCAGCGTTGGCACAGCGGCCAGCGGGTTGCCATCGCGGTAGAGCAAGAGGGTCGCCTCCAACGCTGCCAGCGTCAACTTGTCGCAACGCATGGCGCGATACAGAGGGTGTGCACGGCAGCGGGCGATCATCGCGGCGTCGCCAAGCAAGATGCCGGATTGCGGGCCACCCAACAGCTTGTCGCTGCTAAAGCAGGTCACATCGGCGCCCTGCCCGAGACTGTCGGAGACGCGCGGCTCACCGGCGAGGCCTGGCAGTGGCTCGTTCCACAGCAACCCAGAGCCGAGATCATCGAGCATCATCAGGCCGCGCTCTTTGGCGAGCTTACTGAGTTCGGCCACCGACGGCGTGCCGGCGAAGCCTTCGATGCGGTAGTTGCTCGGATGCACCTTCAAGTAGGCCGAAGTGCGTTCGTTCGACACGCTCTCAAAGTCGTAGAGGTGCGTCTTGTTGGTCGCACCGACCTCCACCATCGTGCAGCCGGCGCGACGCATCACATCAGGAATGCGGAAGCCACCACCGATCTCGACCAGTTCACCGCGCGAGATCACCACCTCGGTGTCGGCAGTCAAAGCGGCCAGCATCAAGGTCGTCGCGGCCGCGTTATTGTTGACGATCACGGCGCCACCGGCACCGGTCAGGTCTTGCAGCAACGCCGCCACCGCCACCTCACGCTGGTCGCGCTGGCCGGTGACCGGGTCAACTTCCACAATTGCATAGCCCGCCGCCTGGGTCATGGCTGCGATCGCCGACGAGGCCAGCGGCGCTCGACCGATCCCGGTATGGAGAACAATCCCGGTCGCGTTGTAGACCCGCTCATGCCGGCGACGCGAAGCCGACTCACAGCGTTCTTTCACGGTCGCCACCAAGGCATCGCCGGCGCAACGCTGCGCCATGGCAACGGCGTCAATCGAGCCATCTAGCGCCCCGTTTCGCAGTTGATCGACCAGGCCGCGAACGACACGGGTCAGCACAGGACGCGACAACAATTGAAAATCGTCGTGGCGAAGCAAATGGTCCACCGAGGGCAGAAGCCTCAGTGCGGAAGAACGGTCGGCGTCAGTTCTGGGCATCGCGGGATAGGTCGCTACCATACCCCACCCCACATGCTTCGCGCTGCACTCGAGACGCCAAGACCTGATCCTCGCGAATCCGCGCTGGCCAGGTCCATTGGCTTGCCGGACCTTTGCGTGCGCGTGCTACTGGCGCGTGGCATCGACACACCCGAACTTGCAAAATCCTTCTTGCGGCCGGATCTCGGCAGCCTGCACGACCCTTTCAAGTTCAAGGACATGCAGAAGGCCGTGGAACGTGTCCAGGTTTCGCTGCGCAATGGCGACCCGATCCTGATCCACGGCGACTACGACGTCGACGGAATTAGCGGCACCGTTTTACTGCATAAGTTCCTGAAGCTGCTGCACTGCAACAGCAAGCCCTACATCCCGGCGCGCAAGGACGGCTATTCGTTCTCCGCAGCGAGTGTCAAAGCGATCAAGGATGGTGGCTTTCCGCTGGTGATTTCGGTCGACAATGGCACCAACGCGATCAAGCCAATCGCCGAACTGCAGAAGAGCGGCATCGACGTCATCATTACCGACCACCACGGCACCACCGAGAACGTCGCCGACGCCTACGCGGTGCTCAACCCGCGCCTGCCCGATGCCGGATATCCCGATCGCAACCTCGCGGGCTGCGGCGTCGCGTTCACTTTGGTCGCGGCGATCGCCGAGTCGCTGAGTGGCACGATGCGGCGCAGCTCCGAGTTCTCTGACTTCCTGATCGATGCGATGGGATACATCGCCATGGGCACGGTCGCCGACGTGGCTCCCCTGAATGGCGAGAACCGCACCCTGGTGTTCCACGGCTTGCGCTCGCTGTCATTGAGCCGCAACCCTGGCATTCGCGCGCTCATGGACGCTGCTGGTTTGCTGCATCGCGGCGCTGGCCCCGAAGACATCGCGTTCCGCATCGCACCGCTGATCAACGCCGCCGGTCGCGTTGCCCACGCCAACGACGCCGTTGACCTGTTATGTGCATCCAGTTACACCGACGCGCAAAAGGCCGCCAAGGTGCTGGAAGGCCACAACGAAGCGCGCCGTAAGGTCGAACGACAGCTGCAAGACGAAGTGCAGCAGCTGATCGCTGGCGGCACGGGCCCTGCCGTCGTACTCGGCCAGGACAACTGGCACCCCGGCGTGCTCGGCATCGTCGCCGCACGGATCGCGGAATCGACCGCCAAGCCGGTCATGCTGCTCGCGTTCAACGGCGAAATCGGACGCGGTTCTGGCCGCTGCACGAACGGCGTCAACCTGCGCGACGCGCTCGGCGAGTGCTCCGATCTACTGGAAGCCCACGGCGGCCACGCGGCAGCCGCTGGCATGGAGATCAAGCGCGAACACTTCCCAGCGTTCTGCGAACGCTTCGCAGCTGTCTGCGCGCGATTGGCGCCCAAAGAACACCCCTACCGCGTCGACGGCCTGGCCGAGTTCCCAGAGCTCGAGCCGCAAACGATTCGCCGCATGGAGGCGCTAGGACCGTTCGGTAACGGGCATCCGCGACCGCGCTTCGTAACCCACGGCGTCAAGATCATCGGCAACCCGTTCGTCGATACGCGCGGCCAGCACCTGCGCGTTCGCGTCGCCAAAGGGCGCGACATCATGCCGGCTCGGGTTGTGCGCGGCGCCGAGCACTTTGAAACCCTGCGCCAGAACAAGGGTCCATGGAGCATCGCCTACACGCCGCGCATCAGTTCGCGCAGTGAAGATGGGCCGGTGCAAATTGACATCCACGACCTGGCGGCCGGAAACGAACCGCGCCGCAGCAGTGGGCGCACGAACGAACACCGCAATGGCCGATAGGAACGCTGTGAACAGCACCGATAAGGACGCCGGTCAGCCAACCGGTGGCAAGGGCCTTTGGGCCAAGATCACGACCATCCCGCGTCGCATGTACGACTGGGTGCTAGCCTGGGCTCCGACGCCGTACGCGGTGCCGGCCTTATTTTTCTTGGCGTTCGCTGAGAGCAGCTTCTTCCCGGTGCCGCCGGACGTGTTGCTGATCGCGATGTGCATCGGCACGGTGAATAAGAGCTACCGGTTCGCCACCTGGTGCGCGATCGGCTCGGTCGTTGGCGGCATGGCGGGCTACGGCATCGGATACTTCCTGTGGGAGAACGATGGCGTGCGCACCTTCTTCTACGACTACGTGCCGGGCGTCAGCCCGCACTCCGTCGAGTCGGTGCGCGAGCTCTACAGCAACTGGGACTTCTGGATCGTCTTCGCCGCGGCCTTCACGCCGATTCCCTACAAGGTGATCACGATCCTGGCGGGTGTTTGTGCAATCAACTTCCCGATGTTCTTGATCGCTTCGGCGGTCGGCCGCTCGGCGCGCTTCTTCTTGGTCGCGTGGCTATTCAAACGCTACGGCCCTGGCATGAAGGAGTTCATCGAGAAGCGCTTCGCGCTGGTGACCACGCTCGGCACGCTCGTGCTGATCGGCGGGTTCGTGCTGATCAAGGTGTTGCTGCCGTCTCACGATTAGAAGCAAGAGCAAACAGCCGCATCTGAGCCCGCTCGGTGCGTGATCGCGCTTCGATGCGGAGCCGCCGCACGCTACAACGGTGGCATGGCGAAGCGGCTCTTCCTGATCGATGGTACGGCACTGGCCTACCGCAGTTTCTTCGCCTTCCAAGGCACCGGTCGCGCTCCTCTGACGACCGACGATGGCCACCCCACCGCTGCGACCTACGGGTTCTGCACGACGCTACGGGCGCTGATCGAGCGCGAGCGACCGGACGCGATGGCGATTTCGTTCGACGGGCCGCGCGGCGACTTGCTGCGCACCAAGATCTACCCGGAATACAAGTCGACGCGCACCAAGATGCCGGACGAGATGGCGATCCAACTCGACGACATCCGCGAAGCCGTCGACGGCTATGGGCTGCAGGTTGTCGCGGCTGAGGAGCATGAAGCCGATGACGTGATTGGCACGCTCGCGGTGCGGGCGCGCGATGCCGGCATGGAGGTGTTCATCGTCACCGGCGATAAGGACTTCCTCCAGATCGTCGACGACAAGATCAAGCTCTGGAACCTGCGCAGTTCGACCAGCAAGCCAGAGATCTTTGACGCTACGTCGTGCGAAGCAAAGTGGGGTCTGCCGCCGACAGCGATCGTTGACATGCTGGCGTTGATGGGCGACAGCTCGGACAACGTGCCAGGTGTGCCAAAGGTCGGCAAGAAGACGGCCGTCGACCTGCTCGTTCAGTTCGGCACGATGGATGGCATCTACGAGCACCTCGAAGAGGTCAAGAAGCCGTCGATCAAGAAGTCACTCGACGAGAACCGCGAACTCGCCAGACTGTCCAAACAACTCGTAACGCTGCAGCTCGACCTCGACGTCGGCGTCGCCATCGAAGACATCGGCCCGGCGGCTCCGAACCCAGAGAAGCTGCTGCCATTGTTCCAGCGGCTCGGGTTCAAGAACTTGCTTGCCGACCTGGCCGCCAAGGCCCCGCCACAGGACGACGTCGAACAGAAGTATTCGGTGATCACAGGGCTTGCCGAATTGCAGGCGTTGATCGAACGACTGCAGACGTGTGAGCAATTCGCCGTTGCCGCGGAGACCACGGGCAAGACGCTGCAAACCCGGCGGCTGGTCGGCATGGCGTTCGCCACGGCTCCCGGTGAAGCGGTCTACGTGCCGCTTGGCGAGGCCAACAAGGCGCATCTCGACATGCTGCGCCCGTTGCTTGAGGCCGAGACGCCGAAGAAGCAGGTGCACGACCTCAAGCGCTTGCTCGCCGCGTTGCGCGCGCCCGAGATCAAGCTGGGCGGCGTCAACCTGAACGGCATCGACCTAGACATCATGCTGGCCAGCTACTGCACCGAACCCGGCCTGCGCTCGCATTCTCTCGATGACTTGGCGCTAAAGCACTTCACGTTCAAGAAGACATCGGCCAAGGACCTGGTCGGCACCGGTAAGAAGCAGCGCACGTTCGCCGAAGTCGATCCACAACTGGTGGGCAACTACGTCTGCGAAGAAGCCGACCTGGTGCTGCGATTGGTGCCTGTAATGAAAGAGCTGCTCGAGCGCTACGGCACGATGACGCTGTATCGCGAGATGGAATTGCCGCTCGTGCCGGTGCTGCTCGAGATGGAGTGGACCGGTATCGCGATCAATCGTGAGCACCTGGCGACGCTGTCGCGCGAGATGGGGTCGCGCATCGAAATCCTGCAGGACCGCGTCTTCCAACGCGTCGGCCACGAGTTCAACTTAGCGTCACCGCAACAGCTCGGCGTGGTCTTGTTCGACGAGCTAGAAGTGCACCTGCTCGCCAAGCTCAAACCGAAGCGCACGCCCAAGGGCCAATACAAGACCGACCACGACGTGCTGGAGAAACTCGCGGCCAAACATGAAGTGCCGCAACTGGTGCTCGAGTGGCGCCAGCTATCGAAGCTCAAGAGCACCTACATCGACACCTTGCCGACGTTGGCGCAGCCCGACACTGACCGCGTACACACGACGTTCAATCAAGCCGTCGCCGCAACCGGACGCCTGAGTAGCGAAGACCCCAACCTGCAGAACATTCCGATCCGCACCGAAGAGGGCCGCAAGGTGCGCGCCGCGTTCGTTGCCAAGAAGAAGGGCTGGCAGCTGATGTCCGCCGACTACTCGCAGATCGAACTGCGCATCCTGGCGCACCTGTCGGAAGACAAAGCGCTAGTCGAGTCGTTCAACCAAGGCGAAGACATCCACGAACGCACCGCGGCCCTGGTGCACGGTCTGTTGCCAACGATGGTTACGCCCGAGCTGCGCAACCAAGCAAAGATCATCAACTACGGGCTGATGTATGGCATGGGCGCGTCCCGCCTCGCCAACGAAACCGGCATGCGACCGCCGGAGGCCAAGAAGTTCATCAACAGCTACTTCCGGGCTTTGCCGGGTGTGAAGGAATACCTCGACCGGTCGCTCGAGCACGCCCGCATCGAGAAGGAAGTGCGCACGATGTTCGGTCGCCGCCGGCCACTCGCAGACATCGACTCAACCAACGCCATGCAGCGCATCGCCGCCGAGAACATGGCTGTCAACACGCCGATTCAGGGTGCCGCCGCCGACATCGTCAAACGGGCGATGCTGGCGGTGCACGCGGCCCTAGAGACTCGTGGCCTGCAGACGAAGATGCTGCTGCAGGTTCATGACGAACTGATACTCGACGTGCCGGATGAAGAGCGCCTCGAAGTCGAACGCCTGTTGCGCGACGAGATGGTCGGCGCTGCGGACCTCAAGGTGCCACTAGAAGTCAGCCTCGGCGTTGGCGCGAACTGGCTTGAAGCGCACTAGGTGTGCAAGCTCTGCTGCCGGTGATCTGCTGCCGGCGATCTGCTCTACGGGCACTGCTCTACGGGCACTGCTTCTGCAGCCACGCAAGCATCACGTAGCCCTCGGCAGTATGCCTTGGGCCTGGTAGCCCAGCGACGCGGCGAGAACTACACTGCACCAAGCGCGTGCGGAAGAACTCGAACAGGATCGAGCCCGAGTCGCGCGTGACTTCGCCGATCCGGCTGTCGAGCTCGATGCTGGTCAGGCCTTCGGTTGCCATGCGCTCAGCAAGGCGGTCGAGCTCTTCGGACGAGGTACCGAACAAGAACTCGCGGAACGCCTGCAGCTCCACTTCGCCGTAGTCGCAGTCAGTGAACAGATCGACGAACTCGGCATCGCCGCCCTTGGTCATCAACTGCATCAACTCGCAGCTACCGGCCAACGTTCCACCGATCACCTGCACGCGTTGTCGCGCCTCCCAGGTTGCCGCGAGGATCGGGAAGAAGTCGTGCACGCGCCAAGTGAGGCGGTTGCCCCACAGATGCGCGAGGCTGCGAGCACCTTGAGCCCGCAGGGAGCGCCCCACTAATGCATCGGTCACGATGTCGACGAGCACTTCTTCGACCAACCTCGTATGCACTGCGGCGCGCAACCGATGCGCCGCCGCTTCGCGCAGTTCGAACGCGTCCTCACAGCCAAGCTTCTTAGCATCGTCACCGGCCGGCAGGCTGCCAGCGAGATGCCACAACATGCGCAGGAAGTTGATCTGCGCCATGTTCATTGTGCGACCAACCAGTGCTTGGGTCGGCGCGCGGAACGGAAAGGTGGCCTGGTCGGTCAACACCATCGTGTCGACCAGCGTCTCGAGGCCGCGCTTCTTGCCGTGCAGAATCTGATCGGTCAGCGGCGATGGATAGCGATTGAGCAGCTCGCCAAACAGCGCGAGGTTCTGCAGGTGGTGCTTAATGGCCCGAATCGATTCTCTGGCGTCATCCGTAGCGCACGCACGCAACGCCGCAACGATGCGCGAAACTAGTTCGAGCTCTTCGGACCGCAATGGCTGCGGCGCGTCATTGGGCATCGCGGAACTCGCTTCGGGCATGGAATAGGAATCTAGACTAGCTGGTGAGCTCTGTTAGGAACGCACATGCCCCGCCACATCTTTCACCGAACAAGCCACTTGTTCGCCGCTAACCAAATCCTTGAGCGCAATGATGCCGTCAGCCAGCTCAACTGGTCCAAGGATGCCAACATGGGAGACACCAATGGTATTGGCGTACTGCAACTGCTTCTTCATCGCCACTGCGTCGGCATAGACTTCGACACGAAGGCCTGAAGCGCGCAGCTCGCTGGCGACTGCCAGCACCTTCGAAGCGTCCACTTCAGCCATGCGGCACAGCAGCAGCTCCGGCCCGATGCCGAGCTCGGGGAACATGTTGCGCTCGGTCATCACGAGCAGCACGCGCTCAAGGCCGAGCGAGAAGCCAACCGCCGGCACGCCCTGCTTCTGGAACATGCCAATCAGGTTGTCGTAGCGCCCGCCGCCGCCCATTGAGCCGGCGAGGCCCTCAATTTGGATCTCGAAGATCGGGCCGGTGTAGTAGCTCAGCCCTCGCGCCAAGGTCGGATCGAACGTCAGATGCTCGCTAGCCGGACCACCGCTCGCCAGCAGGAACAGCTCGCGCAATTCCTGTGCGCCGACCGCACCGGGACCGTCGCCTTCGCACATGCGTTCGAGGGCACCGTCTTCGCGCATGCGATCCAACGAGTCCAACAAGCTGTTTGCCTGCGACTCAGGAATGCCCTTCTCAGAGAGCTCCTTGAGCACGCCTTCCTTCTGCACCTTGTCGAGCTTGTCGAGCGCGATCAACGCCAACGACTCCTGTTCGGCGGGGATGCCAGCATCGGCGACCAAGGCGCGCAACAGCTCACGATGGTTGGTCGCAATCTTGAAGTCGGTGAAGCCGAGTTCGCGCAGCACTTGCGCAATGGCGCCGCAGACTTCGGCATCGGCGACCAGGCTGTTCGTGCCGGTGATATCGACATCGCACTGGTAGAACTCACGGAAGCGACCGCGCGCCGGTCGGTCCGCACGCCACACCGGTTGGATCTGGTAGCGCTTGTAGAACGACGGCAGGGTCTTGTAGTTAGCCACGACGCGCGCCAACGGCACCGTCAGGTCATAACGCAGCCCTTCGGCCGACAAGTCCATCTCGCTCTCGACCCCCTTATCAAGCGCCCGCGTCAGCTTGTCGCGGCGGTGCAGCAGGCGATACAGCAGCTGGTCGCCTTCGGGCCCATACTTGCCGAGCAGCGTCGACAGGTTCTCGATGGTCGGAGTTTCGAGCGGCACGAAGCCAAAAGACTCATACACGCGCTGCACGATGGCGAGCACATGGCGGCGACGCACCACATCCTCAGCCAGGAAGTCGCGCATGCCGCTCGGGGGTTTCGTCGAGATCGCTTTGCTCATCTGCCAATGGTGTAGCCGCCTCGGCGCGCGAATCCAAACGGACGCTGCGCTACCTTGGCGATCATGCGCACGCTCGTGACTCGTCTGATCCTGGCAATGCTGACAGCAGGGCTACTTTCGCCACTCCCGATTGCCGCACAGCCCCCCGTGTCTGAGGGGCCTGCGGCTGGCGTAGCCCCCGAGGCCGGTACGCCCGCGATCGATCTTCTCAGCCCTACGCCCGGCCAGGAGACTGTCGCAACCGAGGCCAAGCAACAAGACCCGGAACCAGGCCTACTAGAGAGCACCGCCGAAGCGCTCCGCAGTGTCGCAGGGGTGCTGAAAGACACGCGACTAGAGCGTGCCGCCGCGTTGGCCGCAAACGATCAGAACAAGGCGAAGGAGCTGGACCTAGAGATTCGCCAACAACGGCTGGAGTTCGCGAGCTTGGTCACGAGCATCGACGTCAAGAAATTTGAAGACCCAACGGCCGTCAAATTCAACCTTCAGGAAGAGTTGGTCGAAACGGTGCGCCCCATCGTCTCCGTGGTCAAGGACTGGACGGAGGCTCCGCGCGAGGCGCAGCAGGTCACAGACGACCTCGAGAGCGCCAGAAGCCGTCGCGTCACCGCGGCACAAGCGAGCGCGCGAGTCACCAACGCCATCGCACAATTCAAGGTCGATGGCAGCCCAGGAAGCCTGCTAGCTGCTGCCGAGGCGCAACGGGAATTGGCTGAGCACTGGCAACCGCTGCTGCGCAGTCTCGGTAGCAAGATCCTCGTGCTCGGCGAAAAGCAGCGAATCCAAAATGAGAGCAAGACCACGATCTGGCAGACGCTGACCACCAAGTTTGACGAGGGCGTGCAAGACAGTGGCATCAGCATCCTGTGGTGCCTTGGGGTGTTTTTGTTGACGTTCTTTGCGATGCGCTTGCTGAGCAATCTCATCGTCACCAGGAAACGTAAGCGTGGCTTCGCGGCCCGGCTGGTAACGATCTTGATGCGCATACTGACGGTAGTGGTCGCCGTCGTCGCCATCCTGATCACGGCGTATGCACGGGGAGAGTTCGTCATCTTCACGATCGGAATCCTGTTCGTCGTCGCCATCGGCTGGGTCATGACCAAGCAGGCACCCCAGTATCTGGAAGAGATCCGGATGCTGCTCAACGTGGGCTCGGTGCGCGAAGGCGAGCGCATCCTGGTCGATGGCCTGCCCTACCGGGTCGAGTCGCTGCGGTTCTACACCAAGCTCAGAAACCCGGCGCTTACGGGAGGCACCCTGCGCATGCCGATTGGCCAGTTGATTGGCCAACGCTCACGCCTCGGCGCCGCTGACGAACCTTGGTTTCCGTGCGAGCAAGGCGACATCGTGATGCTCGGCGACTCGCTGGGCTACATCGAAATGCAGACGCCCGAAATCGTGATCTTCGTCAAGCGCAACGATGCGCCACAGACGATCCCCACCACAGACTTCCTGGCGATGAGCCCGCGCAATCTGTCGCATGGCTTCGAAATCGCCGTGACGTTCGGGATCGACTACAGCCACCAGGAACTGGCTCTACAGCGCGTTCCTGCCGCCTTCCACGAAGCGGTCGTAGCCGCGTTGGAAGCAGATGTCGATGGCGATGCGATGCGCTCAATCCGCGTCGAACTGAAATCGGCAGGCGCAAGTTCGCTCGATTTCGTGGTGTTGGTCGGCCTCGAAGGCAAGGCTGCCATGCGCTACAAAGCGATCCAGCGCCGCATCAACCAAGCGCTGGTCGCCGCCTGCACCGAGCACGGTTTCGGTATCCCCTTCCCGCAACTGCAGGTGCACGGCGTCAAGTCGGCGTAAGCCAACCGGCGACGGCTGCGCTACGGGAACAAAAACGCCAGCAGCATCGGCACGACCAAACTGTCGTCGGCGCGCACTGCCAGCAAGGCGGCTTCGACCGTCGTGTTGGCCAACTCGACGGGGTGCGCTTCCAGCCCCTTACGAAGTAGCGACGACGTGCGGGACATCGACTGCGAACGCTTCTCTTTCGAGTCCTGGTCGCCCAGCACGCTGAGTAGTCGCGACTCTGTCAGGTAGTTCGTATCTTCGGCGAACGAACGCTGACTGAAAGCGGCCAACGAACGCGAGTCCAACGCGATACCTGCAACGATACGACCGAGCAGACCATCCTTGCGTGCCGTCAATGGCGCGGTCGCAGCAGCGAGGCCGCCTTGGCCGATGCCCCCGACGTAGCTCGGCAACATCGCATCCGCTGCCTTGCGATCGAGACACAGCTGACGGAATGCCTCGGCGACACAGTTGCAGGTTGGGTCCGCAAAGTCTTGCACCAACACTTCGACACCATGCGGCTGCATCGCGTTGCGAATGGCATCCCCCACGGCGTGTTCGCGGTCGTTCGTAGCGACCCACAACAGAGCCTGCTTGCGCTTCACTTCCCGCCTGGTAGTCGCTTTCTGGGGATCGTGCAAGAACTGCAGCACGTCCTTCATCACCGGATCCTCGTGCTTCGTCAGCGCGTAGATGTAGTCGGCGTGATTGCAGTCCGGGTATTGATGCGCTGCCACCGGCACGCCGGCTTCGAGCAACCGATCACGCAGCATGCGCGCGCACAACGCTAGACCGGGCAGGTCCTTCTGCGCCCAAGCGAGGAACACCGGCGCATCGGTCTTGTCGGCGTGCAACAGCGGCGTCGCGCGCTTGCGAAACTCGGAGTCCGCCCCAAAGACCGCATCGAGGGCGAAGTGGCGCGAACGAATGTCGTAGACGCCGGACAACAACACCGAGCCGCGCAACGCCTTCTTCGGCACGCCGGCGGCCTTAAGTTGGGCGTCGTCGAGCGCCAACCAACACGACAGGTGGGCGCCGGAGGAGTGGCCCATGACAAACAGTTGGTTGCCGTCGAAGCCATACTTGTTGGCGTTCTTGTGCAAGAAGCCAAATGCCTGGCCGCAGTCTTTGACCATCACGTCCGGCTTGGCGAACGGAAACAACTGCGTGTTGATGACCGCGCAAGCAAAGCCGTTGTCGGCCAGCATCCGCCCCATCCACTTGTAGCTATCCTTGTGACCGCCAGTCCACGAACCACCGTGCACGAACATCACGAGCGGCGGCGGCACGACATCCCCGGCTTCGAGATCGCCACCGCCGACGGCCGATTCCTGCGGCCCAGCAACCCCCGGCTTCGCAGCCTTAGGGGTCTTCGCAGTCTTCGCAGTCGGCAGATACAGATCGAGTCGATTACGTCGCGGTTGGCGAGCGACATCCGAATACTGGATGTCCTCGTGGACGGTGATCGGCTCCTGTGGCACGGGTGCCAGGAAAGACACCATTGCAGTCACGGCAGCGGCGAGCATTGCGAAAAATCGTAGCCGCCAAGTTGTCGGCAGCCGCACTTTTTGCCGCCGCAACCCGGCACTGATTCGCAGCGCCGCCGCGCCGCTCGCGTCGCTCAGCAAATACCCGGAGTGCTCGTCGGCACGTTCACTTGCCCTTCGCGCCGATCAAGAACGCGACGAGATCACGAACCTCGTCGGCGGAGAGGCGGTTGAGTAAGCCTGCGGGCATTGGCGATTGCGGCGACGGTGCGACCTTCTCGACCTGTTCGATCGGGATGCGCACTGGCTTCGCATCGGCAACCGCCGGGATGACCTCGTAGACCTCCATGTCACCATCCCACGTCTTGTGGACAATACCAAACAACGCGGTGCCATCCTTCTTGGTCAGTATCTGGCCGGTGTATTGGTCGCTGATCACCTTGTTGGGGTCGATCACGGCCTCAAGCAGGTCTTCGGCGCGGAACTTGTTCTTCAAGCTGGTCAGGTCCGGACCGCCAAAGCCGCCGGCGCCCTTGAAGTAGTGGCACGACGCGCAGCCAATGGCGTGGAACAGGTTGCGGCCAGATTGCACACTGCGCCCATCAAACCCGCCGTCGACGAGCGCCGCGATGTCACTCATCTGCCAGTTCTTGCCTGGCCCCTTCGGCGGCTTGCTGGCGAACTGGTTGTTCGGCGCGCGCACCCGGCCGACCAAGAACTCGAGGGCACGCTTCTCGTCGTCGCTGCAAGTCTGCCAGGCGAGGTCGACGATCTTCAGCACGTAGCCGTCGTAGCTGGCCCCGCCGGAACGCCCGCGCGCTTCGCCTAAGAACGTGAACAGCGTGCGCCGCTGCTCGATCGTCCAATCGTGATCGACCATGCGCAGCGCGTTGGCGATCGTGAGCTGGCCCATCGGCGTCATGTTGGCCATCATCTTGTCGATGACGCCGCCGTAGCTAGCGTTGCGAGTTGCCAGTTCGGCCCATGCCGGTGGCTCGGATGGCTTGAGTGGCGTCAACAACGGCACAGCCTTCGCGAGCAAGCCGGGCGCGTCAACGTAGGCGAGTAATTCGCACAGGTCTTGGTCTTGACGTTCGTTGTTCGCTGGGAACAGCGGCAGCAGACGCTTCGCAACCAAGGCGCGCTGGGCGTCGCTGGCGGGGCCTTGGCGCAGCAACGCAACGGCGTGGATGCGCAGCCAGGCAATGCGCTGACTATGATCCAGCGGCGCGAACGAGAACTGGCCCAACGCATCGAGGATCGGCTGCAAATCGCCAGCAGTTCCCTGTCGTGCGAGCGCTAGCAAGCCGGCGAAGGCACGATCCGGTCGCGCTGCATCGACCGCGAGAACGGTGGCACGGATACGATCCGCAGGCAATCGTTCTAGCGCGATGCGCGCCGTCACCCAGTCTGGCTTCGGCGCAGGTTGGGTACCGCGAAACGCCAAACGATCGCTACCGATCGCACCAGCATCGAGGATCTGTTGCGCCGTGCGCGCTTCCGTTGCCGGCCATGCGACCGCCGATCCCCAGGTAGCTACGCGCTGCGCTTCTTGATCACCCAATTCGTATTCGCCCGACGCACGACCCGGAATCAGGCGCAGCAAACGCGACGGCAAGCCGCGACCACCAGTGACGACATACACGCCACCATCGATGCGCTTAGAGAACGTGACGTCGGCAACCGGGAAGGGCGCGCCGAAGTTCCACGGCTTGCCTTCGAAGTAGGCAGTGCCGAAGGTCCAATCGAGGCCGATGATGCCGCCCTTGGCACCTGGCACGTAGGCCATGCCGGTTGGTGAACCGGGCCCGATGTCCTGCAGTGCAGGCGGCGCTTCGGGGTAGTCCGTCGCCCACTTGGCACTGCCCTTACGCCAACCGTAGTCGACCCCGCTCTGGCCGGCGAGGTAGCGCGTTGGGCGATACCACGGCAAGCCCATATCCCATTCCATGTCGGCGTCGTAGACGACCACCTGACCATTGGGCAGCACCACGAGATCGAACGGGTTGCGGAAGCCGCAGCAGATCAATTCCCAACGCTTGCCGTCGGGATCCACTTGGTAGAGGCAACCACCGGGCGGCGAGTAACCGCCCCAGAAGCCGCGAGCATCTTCGATGCGCGGCACGACTCGTTCTTCTTGCCAGTTGGTCGGCACACGACTGCTCGCGAGCTCCGTCAACTTGGTCATGTTGCCGCACAGCACCAACAGGTTTTCGCCGTCCGGTGCGACCACGACCGAGTGCGGGCCATGCTCGCCACTGCCGTCGAGTGCGCGCAGCAGTTCGACGTGGTCGAGCATGTCGTCACCATCGGTATCGGTCAGTCGGTAGAAGCCATCTTGGCCACCGTTGACGACCGCATAGAGGCAGTTGCGGAACCACAACATCCCGTGCGCGCCGCCGAGTTCGACCGGAACGCGTTCGATCGAAGTCGCGTCGCCCAACTGCTTGGCTGGCGTGATGCGATACAGGCCACCACCTTGAGCACTCGAGTAGAGACGGCCCTGTGGATCGGCAGCCAGCGACACCCACGAACCAAGTTCGCGCGGGATGTCGAGCAACCGCATCGGCGGCGTCTGCGTGGCATCCGAACTATCGACTTCCCAATCGACGATGGCGATCTGCTCGGCGTAAGCATTCGCCTGCTGGCCCAGCGCCGTCGCGCCGTGGCGACCGGACCACGCCAAGCCATTTTGGCCAAGCTCGCCGAGCACCCGCACGGCCTGCCACTTGGAATCATCGAATGCGACCGTATCCCAACCATCGGGATCGTCGTCGTGGCAACGCCACTCGCTGTCGGTGACGACTTCGACGTCGTTATCGTTTTCGAGCCAAGCAATACGCAGCGCCATCGCGGCTGGTCCACCGTCGTTCCAACCATGCACGGCGACGACGTTGCGACCCAACTTCAGCTGCTTGGCGATGTCGACAACCGTCGGCGACTCCCACGAGTCATCATTGGCGACCCGTGCGCCGTTGACGTAGACGCGACAGTTGTTGTCGCAAGTGACCGAGAGCCGCGCCTTTTCCGGCACCTCACGCACATCAAACCCGCGTCGGAAGAACAGCTCTTCCTCGCCTTGCGCCTCTTGGTCCCAGACCCAGTTGGGCGTCTGCGTCTTGGTCTCGACCACCTGCTGGTCGGCACGTTGCAGCAGCGCGCGCAGGGCGCCTGGCACGGCCAGGTCATCGGCCTTCGTCAACGAGCGCACCGAGATGTCACGAAACGAAACCTTCATGGCCGGGCCGCGATGCGCCTGCAACGCCACGATGCCGCTTCTTGGTGCCGAAGCACGTTGGTCTTGCAGCGCCGTGACGATGCGCCCATCAAGTTCGTGCCAGACCAAGTCGCCACGCGCCACAACCCGCAAGTCGTGCCAGCCGCTGACGTCGACCGCCTTTGGCTTGATCAGTCGGCCAAGCTCGCGGCGCCCCTGATCCGTCCAACGCACAAATTGACCGCGCTCGGCGACAATGCCGCCGCCGCCTTCGTCATAGAGCATCGCGGAGTAGGGCGGGTTCGGGTGCCAATCGCACTGATAGCCGACGACTCGGTAACCGTCCGGCTTGAGCAAACGGCTGCGGTATTGCACGCCAGAGTTGTTGGCGCCTTCCAGCTTCACCTTGCAGCGCAGCTCGAAGTCCGCGAACACACCTTCGTGAATCAAGAACGTGTTCGCGCTCAGCTTGATGCCATGCGTCGAGCCAACGATCACGCCATCGGTGACGCTCCAGACCGCCGGGTCGCCGCGCCAACCGCTGAGACTTTCGCCATCAAAGAGCGGCTTGAACGCCGGCCCTTCTTGGGCCATCGCCATAGCCGCCAACACAACCGCGAGGAGAACACCGAAAAGAATCGAGCGCATGAGTCTGCCCAGTCTCACCGGAGGTTCCGCTTCAGTCCAACACACACTGGCCCAACCGCCCAACCGGCTGGCCTGCCGCGTGCTACTATTTGACCATGCGTTACCTCCCCCTGATCGCTGGCGTATTGCTGATTTGCGCCCCCGCAAAAGCCGACAAGTTCTGGTTGACCGATCCGAAGTCCGAGCAAAACACGGCAGCTGGTTCTTCCCCTAATCTAATCCAAGGTGTCCTGGTCGCCGAAGACGACGATGGCTACCACGTGCGCACCGAAGGCGGTGAGATCCTGCTGCCGAAGTCGAGCGTCTTCAAGATTGAGAAGGACGATCTGACCATCGACGCAATCGTCAAGGCCGAAAAGGACGCCAAGCAAGACGGACAGACGGCGAACGAAAGCCGTCGTGCGGCCCAAGCGTCCCAAAAGCGTATGCGCGATGTGCGCATCGAGGACGCGTCTATGACTGAGTCGGCCCAAGTCGTCGAAGCATCAACCCCGCTGAGCGACGTGCTCGCCGCCCCCGCCGGCTTCGATCCCATTCTCGGTGTCGCTCGTGGCTTCAATAGCCAATACGCGATGATGTATGACGCGCAGGCCGCTTGGACCCTGACCCAGGACCGCCGCTACCTGCAACTGCTGCGCCAATTGCGCCGCATGCGCTAACTGCGGCCGCTCTGCCCGCGAGAGTTTCCCACGAGAGCACCAACAGCCGGATCTGCGTACCGTACCCGGTTCAATCCACCAGCGCGCTAGGCGCGCTGGTGGTTTGAACCGGGTACGGTACGCAGGCTCAGTTACACGGGTCGGGATATATAGGAGATGTGGCGGCGGCCCGAATGACGCTAGCATGACGTCGCAAGGCAACTTCGCCCTTTGGCCTCCCAGCTGTTGAACCGATGCGTAGCGCGACCCTATCGACTCTCCTTCTTTTCCCGTTCTTCACCAGCTGCGGCTCTGAGACCCACGCAGATGTCAACCCGTTGACGGCGCCACTCGGCCTAGAGAACGCTCAACTAGACCTAGCCGCCGATAACGAACTGACGGCCGCGAAGGCCGAGCTCGGCAAGAAGCTGTTCTTCGATCCGCGACTCAGCAAGAGCGGCAAGATGGGTTGCGTAAACTGCCACCACATCGACAAGGCGTTCTCCGACGGCCTCGCCTTCTCGGTCAAGGACAACGGTGGCAAGAACAGCCGCAACTCGCCGACGATGTACAACTGCGGCTACTACCCGGAGCTCTACTGGGATGGCCGCAAGGTTGGCCTTGAGTCCAACGTGCTCGCCGCTTGGACCGGCCAGCTCGGTGGCGTGCCGGCCGATGTCGCCACAACGCTCAACGGCATTGAAGCCTACAAGACTGAGTTCCAAGCCGCGTTCAAGGAAGATGCCAGCGAGACGACGATCGTCAACTCACTGACGTCCTTCTTGCGCACACTGCGCAGCGGCAACTCGCTCTACGACCAGAAGAAGCTGTCCGCTGAAGCGAAGGCCGGCCAAGAACTGTTCTCCAGTGCTGGCTGCGTTGGCTGCCACGCGCCGCCACTGTTCATGGACAAGTCGTACCACAACATCGGCATTGGCCTCGCCGCTGAAAACCCGGACCTCGGCCGCGCCAACAAGACCAAAGACGCAGCTGACAACGGCAAGTTCAAGACGCCGACGTTGCGTGACGTTTCGAAGACGGCGCCATACTTCCATGACGGCAGCGTCGCGACGCTGAAGGAAGCGGTCAAGCTGATGGCCTCGGGCGGTCTTAAGCACCAATTCGCCAAAGACGGCCTGCTGTTCGATCGTGAATTGACGGACAAGCAGATCGACCAACTGGTCGCGTTCCTCAAGTCCCTCGACAACGGTGTGACGTTCGTCGAGCCAGTGCTGCCAGAATAACCCAGTGCTGCCCGAGTAACGCTGCAGGGTAGATCGGCAGCCTGATCTAACGCATAGATCAGGTACGCTAAATCGGCGTCAGCAGCTTACGGCTGCCCCTGCTTGCGGGACTTGCGCGAGCAAATCCGGTTAGGAGCTACGCCTGCTCCGCGATCGCTTCGAGTTTTTCCCAGCGCGCATACAGCGCGGCCAACTCGCCGGGCAGTTGCTTACGCCGCTTCGTCAATTCGTCGAAGCGCTGCGAGTTTTGCTGCTCGTAGAGGCTCGGATCGCCCAAGTTTTTATCGAGGTCGGCTAGCTCCGTTTCAGCAACCTCGATCTTCTGCGGCAACTGCGCGAGTTCCTTCAGTTCGCGCGAACTGAGCCTCTTCGTCTTGGCGGCCGGAACCGGAGCTCCAGACGCCTGCTTTGCCTTGGCCTTGGCCCTTTGGTTGGCTGCCGCGGCTTGCGCGGTGCGATCGGCCGACTCTTGCTTGAGTCGCGAGAGCAACAACGACAGGTCGCCTTCGTGCACCCGCGCGTGGCCCGTGCCATCCATGTGCACCACCCGCGTCGCGATGCGATCGAGGAACCAGCGATCGTGGCTAACCACGATGGCCGCGCCCGGGAACGCCAGCAAGGCATCTTCAAGCGCGCGCAGCGACACCAAGTCGAGGTCGTTGGTCGGTTCATCGAGCACCAGCACGTTGCCACCAGCGCACAATAGCTTGGCGATCAAGACGCGATTTCGCTCGCCACCGCTGAGCCCACTGATGAGCCCGTGCTTCATCTCGCCCGGGAACAGGAACTGCTCCAAGAACGTCTCGATGCGCTGCGAACGGCCACCGACGAACACGTAGTCGTTGCCGTTGGCAACCTCTTCGATAACCGTCTTGGACTCGTCGAGATCCGAACGCTTCTGGTCGATGCCGGCGAACTTCACGGTCGGGCCGATGCCGACCGTGCCGGTATCGGACTCGAGCTGGCCCATGATCATGCGCAGCAACGTGGTCTTGCCCGCGCCGTTCTTGCCGACGATGCCGAGGCGCTGGCCTGGACCGAGTTCAAACGAGAACGGCTCGATGATGGTGCGGTCGCCAAACGACTTGCTGACGTCCTGGATGCGCAACACGTAGTCGCCCAGGCGGGGCCCATCCGGAATCATGAACTCCAGATCCGCCGCGCTCGGTGGCGGCGCCGAATCGACCAGCGCCGTGTGCCGACCAATGCGCGCCTTCGACTTGGTCGTGCGCGCCGGCGGGCCGCGCCTGATCCATTCGGTCTCCCGCCGCAGCGTGTTCATGCGGGCACTTTCGGACTTCGCATCCGACTCGAGACGCTCAGCGCGCTTGATCAGATAGGTCGAGTAGCCGCCGTCGTATTCGTGCAGCTTCGAATTGTCGAAATCGACGATGCGCGTGCACAGGCGATCGAGGAAGTAGCGGTCGTGCGTCACCAAGACCAACGGCACGCCGGCATCGAGCAAGTAGCCCTCGAGCCATTCGGTGACTTCGGCATCGAGGTGGTTAGTCGGCTCGTCGAGCAACAGCACTTCAGGATTCGACAACAATAGGCGCGCCATCGCGACGCGCCGGCGTTCGCCACCGGACAGGTCGCCACAGATCGCTTGATGATCGGGAACGCCCAACGAGTCAAGCAATGCCGAAGCCCGGTGATCGACATCGTGGCCACCGAGCTTCTCGAGTTGCTCGTCGAGGCGCTGCTGTTGCTTCAGCAGTTTGTCTAGTTGCGCAGTGTTGAGGTCTTCGGCCATCGCCGTGTGCACGGCATCGAGCTCCGCCAACACTTCCGCCCGGCCTTCAATCCCGGCCAAAACCGCGGCGTGCACCTGCGCTTCCGCTGGCAACTGTGGCTCCTGAGACAGGTAGCCGAGCCGCAAGTCGCGACGCTCGGTGCGCACCCCGGCATCAGGTTCGAGCTCCCCGGCAAGAATGCGCAACAGCGTCGATTTGCCACAGCCATTGGCACCGAGTAGACCGACGCGCTGGCCCTCGTCGATCACGAAGGAGATCGAATCGAGTAGCTGCCGATCGCCGAGTTTGAGGTTGATGTCTTTGAGCGTGACTAACGCCATCGACGGATGCTGGCCGAAAGCGACGGCTCAAACAACAGCCTGGGTAATCAGGTTGCGATTCGTGAGGTCACCGACCCCGACTTCTGCACGTCGGTCGGCGGCAAGTTCTCGCTCGCCCGCAACACATCGAACAGGACCAAACCACGGCCACTGCGCTTGACCTGATACATCAACGCATCCGCGCGACCGACCAGTTGCTCGACGCTCTCAGGCGATTCGACCACCGCCAATACGCCGATACTGAAATCGATATCGAACGACTGCCGCCAGCGCGCATTGGCCAGACGCTTCTGCAAACGGCTGATTACCCGACCAGCGCCTGCCTCGGCCGCACCAGGCAGCAAGATGACGAACTCGTCGCCACCAAGTCTCGCGACCATGTCCAATTCGCGCAGGTCTTCCTGCAATGCCAACGCGATGCGACGCAGCAGTTCATCGCCCGCCCGGTGACCGTAGGTGTCATTGACGCTCTTGAAGCCATCGACGTCGATGTAGGCCAGCGAGAACGGCGTGCCGTGGCGACGGCCGCGGGCAACTTCCCGCGCGGCCGCACTCCAAAAGGCGCGACGGTTGTGCACGGACGTCAGCGGATCGGTGCGAGCTAGCTTGCGTTCGTGGTCCAATTGGCCACGCAGCGTCGCCAGCAGCAGACCAAATAGCTGGAAGGCGACGGTCAGCACGACCATGTTGACCAGTTCGAGAGCCGGGGTGATCCCGGTAACCGCGGTCATGAGGTTGATCGTCAGCCACATGCCGGCGCACATTGCAGCAGCGACAACCGAGCCGATCCGCCCAGCGCCCCAAGCGGCCACAGATATTGGCAGCAGGTAGCCGAGGCTCGCGGCAATGTCGGCTTGGCTGAACCAATCGAGCAGACCGACGCTACCGAGCAGCACCATGCTGAGGCCCGTCACCCGTGCCGCCCCCATGGTC
>JBNMNW010000001.1:0-117098 GCA_051278165.1 Planctomycetota bacterium | reverse complement strand
CTCCTTAGACCTTGCCGCCATCCCTCAAGATGGCGCCGCCGATGCGGGCAACAGTTACCTCGGTATCCTGCTGCGCTCGATCTTCGTCGAGAACATCCTGCTGGCGTTCTTCCTCGGCATGTGCAGCTATCTCGCGATTTGCAAGCGCGTCGATAGTTCGGTCGGCCTCGGCATCGCCGTCATCTTTGTGCTCGGCCTGACGGTCCCGCTCAACTGGATCATCCAGACCTACGTGCTGGCTCCGGGCGCGCTGTCCTGGGCTGGTATGCCAGAGTCGGACCTCAGCTACCTGCAGTTCTTGACGTTCATCGCGACCATCGCTGCGGCGGTGCAGATCGTGGAGATGGCCGTCGACAAGCTGAGCCCCAAGCTCTACGCGGCCCTCGGCATCTTCTTGCCGCTGATCGCTGTGAACTGCGCCATCCTTGGCAGCTCGATGTTCATGGTCGAACGCAACTACACGTTCAGTGAGTCGGTCGTCTACGGCATCGGCTCAGGAACAGGTTGGTTGCTCGCGATCGTCAGCATGGCCGCGATCCGCTGGAAGCTGCGCACGGCGCACATTCCGGGTCCGCTCAAGGGCCTCGGCATCACGTTCATCACCACGGGCCTCATCGCGATGGCCTTCATGACCTTCAGCGGAATCTAAGGAGACTCACCAGATGGAAATCCTAGTAGGCGTGATCGCACTGACCGGAGTCATCGTGGCTCTGGTGCTCGTGCTCATGTTCTGTGAGAGCAAGCTGGTCCAAAAGGGCCAGGTCAAGCTGCTGATCAACGGCGACGATTCGAAGTCGCCCGAGGTTGCGATTGGCTCCAATCTGCTGACCGCACTCAGTGAGCAAGGCCTGTTCTTGCCGTCTGCCTGTGGTGGCAAGGGCACCTGCGCGATGTGCAAGTGCAAGATCTCCGAAGGCGGTGGTGACATCCTGCCGTCCGAGTTGACCCACGTGTCCCGCGGTGAAGCCAAAGAAGGCGTGCGCCTGGCCTGTCAGGTCAAGGTGCGCGGCCCGATGAAGGTGCAGGTTCCGGACGAAGTGTTCGGCATCAAGAAGTGGGAGTGCACCGTGCGCTCAAACCACAACGTCGCGACCTTCATCAAGGAACTCGCAGTCAACTTGCCGGAAGGCGAGACGATCAATTTCGAGTCCGGCGGCTACATCCAAATCGACGTCCCGAAGTACGCGAACCTCAAATACTCGGACTTCGACATCGAGGAGGACTTCCGCGGCGACTGGGACAAGTTCAAGCTGTGGGACTTCGTTGCCAACAACCCGACGCCAGTGTTCCGCGCCTACTCGATGGCGAACCACCCGGCCGAAGGCAACATGGTGATGCTCAACATCCGCATCGCCTCGCCACCGCCGCGTCAGTCCGAACTGCCGCCGGGCATTTGCTCGAGCTACGTGTTCTCGCTGAAGCCGGGTGACAAGATCACGATCTCTGGTCCCTACGGTGACTTCTTCATCAAGGACACCGAGCGCGAGATGATCTACATCGGCGGTGGTGCCGGCATGGCGCCGCTCCGCAGCCACATCTTCCACCTGTTCCACACGTTGAAGACAGGCCGCAAGGTCAGCTACTGGTATGGCGCTCGTTCGAAGCGCGAGATGTTCTACACGGACCATTTCGAAGCGATCGAGAAGGAGTTCCCGAACTTCAAATACCACGTCGCCCTGTCCGAACCGCAACCCGAAGACAACTGGGAAGGCTACACCGGCTTCATCCACCAGGTTGCTTACGACAACTACCTGAACGAGCACGAGAACGTCGATGACATCGAGTTCTACATGTGTGGTCCACCGATGATGAACAGCTCGGTCCAGAAGATGCTCGACGACCTCGGTGTCGAGCAGGACATGATCGCGTTCGACGATTTCGGCGGCTAATAGGGACGGCGCGCCGCGCCGACCTATCCACGTAAGCTGCTTCGCCCAACTGCGGTGCCTGGGACCGTACGTTTGGCAGCGGACTCTGTGGCTGCAGTGCGCGGCCTTTACGCCGCAGACGTGACGCGATTGTGTTGCGTCTTGGCGCGGGCTATTGCGCAGCGCCGTGTGCACTTCACGGATTTGAGGCTCGAAGTCTCACACGAGTCGGGAGTTCGTCGTGGTGTGCACGACGGGGTGGCTAGACCGGCATCGAAACCAGGGCTATCATTAAGGTGCGTCCTGCTGATCCCCATGTCGGCAAGTCCAACCGCTGCCTGCCTCCACCCAAGGAACCAATGAAGACTCTTTCGCTTACTGCACTCATCGGACTGACGTCAGTGATCAGTGCTCAGACGACTTTGACTGTTGATCCCACCACCTACACCACGACTCAGGGACTGACCTACAGCAACCCCGGAGCCAACTTCTTTGACCTGACGGTCATCAGTGCGACGGGAGTCACCCTGCGCGCTTTGGAGATCCCCACGCAAGCGCCAGCCGGCACGACTGGCACGATCGAGCTGTGGATCAACACGACCGCCGCGTCGCACATCGGCAACGAAAACTTGGGCGTCGCGCCTGCAGTCAGTGCTGACCCAAGCGGTTGGCAATTGCTGACCACGGGCGACTACACGTCCGGCGGCTTTGCCGTGTCGAGTCAGACTTGTCAGTCTGCCTTCACGATCAACGTGCCGGATACGTTCCTTGCCACCGGCACCTTCCCGATGGCGATTGTCTACGTCGGCGTTAGCCACCAGTTCCAGGCGGTCACGGCCTACCCGGCACCCGCAGGCACGTTCTCTGACGGCGCCCTCGAGGTGACCAACGGCTCGACGCAGTCTAACGCTTGGATTGTTGCCCCGCTGAACGCTCTGACGTTCGGTGGCGCCAACTACGCCGGCACGATGCCTGAGTTTGGCATCACCTACGAAGCTGGTGCGGTTGGCCACGCTTGCGCCGAGTCGGAGGTCCTGCGCACCGGTTCGATCGAGGCGAGCGCCTCCTTCTTCGATCTCATCGAAGACTCGGTAAACACCAAGGCTGCACTGGAAGGCACCTCGATTGAGTTCGTCAACACGAGCACCGGCTATGTCATTCAGCAAGGCACCGCGACGTTCCGCCCGAACTCCGGTATCGAGAACGTGATCCCGGCCGTGGACGATGGCGAGAACCAGATCACGCTGCCGACCTTGCCCGTAGTCTTCCCGACCGGAGCCGGTCAATCGAGCACGATGGATCTCTTCGTGCACTCGAATGGCTACATCTCGACCGCCACGCAGAGCGCGTTGTTCTTCGCTCCGGTTGACCCGGCATCGGCAATGAACGCCGACGCCATGGCTTGGTACGGCTCGTACCACGACTTCAACCCGACGGAAGCTGGCAGTGGTCAGATCCTCTGGGAAGAGGATCTCGCTGCGACGCCAAACCCGACGCTCTATGTCACCTGGGACAACGTCGAGAGCTACCCCGTCACCGGGCTCAACCCGAGCATCGTGCAATACCAGTTTGACTTGATCACTGGCAACGTCGCGGTCGTTTACCAACTCATCGATGGCGTTGGCGGCAGCACCTTTGCTGGCGGCGACGATACGTTGATCGGTTGGTCGCCCGCCGGTGTCTCGCCCGCCACGGCCGAGATCGACTACACGGCTTTGGTGCCGACGTTGCTTCAGCTGCCTGAGCAATTCCCGCTGAAGCTTGAGGCTGTTGGCCAGGCACTGCTTGGTGGCAGCGTCGTGCTGGAAACGTCGGCGGAAGTCGGCTCGAGCTTTGGTTTGGTTCTGCTCAACACGGGCATCCTGCCGGTTTCGCTGCCGCTCCCCGGTGTGCCGCCGCAGACGTTGGTTCACCTAGACGTGCCGACCTCGGTGCTGTTCTCGATTGACAACTTGGTGCCTGGTGTGCCGAACATGTCGTTGACGATCCCGCTGAGCTTGAACCCGGCGCTGATCGGCTTTGAGCTCTACGCTCAGTCGTTCTGGTTTGACTTGAACAGCATCCTCACCGGCACGATCTTCCCGGGTCTGACTAGCTCCAACGCGATTCGCATCAAGGTTGGCAACATCTAGTCAACGGTAGATTGCGAACGGTGGTGCTTGCTGCCACCTCACGAACGGCCCACGTTTCAAGATTGGAACGTGGGCCGTTTCTGTTGGCGGGGAGACATGTGCAACGACCATTCGAGGTCGGCCAAGCGCCATCCCGAGCCCCGCCGCCAACTGGCGATTGTCACCTAGAGTTGGAAGTCGTCGGGCGTCGGCGCGCTGATTGTGAGTCGTTCGTCACTCGTCGGCATGGGCAATACCAGTTCACTCGCATGCAGCAGATGGCGGCCGGCTGGGATGCCGGCGACTTCATCGATCGGCTGCCCTTGCAGCCAGCGAATGAACTGCCGTTCATCGCCGCCATAGAGCAAGTCACCGAGGATCGCGTGGCCGGCGTGCGCTAGGTGCATGCGAATCTGGTGGCGCCGACCCGTGCGTGGTTTGGCGCGCAGCAGCGTGTTGCGGTCGCGACGTTCGATCACTTCGAAGTGCGTCTCGGCATGCGCGCCGTCGTCGGCGATGCGTACCTTATGCGGCAGCCGGCTCTCCGGGTCGAGGCCAATGGGGGCGTTGATCGTGAACGTGTCCAGTGCCACCGTGCCAGTGACGACGGCGAGGTATTCCTTGTCGATGCGACGTTCGCGGAACGCAGCTTCGAAGTGACGCGCTGCGTCGGCGTTGTGCACGAGCAAAAGGCAACCGCTGGTGCCGAGGTCGAGACGGTGGGCGGGTGCCTTGCTGAGCAGCGTCGCGATGTCCGCGCCCGGGCGGCGTGAACTTGGCGTGGTGGCTATGCCGGCCGGCTTGTTGATGACGGACCAGCCATCACCTTCGTGCAGCACCGGGATCTCGACATCGGGCACTTCGGTCACGATGCGCTGCGCGAGGTAGACGATGTCGCCGATCGTGGGACGGCGGTTGGCCTTTGGCGCGGTTCCGGACTCGAGCCGGACGCGACTCTCGATCGCTTCTTGGATGGCGTTGCGCGACATGCGCGGCACCATCGCTTGCAGGAAGCGGTCGAGGCGCATGCCGCGGTAGGCTTCGGTCACCGGGAAGGACTGTTCGCTCGCGGCCATGCTGTACAAACTAGCCTACTGCATTGGGTCGGCGGTAGAGTGGTCGCATGCCAGCTCCGGATGATGTGCTTGCGTTGCGGATCTGCACGAACTCGGCGAGTTGATTCAAGGCGATCAGGATTGCCGTCGCGAGTGTCGTGAAGCGAGTGGCTCGCATCCGCAGATCGAAGCAGATCCGTGCGAACGGGAATCTCGTGATGGCCTGCTCGTGCATGCAGCCGCTAGCATTTCGCTCAATGCAGAAGCTGCGAACGTTCTGGCTGCTCGGCGTCACGCTGATGGCACTTTCATCGTGCTCGGATCCGATCACGGTGCGAGGGTTCACTGGTCGAACGATGGGGTCGACCTACGAGGTCAAGGTTGCGACCAAGTTGCCGCTCGCTGACATCCAGGCGATCGTTGGCACGGAACTGACCGCCTTCGATGTGGCGTTTAGCAACTGGCGCAAGAACTCGGAGATCCAGCGCGTCAATGCGCACCGAAGCACCGAGCCGTTCGAGGTCAGTGAGCGTTTCGCCAACGTGCTGCGGCAAGCGTTGGCGATTGCCAAGGCAACCAACGGCGCCTTCGATCCGACGGTGAAGCCGTTGAGCGACTTGTATCGCCGAGCCAAGGAAAATCCTGGGCTTGGTCTCGATGATAGCGAGCTGCTGAAAGCCAAGGAACGCGCTGGCTACCAGTTCGTCTCGATTGAAAATGGCAAGCTGACGAAGCAGCGCGAAGACGTACAGCTCGACCTCGACGGCATCGTCGCAGGCGCCGCGGCGGACGCTATTGCCGTGCAGCTGCTCGCGATCGGCGTCGACTCGTTCTACCTGCAGATCACCGGCGAAGTATTGTGCCATGGCGTGAAGCCCGATGGCGTGCTGTGGCGCATCGGCGTCGTCGATCCGGCGAGCGATGTTGCTGGTGGGCAGCAGGCCGCCGTGACGGTGCCGCTATTGGATCGTGCGTTGTGCAGTAGCGGCGACTACCGCAATGCCGTCATCGTTGGCAACCGGGTCGTGCATCATCTGTTTGATCCGCGCACCGGCCGCAATCCAGAGCACGCCATGGTCAGCGCGTCGGTCATCGCAAAGAGCTGCGCGGTTGCCGATGCGTTGGGTACCGCGTTGATGGTGCTTGGCGATGAAGAGACCGAGAAACTGTGGCCCGCGTTGCAGAGCATTGGCGCCGAGAGCGCGTTGTTCCTGAAGCCGGGTGTCGAAACCCAATGGGAAGTCGTGAGGATCGAATGGCCAGCAGAAGATTCGTAGTAGTCGTTTCGTTGTGGCTCTTGGCCTCGTGCCAAGCGGCATTGCCGAACGGGGTTGAGGGTTGGTCGCAGTCGGGGCGCGCCCTGTTCGCGCCGGTGTTGTCCGTCGAAGTGCGCGCGCAGCGTGAAGCGAACCTCGCCGCCGCGCGCGAAGTGTTTGCAGAACATCCAGAAGATCGTGACGCCGCAATCTGGGTGGGACGGCGGCTTGGTTACCTCGGTTGCTATCGCGACGCGATCGATGTCTACAGTGAAGCGTTGACGCGCATGCCTGGGGACGCGTTCTTGCTGCGGCATCGCGGCCATCGTTACCTGAGCGTGCGCGAGTTCGGCAAGGCGAGCGCGGACTTCGCAGCCGCGGCGATTGCGTGCCGCACGACACCCGACGAAACCGAGCCAGATGGCTTGCCGGTGCCGGGTCGTGCGCCGCACAGCACGCTGCACTTCAACGTGCACTACCACCGAGCGCTGGTTGCGTTTGTGATGGGGGACTTTGACGGTGCCGTACGCGGCTGGCTCGATTGCCTGGCGGTCTGCCATAACGACGAGTCGCGCGTCGCCGTGACGCATTGGCTGTGGTGCGCACGCATCAGATCGGGCGACGCGGCAGGCGCAGCGGCGGCCGTCTCAGGCATCACGGCCGACATGGATATCGTCGAGAACAAGAGCTACCACCAGCTGTGCATGCTCTACGCGGGGCGACTGCATCGGGAGAAGATGCAGGTCGGCGACGGCAGCTCGGGTGCCGCTTTGCGGTTCGGCTTGGCGCACTACGATTTGGTCTCGAAGGGGCTGCCGATGGCGCGCTCGCAACTCGAGACGTTGGCCGCCGATCCGGGCTGGTCATCGTTCGGCGTGATTGCCGCAGAAGCAGAGCTGGCTCGCTAAACGGCTTCTGATCGGGCGGCCCTTGGCATTGCCCGTCAGAATGGCGCGGGGCGCCAGGCGGGCCCGCTGCTCGGACTCTGTAGGGCCTTGCTGCGCTGAGGCGAGGCTGCGCTGGGAGGTCGCTGCGGCCGCTCACTCAGGCGCGGGGCAAAAAAAAACGGTCTCCGGTGAGGCACCACCCCACACCGAAGACCATCCCTGCCTCTGGATCCACGTCCAGGCGTTTCTTTCCACCGGTTGACCTATTGCATGCACTGTGCCGAACTGCTTTGCAATCGCGAGTTCTTGTGAGGAAATACGTAAGACGCTATCTCGTGCATGCTTAGGTTACCGCCTCAGGTGCGCTCTCAATTCCGCCGTTGGTAGCCGTCGGGATGTTGACGAGAACCCGACACGGGCTACCGACGCTGCTGACGGATGCACGACGGTTTGCACCGCAACGCCGCGGTCTGAAAGGGGGCCTGCTCTCTCAGGCTTGCCCGTGGCTGCTCTACAGCCCGGCGCGCTTGGCTTCGTCCCAAGCAGCTTCCATGTCGGCGAGCGGCTTGCCTTGGAACTCGTAGTCGAGCGCCTGCTCGACGTGGCGGAAGCGCGCTTGGAACTTGTCGGTCGTCGCAGCCAGTGCGACCTCCGGATTGACGCCTAGGTGCCGCGCCAGATTGCAGACGCTGAACAGCACATCGCCCAGTTCGTCGGCGATCGATGCCTGGTCGCCCGCCTGCATGGCTTCGTCGAGCTCGGCGACTTCTTCGCTCAGTTTCGCCCGCGGCCCGTCGCGATCTGGCCAGTCGAAGCCAACTTTGGCCGCCTTCTCGCCAACGCGATAGGCGCGCAGCAGAGCCGGCATCGCCTTGGGCACTCCGGACAACACGCTGGGGTCCTCGCCGGCCGCCTGCTTCTCGAGCTGCTTCTGGGTCTCCCAGGTCTTGAACGCCATCTCGGCGCTGTTCGCCTGCTGGTCGCCAAATACGTGCGGGTGCCGCCGGATCAGCTTCTCCGCTGCGGACTGCGCGACGTCGTCCGCCGTGTACTGCCCCGCTTCGCTGGCGATCTGGCTGATCATGGTGACGTTGACAAGCACGTCTCCTAGCTCGGCTTGAGACTCGTCCGTGTTGCCACGGCGCAGGGCGTCGGCGGCTTCGAAGGCTTCCTCCACGAGGTGCGGAGCCATGCTTTCCGTGGTTTGTTTGCGGTCCCACGGGCAACCATCAGGTGCCCGCAAACGTGCAATCGTGCGAAGGAGATGAGTGAACCCAGGCAGTTCGGCCATCTCGTCAGGTTAGAGCCTGTGCTTGGGATGGCACGAAACGGTTTTGGGGATGGGGGCCCATGGCCTATCGTTGCCATCTGCACGTGATCTCGACTGCACAGCTGTGTCGTCGGGCCGCGCATCCATTTTTACTAACGACGCAACAGCAACAGACCACAAGCATATGGCCCTCGAACTACCGGCACTGCCCTACTCCAACGACGCGCTCGCGCCGCACATCAACGCGCTGACGCTCGATATCCATCACGGCAAGCACCACAACGCCTACGTCGTCAACGGCAACAAGCTGATCGCTGGCACCGAATACGCCGACATGGCCCACGAGGCCATCATCAAGGCGACCGCCGGTAAGACGGACAAGGCCGGCATCTTCAACAACGCCGCCCAGGTCTGGAACCACACGTTCTACTGGAGCTCGATGAAGCCCGGTGGCGGCGGCAAGCCGACTGGCGCGATCGCAGCCAAGATCGATAGCGACCTCGGTGGCTACGACAAGTTCGTTGAGCTGTTCAGCACCGCCGGTGCGACTCAGTTCGGCAGTGGTTGGGCCTGGCTCGTGCTCGAGAACGGCAAGCTCGCCGTCAAGAAGACGCCGAACGCCGAGACCCCGATCACCCAGGAAGGCGTCACCCCGCTCCTGACGATGGATGTGTGGGAGCACGCCTACTACCTCGACTTCCAGAACCGCCGTCCTGACTACATCAAGACGTTCCTGTCGAGCCTGATCAACTGGGACTTCGCCAACGCGAACCTAGCCAACGCCTAGTCGCTAGCGCTGCGTCTTCGACCGATCGATCCTCGTGACATCCAATCGCCGCCGTAAGCAAAAGGCCCAGTCACTGGGTCTCAACGACGCCGAACTTCATCTGACCGAACTACTCGGTCAGATGTTGGAGCTGCTGCGTTGGAATCAGGTGCTCGGTTACAGCAACCAATACCTGCTGCACGAGCGGCTTGGCTTGTCACCGCAAGAGCGTCGAGACGTCATGAAGGCCGCAGCAGGCGCCGTCGAGCAAGACGGCCGCATGCAGGACTGGGGCAAGCGATTGCTTGAGATCCAGGAATCGCTGCAAGGCATTCATGCGCGCATGACCGGTGAAGGCACTGTGGATGATAGTTCTGGGGATGATAGCTCTGTAGGCGATGGCCCGGCGGAGGCGGCTGGTGCCTGAGAGCGGTCGCGCGCCGATTAGCGGTTGCGTGATCAGCTATCAGGAGGCCGACCGCATCGCCGACTGCGTGCGTTCGCTGTCATTCTGTGATGAGGTTGTTGTCGTCGATAGCGGCAGCACCGATGGCACCCAAGCGATTGCGAAAGAGCTTGGCGCGCGCGTTCTCGAGAACATTCCGTTCCCCGGTCATCGGCAACAGAAGCAGTTTGCGATCGAGCAGGCTCAGCACGATCTGGTGTTCTGTCTCGATGCCGACGAGCGCTGCACGGAACCACTGCAAGACGCGGTTCGCGAACTGCAACAGAGCGGGTTTGCTGCCGATGGCTACCAGATGCCGCGGCTGAATCACTACCTCGGCCGCATTCTAAAATACGGTCTGCACGTCCCCGATCGCAAGCTGCGCTTGTTCGATCGGCGCAAGGGCAAGTGGGGCGGGCGCAATCCGCACGACCACGTCGAGATGGCGGCCGGCGCAACGGTCAAGCGCCTCACTGCTGGTATCGAGCACTTGAGCTACCGCGACTTCGCGCACCATCGACGCACGATCGACTCGTTCTCGCGCATCGCTGCCAATGCCATGTCGGCGGAAGGCCGGCGCGCGAATCCGTTCGATTTGTTGGTGCGACCGCCGGCGGTGTTCGTGAAGAGCCTGTTGCTGAAACTAGGCTTTCTCGATGGTTGGCGGGGGCTAATGGTGGCCACGATGGCCGCCTACACTGATTGGAAGAAGTATTGGCGCTTGCTGCACACCAAGCGACCGCTCGGGAAAGAGGGCCGATGAATGCCCCGCGCGTATTGCATCTGTTCGCCAACTACAAGTGGACTGGGCCTGCGGACCCGGCCATTCGTTCGGCGGCGCGGTTGCGTGAATTGGGCATCGATGTGCGGTTCGCGCAAGGCAGCTTCATGCACAAGGGAGGCGAGCACCGCGTTGCCGAAGAGCTGTGGCGGTGTCGGCTGCCGGTAGTGACGGGCCTAGAACTGCGCAAGCACTTCCACGTGCCGTCGCTATTGCGCGACATCCGCAGCCTGCGGCGTTTGCTGGTCAGGGATCGCTTCGATGTGCTGCATTGCCATCAAGGTGCGGACCACTTGATCGCGACGATGGCGTGCCGTCGGCTCGCTAACAAACCGGTTGTCGTGCGCAGCCTCTACGAACCGGTTGCTCCCAAGCGAGGTTGGCGCGAGCGTGCGATGTTCCGCCGTACGCAGGCGGTGTTGGCGCCGACGGTGCCGGCACAAGTTGGCGTCGCGCGTCGCTTCTCGATTCGCGAGGACCGGGTGCTGTTGCAAGAACCCGTGACCGAGCCACGCGCGCTCGAAGGTCCTGATGCGCGCGGCCGCTGGGGACTTAGCGCAGACCATCTGGTCGTTGGCATCACGGCACGCATTCAGCCGCATCGCCGCTTCGAACTGTTGTGGCAGACGGTCCGCTATGTGCGCGAGCAATTGCCCAATGTGAGGTTTGTATTGCTCGGTCGCGGCAACGACGAAGACACGGAGGCATTGGTGCACAAGCCAATCGCCGAGTTGGGCATCGCCGACAACGTGGTGTTACCGGGTTACCAAAAGGGTCCGGCATACGATGAGGCGCTGCGCGCACTCGACGCATTCTTGTTTCTGGTGCCCGGAAGCGATGGCACGTGCCGCGCGGTTTGCGATGCGATGGCATTCGGCAAGCCCGTCGTGTCGACGCAGCGTGGGATCCTACCGGAGTTGCTGGCTGAGCGGCGCCGCAGCGAAGTGCCAGGCTTCGCTGTCGAAGAAACCGACCGTGCACTAGGTGGTGCGTTGCTACGTTTGCTCAGTGATTCGTCGCTGCGTGCTGACTGCGGCGCGGCAGCGTTGCGGCGCACGCAGTTGGATATGAATCCGAGTGTCGCTGCCGAGCGCACTCGCGAGCTCTACTGCCAGTTACTGGCCGAACGCAATGCTTGAGACCTCCGCAGCAGATCAGCAGGTGCTCGAGCATTGGTGGCAGACGTTCGTTGCAACCGGCGAACTGCCGAAGGACTTGGTTCGCGTGCAGGGGCGGTTGATTCGCGCCGTGCATCGCGGCGAGTTGCCGTCGGGGCCGGTGCACATCAAGACGATGACCTTCCCACGCAAGAAGGATCGTTTGCGGTATGCGTTCCGCGCGCTGCCTGCGGTGCACGAAGCGAACATGCTTGCTCTGACCCGGGCCGCTGCGATCCCATGCCCCGACGTTGTCGATGTGCGCGTGCAGCGGCGTGCCTGGCTGCCGCACCGTTCGATGCTGGTGTTGCGCTCCCTACCGCTCAGTGATCTTGCGCCGAACCCTTCCCAGCGGCTCGAGCAAGAAATCGAACTCGCCAAGCGGTTGGTCACGGCCGGCATCCATCATCGCGATCTGCATACCGAGAACTTCGTGCTGATGGCGTCTGGCGAACTCGCCGTATTGGACATGCAGTCCGCGTCGCAAATCCGCTTAGGCCAGACTTCGTCGTCCAGGGTGCGACTCGCCGTTGCGTCGCGTCTACTCCGCGACCGCGACGAACTGGAGCGAGTGGCCGCATTGGTTCGTATGCGGAGCATCGGCTTGCTCCGGAGTGACCATGAGTGTGAGTCAGTGAATACCCGGCTTCAGCGGCTTCAGCTGCACTACCAAGACTCACGGATTCGCCGCTGCTTGATGAACAGCACCGAGTTTTCGCGCCGCACCCAGCTAGCGGGAGTCGAATACCGGCTGCGTGGAGAGTTGCCGCCGGGGCGTTGGTGGCAAGGAGGGCGGTCGCTGCGAACGGCTTGGATTGGGCAACGGGCCCGTCACCTGCAGGAAGGCATAGCGCCGGTGTTCGCGGCATTCTTCCAAAAGTGGTGGTGGCTCGGTGGTGGTGCTGCCCTGTATGTTCCTTTTCTGTGCGAAGACGAACGGATCGAAGAAGAAGTGCGATCAGTCTCTTCGGCAGCAACTCGCTCTGTGCGGTAGCGCGGTGGGATGTTGTCACGCGGTCGGATGTTTTCACGCGGTCGGGGGGAGTAGCGCGGTTCGATGCGCCAGCAAACCCGCCAAGGTTGCACGACTGTTCAGCATGCGCTGAGCCGGCTGCAGTTGACCTGGCTGCAGTTGACCTGGCTGCAATTGACCTGGCTGCAATTGGGCTGGCTGCAATTGGGTCCATATGCTTATGGCTCTGATGTATGGGAGGATCGGTGCCTAACGACGAATCAGACATGTCGCGAACCCCGCAAAGCGGAGGCGAGCGCTCCAGCTCCCTTCGAGACACCTCTGGCGACTCCCCTGGAGAGCCGTCGCAACGGAATGCGCATCAGCAGCCGAAACTCGAGCCGGTCGGACCCGACTCGTTAGTAATGCCTTTTGGTATGAACCCAGTCGATTCCCACGCCGCGAGCATTTCGAAAGGTCGACTGACAGGCTTGTCCCGGCTGGGACCAGTTCGTCGCGTGCTGTTCCTCGGCAAGAGCATGTCGCGCACGCGTTGCACGGGCGCGCTCGTTGATTCGCTGCGTCGCCACGGCGTCGAAGTACGTTGGCGCAATCGTGTCAAATGGCGTCGTTGGTTTGGCACCCAGATTGCCAATAAGCTCTTGGCTGCTGACTTCAAGAACTACAAGCCCGACACGATCTTCGTGTTCTTCCGAGACTTGCCGCAGGTGTTGGCGTCCGAGTTTCGTCACGACGCGCGCATTGTCGTTTGGTGTGAAGAAGCGTTGGAGCAGCTGGATGTCTCGGTCATCGACTACTTCCGTCAGGCCGACTTGGTTTGCATGAGCAACCCGGCGCGCTTCCCGTGGTTGCGCGAGCACGGCCTCGACAACATGGCGTTCTTGATGAGTGGCTTCGCGCCGCGCTACCACCGTCCGATCGAGCCGCAGCGACCGTTGCGTGATGTTGCGTTCATTGGTGGGCCGGGTCGCCGCGGTCAGCGCGCTTCGTTCTTGGCCGAGATCGCCCGCCGCTTTGACACCGAAGTCTACGGCCGTCACTGGGATCGCTGGAGTGCGCAGCATTCACACCTGCGCGTCAACGGACCAATCAACAACCGGACCTACGCCAAGGTTTGTGCAACGTCACGCATCGTGCTCGGCGTCAATGAAGTCAATGACGACGCCTACTACTGCAGTAACCGCACGTTCTTGACGATGGCATGCGGAGCGTTCCATCTGACGCACTACGTGCCGCAGTTGGAGAAGGTCTTCCAAAACGGTGAGCACCTGCTGTGGTATCGCGACGAAGACGAAGCGCTTGAGAAGATCGAGCAGTGGTTGCCCAAGGCGGATGAGCGCGCCCGAGTGGCGGCCCATGGCCACGCCGAGGTGATGCAGCATCACCAGTACTACCATCGCGTGTCCCGCATCCTGCACTGGCTGGAGCACGGCTTGCCGCGTGAGGATCAGCAACTCATGCCATCGCAGGCGTTGTCGATGATCAAGCCGGATAGATCTGCGTCGAAGTAGCGGCTGCGAAGTCGCCCAGTCGACAGATAATCGCGACTGATAATCGCGGCAGATAATCTCGGCAGTGACTTGGGCCATGGAATTGGGCCAGTGCAGTCAGCCAGTCTATTTGCGGTCAGCGGTGTTACGGCTGCTGCTTGGCCTCGGGCCAGCCATCCGTCGATGGGCCATGAGCGTCTTGATCGAGGCGATTTGCCGTCTGGTTTGACTCGCTTACGTCAGATCTAGCCATTCCGAGCGCTGATCGGTACGGCATGGGGTCGCGATGTCGCCGTCTCTGTATATGATTCCGGCCATGAAGACCCTGACGATTGTCGTCTGTGCGCCGCTGCTCGCGGCACTCGCCGTTCTGCCCGCTCAAGACAAGAAGCAGGGCCCCAAGTCCCAGGACACCGAGTCCCAGGACACCAAGACCCAGGACACCAAGGCCCAGGCGCCCAAGAACCAGGACACCAAGGCGACGAAGGCCGATATTGGGATCAAGGCCCTCGACAACTTCATCGCCAAGAAGGAAGTCGACACGAAGAAGGCGGGCTGGCGCCAGTCGTTGAGCCAGCCGCCGACGTTGGCGTTCAACAAGAACGCTGAGTACTTTTGGCACGTGGAGACGGCCGTTGGCTCGATGAAGATCCGCTACTTCGCCGACACTGCGCCAAAGCACGTTTCGAGTGGCATCTACCTGTCGCGCCTCGGCTTCTACGACGGCCTCAACTTCCACCGCATCATCCCGGGCTTCATGGCGCAGGGTGGTTGCCCGACGGGCAGTGGCACCGGCAACCCCGGCTACTTCATGGCAGGCGAGTTCAAGGGCAAGCGAAAGCACGACAAGGCCGGCATCCTGAGCACGGCCAACACCGGTCGCCCGAAGAGTGAAGGCTCGCAGTTCTTCCTGACGTTCGGTCCGACGGCCCAACTCGATGGTAAGTACACCATCTGGGGCGAAGTCGTCGAAGGTCAAGCTACGTTGCAGGCGCTCGCCAAGTTGGGTTCACGCGCGAACAACGGCGTGCTGAAGGATGGTCCGAAGATCGTTCGCTCATGGGTTGAGGTTGTGACCAAGCCCGGCAAGCCCGCCGACGGCAACGACAACGGCAACGACAACGGCAACAAGACCCCTGCTAAGAAGGTCAAGATCCGCGAACTGAGCGAAGGCAAGGGCTAAGGCCCGGCGCTTGCGCGTCGCGGTTCCCTTGCGCATCGCGCACGGTAAGAACTGCGCGCGCGTTCAGCCCAAGATGCGGCCGGCCATCGCGTCGACTTCGGCGCGGTCCTGACCGACAACCGTTGCATGACCGAGCTTGCGGTTTGCTCGTGGTGACTTGCCGTAGTCGTGCACATGCACGCCCGGCAGCGAGAACAAGTGCTGTCGCTCCGGCATCTCGCTGATCAAGTTGATCATCGTGGCGACGCCGCCTTGCGCCATCTCGGTGCTGCCGAGCGGCAAGCCGTGAACGGCACGCAGGTGGTTTTCGAACTGCGAACAGACCGAACCTTCGATCGTCCAGTGGCCCGAATTGTGCACCCGTGGCGCCATCTCGTTGGCGAGCAGCGTGCCGCCAACATCGAACAGTTCGACGGCGAGAACGCCGACGTAGTCGAGTTCGTTGAGCAGCGTCGCGGCAATCTCAGCTGCCTCTGCCTGCACTTCGGAAGATAGGTTCGGTGCCGGCGCGCGGCTGCGGCGCAAGATGCCGCCCTCGTGCTCGTTCTCGACCAGCGGATAGCAGGCGATCTCGCCGGTGCGACCGCGCACGGCAAGCACCGAGAGTTCGCGGTCGAACGGCACCATGCCTTCGACCACCAAACCGCCATGGTAGTTATCAGTTAGCGAAGCGTGGGCCGCGTCGATCGCTTGCGCGAGATCGTCGCCGGGCTGCAGTCGCACTTGACCGCGGCCGTCGTAGCCGAGGCGGCGCGTCTTGATGATGCACGGTGTGCCAATCGTGGCGACTGCCTGACGCAACTCTTCGAGTGTGTTCGCGGCTTCGAATCTGGCGACGCCGATGCCGAGTCGCTGGAACAACTGCTTCTCTTGCACACGGTCTTGGCCAATGCCTAGGGCCCGCGGATGCGGATGCACCGTTGCGTGTTCGGTTAGCCACTCGGTTGCCGCTACCGGCACGTTCTCAAACTCGAACGTGCACACGTCGGCGCCTTGGGCCAAGCGACCGAGCGCTGCGACATCGTCGAAGTCGGCAACGATCAGTTCGCTGACGTGACCGGCGACAGCGTCCGGGAATGGATCGAGGCAGCGCGTGCGCAGCCCGAGTGAGGCGCCAGCAAGCGCTAGCATGCGGGCCAGTTGGCCTCCTCCGAGCACCGCGGTGATCATGCGTTCTTAGCGGCTGGCGCGGGTTCGCGCGGGTCCTGGTCAGCGAGCACCTTGTCGGTCATCGCTTGACGACGTTGGCGCAAGGCTTCGCGTAGTTCGGGATGTGCCTCGCCGAGCATCGCCGTTGCGAGTAGCGCGGCGTTGATGGCGCCCGGTTTGCCGACCGCGAGGGTTCCCACTGGCACGCCGCCTGGCATCTGCACAATCGACAGCAACGCGTCCATGCCCTTCATGCAGGTTGCGTCTATCGGCACGCCGAGCACTGGCAACACGGTCTTGCTCGCGGTCATGCCGGGCAAGTGTGCGGCGCCGCCGGCGGCCGCGATCAATACCTGCAGGCCGCGCGCTTCGGCAGTGCCCGCGTATTCCATCAGCCAGTCGGGCGTGCGATGCGCGGAGACGATGCGCACTTCGTGAGGAACGCCCATCTCTTCGAGCGTGTCGGCACAGTGCTGCATGGTCGCCCAGTCACTGCGCGAACCCATGATGACGCCGACCAACGGATCCGCGGTGAACGTTTCGGAGAGGGCTTTGCGGGGATCGGTCATGATCAGAAGTCGTTCTCGAGTGCGAGCGCAATCTTGCGAGCCAGGTCTTCGGCAAGCTCGGCGCGCGCGGAAGTCAGGTTCTCGCCCATGCCCGCCCGGAATTCGGTGCGGTCGAGTAACTCGCGCTCTAGCTTCACGGTGCCGTCTCTGGCCACCAGACGCAGCACGATGGAGCCTTCGATCGCGCCCTCACGAACGCGCGAGAAGGCCAAGTCTGGTATGCCGCCGGGTGGCGGTGGCGTTGGGCGACCGGTCACGACGGTGCGCTCGCGGACATCAGAGAGCACGACTTGCAGCACCGCGTCTGCGGTGCTGCGGTCGGCGAGCGTAAGGTCGGTGGTGACCGGCAACTCGCGCGCCAGGAAGCGGCTAATCTCGACCTCGAGTCGTTGGCGGTAGCTCTGGTTGCCGACGACCTGGAAGGCCACGGTGCGAATGCCGTAGTCGGCCAGTCCGTTGCCGAACGTGTAGCCACAGCTACTCAGCGTGGCGGTCGCGAGTAGCAGCATCCATGACAGAGTGCGCTGCGTTCGAGCCATCATGGTTGGCCGCCCGCAGCATTTTTGATGTCCACAACTGGAGTGGTCGCAACTTGGGCGCCGCCCACTGGGTTGGCCGCTTCGAATGCCTGGCGCCGTTCGACAGCTTGCTCATAACCCGGCGCCTGTTCGAACTCGCTGCTGGTCGCCAGCTGCAAGTGGTAGCGCTGACCTTCGATGCTGTTCAGCGTTTTGTAGAAGTCGGCGATGTCCATGTGACGTTGCACCTGCCACTGCTTGACCATCGTCAGCGCCTGCGTTGCGGCCTCGACCATCTTCGGACCTTCGGGCTTGCTGCTCAGGAACTCGCGCAGATGGCCGGCCGCTTGCTCCATGCGGCTGAGGTCGTAGTCCGCTCCGCGCAGGCTCGCGACGAGGCTCATCGCTAGTCGGAACTGCGCGTAGAAGCGCCAGTCACTGTCGGGTCGGCTGTAGATGATGTCGCGATAGCGTTCTTGGGCGAGCTCGTAGTTGCCGTTCTCAAAAGCCATGTCGCCGAGGATGCGCAGGGCGTCGGCAAGGCGCTGGGTGTCGGGGTGGCGCGTCACCAAGTGCTCGAGCACGGTGCGTCCAGCGCGCTTGTCCGACCAGAAGAACAGGAAGCCACCGTCGCTCTCGAAGAGCACCTTGCCGGCGTTCCAGATGATGTCGACGGCGCGGCTGCGCAAGTCGCTATGCGGGTAGAGCACGGAGAACTCTTCGAGCTCGAGGAACGCCTGCCACGGTTGGCCCAGTCCGAAGAATGCTTGGGCCGTGATCAGGTCGCGTCGGTCGCGCAGGCGCTTTGGGCACTGCAGATCGACGATCGGGTCGAGTGTCGCGAGGGCCTGATGGAACTGCTGTTCCTCGAGTTGTTGCTCGGCCACGACGATCAATTGCGGGGCGCTCTGCAGCGGCAGGTTGGTCGTCGAGCACGCCGTTCCCGCGAGCATGATGCCCAGGCTAAGACACGCAAATCGGCGACCATTCATTCTCGAAGATGTTGGGGCACGAGGGCGTTGGCGGCAACCTTGTCTCCGGAGTTTGCGGGCGCTTCCGCGGAGGTTGCACCTGCTGGCCCAGCTCGCCGGCCGGCTACGTTTGCCCGGTAGCTGAGTTCGTCGCAAAGATCATGTGCCGGTAGGGGGCGCGCTGCTCGACGGCCGCGGCGAGCCACAGGGCCGTCAGATTGGCCGCGGATCTGGTTTCCGCACCGACCTCGAGGCTTGGCCAGTCGCGGCCGCTAGTGGCCCGTAGCGTGCGCAGTAACTGCAGTGCGGAACCAAGCACCGGGTGCCGCGGCAGGCCGGCGTGCTGTCGGCAGGCCAGCCCCATCGTGTCTTCCTGGCGGAACGCCTGGTCGGTCAGGGCAACACTGCATTCGGCGCATGATTCGAAGTCGGGTAAGCCGCCGACGGCCTCCAGGTGGCGGAGTTCCAGGCCTAGCACGACTTGCGGAATGGTCGCAAGCGGACACCGTTCGAGCAGGTTAAGGCCGCCGAATAGCAGGTCGAACAGTTCGGGGGCGGGGGTGCCTTCCATGCTGGCGACGTCGACCAGCCAGGCGATATGGCCGGCGGCGAGGAAGCGCTTGGGCGTGCGCAAGGCACGTCGTTCTCGGGTCAGCTTAGCGCTCGCTAGAATACGCAGCCCGCCGCGATCTGCGGAGAACGATGCCGTCACCTCGTTGAGGAAGTCGATGCGCCCGAGCAGCGGTGAGTCGGGTCGATGCGCGCCCTTGGCAAGGCCGGTAATCTTGCCGTGCTCGCGGGTGATGAAGGTGACGATGCGGCTGGTTTCGCGAAAGTCGCGACGCCGCAGAACGATCGCCTGAGCGGTCGTCTGCCGGCCGGCGCGCTGCTTGGGCGCGCGGCCGGTGGCGGTCAACGCGAACCCTCAGCGGGCTCTGGCGTGGTCGCCGTCACGCGCATGCGTTGCACGCGACGTTCGTCCGCTTCCAATACCTCGAACTCGACGTTGTCGATGACGATCGATTCCCCGACGCTCGGGATGCGGTTGCACGAGTTGATGACTAACCCGGCGACGGTGTCCCAGTCGCCATCGTCGGAAAGTTGCGAGCCAAGCAGTCGGTTGATGTCGATTACCGATGTGCGCGCCGGAATCTCGAGCACGCGACCGGCTTCGACGACACGGATCTGATCGTCGTTTTGCTCGTCGGGCTGCGGATCGTATTCGTCTTCGATCTCCCCGACGATTTCTTCGACCAGGTCTTCGATGGTCGCTAGACCAACCGTGGTTCCATACTCATCGAGCACGATTGCCATGTGTTGGTTGCCCGCTTGCACGCGGTTGAGCAGTTGCGCAACGCTGGTCGTTTCGGGCACGAACATCGGTTCGCGAAGCAACGTGCTAATCGGGGTGTCGGCCAGCTTCTCCGGGTTCTGCTGCATCATACGCAGAGCGTCTTTGACGTAGAAGATGCCGATGACTTCATCGAGTCGCTCGCGATACACCGGGTAGCGCGAGAACTCGTGTTCGAGCGCTTGGTCAACGGCTTCGCGCAGCGTCATGTCTTCGCTCAGCGCCGTGATATCCGGGCGCGGCGTCATCACGGTCGATACTTGGTGATCCTTCAGCGCGAGGATGTTGCCAATCCACGTGCGTTCGGAATCGACGAGGTCGTCTTTGTCGACATTGTCGGCGACGGCAGCCATGACTTGCTTTTGCAGTTCCGCAGGGTCGTCGGTTTCGACTCGCTGCAAGCGCAGCGCACGCATCGCCAACTTGGTCACGCCAGTCAGCGGCATGACGACCGGCCAACGCAGCAGATACCAGCTGGCGCGCAGTAGTGGCAGTAGCGACAGGATCGTGGCTTCGGAGCGCGCGTCGGCGAGAGCGCCTGGCAAGCTGCCGGTGCCAAACAACATCATTGCCGCCCACACCGCGAGCGCCCATGGATAGGTTGCAGGTTCGACGGCCTCGCGCAGTGCGAGCATGCCGAAGACCCAGCCCGCGCCGGCCAGGATGATCGCGACGACGAAGTACTCGCGGTGGCGTGCGGCCAGCTCTTTAGGCAGCTTGTCGGCGTCCTTGTGGCGGCGGTCGTCGAGCAGTTGGCCAAGCAGAGTTGGTGAGTAGCCAATCATGCTCGCCGCGGCGATGGCGCCATAGCTGCCGAGCACGCCTGCAAGCACCGCGAGGAGTGCGTAGAGCGGACTGAAAGAGACCACCAATTCGGCGGCCAGGATGTCTGGCAGCGCGGAACCCCAATCCGGCAGGTCACCGCCCTGCATTACTGCGCCCTGCATCTCTGCGGGTACAGCCATGGGCCCAAGCGGTAGCAGAGCTAGCGCGGCGACGTGTTTTTTGGGCTTGCCAGCTAGCCTCGGGCGGCTCGCTGGCGTCGACGGAGGTTCGGGGTCGTCGGCGCATCCGTCGGCGGCGGATGCCGCTGCGAGGCCGAGAGCTGAAGTTGTGCTTGGCACTAGTTCGGACAGCATACGTTCGGTCGGCGTCATTTGGGCGCCTTTCCTATGGAGCCCGAGGCCCCATGATCCCTTCGACACGATGGGGGGGTGAAGCTTAGCCGACCCGGGTTGGGCGCGGCGTCTTACGGCTGGTCGAAGCCGGGGAACTAGTGCCGGATTGGGCGCAACTAGCTGCCTGCGGCTAGCAGGGGCAGTGCCTGGGGTGCCTATTGTCCGAAGACGCACTCGATCGCCGGAGTTGCCGAGGCGATACCGAACGCGGCGCCTGCCGCGACGATGGGCATGCTTGCTATAACACGTGACGTAGGCCGCAATACCTCCTGATCGAAGCTGCCGTCAGCGCCGAAAGATGTGACGATCGCTTCGAGTTTGCAAGCCGCTGATCCAGGTCGCTTCAGGCGCGGCAGTGGCCCGGTTCACGACCCCGACTCACAGCCAAGCGGGTGCCGCAAAGGGACCGCAGGCTCGTCGGTCACATTGCCTGCAGCGCGACGACTAGGATGAAGCCGTTAACGACGAAGAAGACCATCGCCGGGAGCGTCTGAATCAGGGTGTCGCCGATCCGGATGCGCGTGGCGATCCCCAGCAGCATCAGGAGTGTCAGGCCTGCGGCGGAGACAATCAGCAACGATTGATACGCATAGCCCGCGAGCATCCCAACGGCGCCGATGAACTGGAGAGCGCCGACCAACCGGCGGAATCGCCCTAGGCCGTAGCGCTGGAACTCGGCAACCATGCGCGTCGTGACTAGGCAAGTCACTCCGTAGAACAGGAACGCGAGGATCGAGATGGCGCGGGCGACTTCGAAAGTAATCTGCATGGGAACGTGCTCTTGATTTCCTCGCTGCATGCGCGATAGGGAGCGGCAGATTAGGCTAGGGCAATGCTCGACGGACTCGCTTCCATTCTTCAGGCCATCGTCGGCCTAGGTCTCCTCAACGTTTGGCTCGTTCGCCCTCGCAGCGCGACTGCCTTCCGCGGCGGCGACGCCAAGAACCTTAAAGAAGAGTTCGCAACCTATGGGTTGCCAAGCTCGGTGTTCTACATCGTCGGCGGCCTAAAGATCCTGGCCGGAGTTCTGCTGCTGGTCGGCTTCGCCTACGAACCGGTCGTCGTGCCCGCCGCTGCGGTCGTTGCCGTGCTGATGGCAGGTGCGTTCGCTATGCACATGAAAGTCGGTGATCCGGCTTCTAAGTATGTCCCGGCCACGCTCATGCTGATCATGTGCATCGTGATCTGCGCGGTTCCCTACGTGTAGCAGCGCGCGCGGTCAGCGAGCCAGGCTTGCCGTGGCTGAAGCATCTTGTGTTTGTGGCCTCTGTGGATTGGAGGCCTATGCGGAATTAGGCCCTCGCTGTCGCCAGTAGACGGTGAAGGTCCGCGGGCCGCAGAACGACGGCCAGATTGACGGCGAGCATCCCCAGCGCCAGCGCGACTCCTGCCGGAAACATCGTCAGGTTGAAGGCTACGATGCCCAGCGTGACCGGGAGTTGCAGCATGCCCGCCGCGAAGCGCGTGCGCGGCAGAAGTAGCAGCATGCCGAGCAGCGCGTGCCCGGTTGCGAGCCAGGTCATCAGCCCACCGTCGCGGATGATTTGCCACATCTGCGCGCCGCGCGAACCGTCATCCATGGGTGGCTCGACCAGTTGGAAGACGTGGTTGATGGCGGAGCCGATCAACGGCACAGCAAGGAGATAGGCACTGAGCGTTTGGACGTATCGCACGCGCAAACGGTAGCGGTTGCGCACTACGCGTTGGCGTCGAGATCCGAACCTTCGCATTCACGATCTGCTGGATCCGTCGGGATCGCGCTCTCCGCTAACCATGCGGCAAGGCGGTCTACCGCTGGGAATGAAGGCGTTGATCAAATTGGCGTGACGACGCCACGCCGTGCTGGGCGCCCTGTCCTCGTCATTGACCTAACCCGTCTGCGATTGTCCGCGGCGCGAATTTCATCTCGATATTCGGGCGGATGCGCAGCTTGCGAGGTCTCTCACAGCGACTCGGAAAACAAGGTTTCGCGTGCATCCGGATGACCATCGATCTGCGAACCCTTAGGCGCATAACGATTCTGACCCCACAACAACCATTTCAAAACGCTGCTATGCCAACCTTAACTCCTACCGAGTTCAGCCTCGTCTACAACGTCATGTCGCTCTGCATTGCGGCGATGTTTGCTGGCGCGCTGTTCTTCTTCTTCTCCCGCTCGCAAGTCGCACCGAAGTATCGCCCAGCGCTACTGATCTCGGCCCTCGTGCCAACGATCGCGTGCTACCACTACTTCCGAATCGCCCACAGCTTTGACGCTTCCTACATGCTCGTGGATGGCAACTATGTTGCGTCTGGCGAGCTGTTTAACGATGCCTATCGCTATGCCGACTGGCTGTTGACCGTGCCGCTTTTGGTGATCGAACTGGTCGCTGTATTGGGCCTAGCCAAGGTAGCCTCACGCAGCATGTCGATGCGTCTGTCGATCGCGGCGGCGTTGATGATCGTGCTCGGCTACCCCGGCGAAGTTGCAACCGAAGCCGGCGGTAAATGGCTCTGGTGGGTGCTATCGATGATCCCGTTCCTGTTCATCATGTTCACCCTGTTCACGACGTTCGGTAGCGCTGTCAACAGCCAGCCGAGCTCGGTGCAACCGATCATCAAGAAGGCACGCGGCCTGATCCTGATCACCTGGAGCTTCTACCCGATTGCTTACTTGGCGACGGTGCTGGGCCTCAGCGACTCTGCTGGCCAAGTGACGCTGCAAGTTGGCTACACGATCGCCGACATTACTGCGAAGGTCGGTCTCGGCATCTACATCTACTTCATCGCTCGCGAGAAGTCTGATGCCGACGGCTACGTGGTTGGTTCCGACGGATCGGAAGCTTCGAGCAAGGCCGCGTAAGCGCGGCCCGGATGTCTGGATCACGAAACCCAGTAATGAGGTGACACGCTATGTCAGCAGTCGATCAGCAGGAAATCCTTCACGAGAGCGTTCAGCAAGCCGCCCGCCTCGGAGGCATCCTTGGTGCCGCTGCTCGATACCACTTAGCCCGCCCAGGCAAGCAATTGCGGGGCGGCCTCGCGCAGACGGTCGCGTCGCGCCTTGGCGTTGATACGCCAGGCGCACGCGACCTCGGCGTGGCTTGTGAATTGCTGCATAACGCGTCGTTAGTACACGACGATATTCAGGATAGAGATGTCCTGCGACGTGGTCGCGAAACGGTGTGGGTTCGCTTCGGCGAGCCTGTCGCCATCAACCTTGGTGACCATCTTTTGGCGTGTGCGTTTGCATGTTTAGCCAAGCTGCCGGCGCCAGCCGAGCGGCGCATCCGGCTCGTGCAGGTGTTCGCTGTCGCGACCAGTCGGATAGCGTGCGGTCAGTCAGATGAGATTCTGCACCGCGAAGATCTGAGTCTTGAACGAGATCGCTACGAGCGCATCGCTAGCGACAAGACGGGGCCGCTGCTGGCGCTGCCACTCGAGTGCGCGGCGATCCTGGCCGGTCTCAAAGAACGCGACGTTGCGGCGATGCGTGAAGGTGGGCTGTTGCTCGGCACCGCCTACCAGCTAGCCGATGACGTCGCCGATTTACTCGACCGGAAGCAACGCGGTGAAGCGGGAGCTGATCTGCGCGAAGGCAAACTCACGTGGCCCGCGATCGACTTTCTTGAGCACACCACACAATCGAGCAAAGAGCATCTACTTCAGTTGCTCTCGGCTCGCGAGCGGCGCACCGCCGATGTCATGCCATGGGTTCGGGCCATCCGCGAAAGCGGAGCGATCGAGCGCACCATAGCGCGCATTGACGAACTGCTGACGGCGGCGCGTAGCTGCTGGTCTGTCCTGCCCGCCGACTGCGTCGGGCTGCTTCATGGCGAAGTGCTGCGCTTCGAGCGCAGTTTGCCCGCCTGCACCCGTACGGGTGATGACTCCGACACTTCTTTTGAGGTGGCAGAATGACAACCTCGCAAGTCCGGCCGAGCGGGGTTCCGAAGGATGGCGTCCCAATCGATGGCGCGCAAACGATAGGACGCGGCACGGCCTTCGCCGCATCCGGCCAGGGAGCTCACGCGGTGGTGATCGGCGCCGGCTTCGGGGGCATGGCTGCGGCTCTGCGTTTGCGGGCCCGGGGCTATCGCGTCACACTCGTCGATCGTTGCCCGATGCTCGGTGGGCGCGCGCAGGTGTTCGAGCGCGATGGCTTTGTTTTTGACGGTGGCCCAACCGTCATCACCGCACCTTTTCTATTAGAAGAATTGTTCTCACTGTTCTCCGAGAACATGGCAGATCACGTGGATCTGCGACCGGTAGAGCCTTGGTATAGGTTTCGCTTTGACGACGGCAAAACGTTTGATTACGGCGGCACCATTGAACAGACGCTAGCGGAGATTGCTCGCTTCGAGCCACGCGATCAGGCGGGCTACTTGAAGCTGCTCGAAACGAGTAAGCGGATCTTCGATGTTGGCTTCACGGGCCTGGCAGACCGTCCATTTGACCGGTTCTCGACCATGCTCAAGCTGCTGCCACAGCTGTTGCGGTTGCGTAGCGACCGGTCCGTCTACGGCCTCGTCAAACGCCACCTGAAGAACCCGCAGCTGCGGCAAGCGTTCAGTATCCAGCCGCTGCTGGTTGGCGGCAACCCATTTGATACGACGTCGATCTACTCGCTAATCCACTTCCTCGAACGACAGTGGGGCGTGCACTTTCCGATGGGCGGCACCGGCGCGTTGGTGAAGGCTCTCGGGTCCTTGATGGAGCGCCAGGGCATCGAAGTGCGGCTCGGCGAGACCGTCGAGCAGATCACGACTGACGGAGGTCGGGCAACCGGCGTGCTGCTGGCAGGCGGCCGTGAACTGCCCGCCGATATCGTGGTCAGCAATGCGGATGCGCCCCACCTCTACCGCAGCATGGTGCCGGGCAAGAAGCGTCGCTGGACCAAGCGCAAGCTCGACCGCCTGCGCTACTCGATGGGATTGTTCGTGCTGCACTTTGGCACCCGTCGGCAGTACTCGGACATCGCGCACCACACGATCTCGATGGGGCCGCGCTACCGCGGGCTGCTGCACGATATCTTCGAGAAGAAGGTGCTGTCTGACGACTTCAGCCTGTATCTGCATCGGCCGACCGCGACCGATCCAGGCATGGCGCCGCCGGGATGTGACACGTTCTACGTGCTGTCGCCAGTGCCCAACCTCAAATCAGGCATCGACTGGTCGGAACAGGCCGAGTCATATGGCGATCGCATCCTGGAGGCGCTCGAGCGCACCATGATGCCAGGACTGCGCGAATCGCTGGCGGTGCGCTTCCACATGACGCCGCAGGATTTCGGAGATCGCTACCTGTCGGTCAACGGTGCCGGCTTCTCGATCCAACCGCTGCTGCAGCAGTCAGCATGGTTCCGCTTCCACAACCGCTCGGAAGAGCTCGAGAACTTGTTCCTGGTCGGAGCAGGCACGCATCCCGGCGCGGGTGTGCCAGGGGTGCTTTCGTCGGCGAAGGTGCTCGACCGGGTTGTGCCGTCGCCAGATGTGTTTCAGGCTGGCAATGCGGGCCGCGTGGTGCGCTGATGGCGAGCCCGGTTCCGGCAGCGAGTCAGCCTAGAGGTCAGCCAATGGCCGCTAGCGACTCTGCGGCTGTTCTGGCCCATCACGGTCGCAGCTTCCACTGGGCGAGTGCGTTCCTGACGAAGCAGCATGCTCAAGACGCGGCAACACTCTATGCGTTCTGTCGCCACGCCGACGATCTCGTCGACGAACTACCGCCGGTCGAGGGACGGGCCGAGATCGTCGCGCTGCGCGCCCGTCTGGCGGGTGGGGACGAATCAGGCCCGTCGGTCGCAGTCGACGTGGTCAGCGCCTTCGCCGCACTCATGCAGCGCTGCCGCATCGACCCGGTTGTGGTCGACGTGCTGCTCGACACGCTGCAGCGTGACACCGGAGCCGTGCGGTTTCGTGATCGTCGGCAGCTGGTGCGCTATGCCTTTGGGGTCGCGTCGACAGTCGGGCTGATGATGTGCGACGTGCTTGGCTGCAGCGACCGCCGGGGGCGGGCGTTCGCAATCGATCTAGGCATCGCGATGCAGCTGACCAACATCTCACGTGACGTGCTCGAAGACGCTGGCCGAGGCCGCATCTACGTGCCTATGGCTAAGCACATTTCGTCCGAGTCTCTGCGTCACGACAGCGTTGGCGTGCGCTCGGACGCGCGGTCGGCGGTGGCAGATGTGCTCGATCTCGCGGCGCTCTATTACCGCAGCGCCGACCACGGCATGCGCTACCTGCCATGGCGCGCCCGCGCGGCGATCCTGGCCGCGAGCCGCATCTATGAAGGCATTGGCGCCGTCATTCGACGCCGCGGTCCGGACTACTGGCAGCGGCGCTGTCATGTGAACGCTGGCGGCAAGCTTTGGCACACGGCGCGCGCACTCTCTGCTCTCGTGATCTATCCGCGTTTCTGGCCGAGCGGGCCGACGGCTTCTCACGATCCTAGGTTGCATGCGGATCTGCACGGCTTGCCCGAAATCGATCCAGCATGAGTGCCGATCGCAAGCTAGCTGCGGACATCATCATCGTTGGTGGTGGTCTTGCCGGTCTAAGCCTAGCGTGCCATTTGCTTGAGCAGGGCATCGGCGAGCGTCGGCTGTTGGTCCTCGAAGCGCGCACCGAGTATCGCCACGACCGCTTTTGGTGCAGTTGGGCCCAGCCAACGCACCCGTTCACCAACTGTATCGAAAACTCGTGGACCCGCTGGCGGGTTGCCGCTGACGGCCGCGAGCACGTGCAGAGTTGCGACAGTCAGCCGTATCGTTGCATCCCTTCGGGGCGGCTCTATGACGAAGCGCTGCGGCGGCTCGCAGCGGCGTCCAACGCTGAGTTGCGGCTCGGTTGCGCCGTGCGCGAGGTGCGTGACGTCGGCGAGGCGGCCGAGGTCGAGGTCGCGAGCGGCGAAGTGCTGTCGGCGTCGATGGTGTTCGATAGTCGATTGCAACCGCCCACCGCGACCGTCGATCGTGACGAGGTCGATTGGGTGCAGGACTTCCTCGGCTGGCACGTACGCAGTGAAGAGCCGGTCTTTGATGCTCAGACTGTGACGCTGATGCGCTTCCACGCGAGCGACGCGGACGTGCGCTTCGTGTACGTGTTGCCTTTCTCGCAGAACGAAGCGCTGGTCGAGGCGACAGCGTTTGCTCCGGCGGCGGTTGCCGATGCTGAGCACGAGGCGATGCTGCATGGGCACTTCAGCGAGGTGCTCGGTGGCCCCTCCTACGAGATCCTCGCGACGGAGCGCGGCCGCGTGCCGATGAGCACACGGCGCCGGCTGGTGCCAGCCGAAGATGCCCGCGTGATTCCAATCGGCACTGCGGGAGGATTGGTCAAGCCGAGCACTGGGTATTCGTTCGAAGCGGTGCAGCGCTGGTCGCGTGCGGTTGCTGAGGATCTTGCCGCTGGCCGCAAGCCAACCGGCCAAGCACCACGCAGTGCCCGCGCGCTGGCGATGGATCGTATGTTCCTAGCGTTCATGCGCCGCGATCCGGCGCGCATGCCGCAGCTGTTCTTGCACATGTTTGAGAAGGTGGCTCCGGACGTGCTGGTGCGATTTCTCTCCGACCGCAGCACGCTGCGCGATGCGGCAGCGGTCGCGATGGCGCTACCCAAGCTGCCGATGCTCCGTGAATCAATGCGCTCGCTGCGACTGTGGGTGCGGTCCGCATGAGCGCCGTGGCTACGATCGACGAACGTGCGGCTGGCCGCCGCCATCGACGCATCGCGTTGCTAGCTACCGTTTGCGCCGTGCTCTTCGCCGGTCCGGCGAGCCATCTCGAACCGCACGTGCAGGCGATCTTGCTCGGGGTGGGAGTGTTGCTGACCGGCGTGCCGCACGGCGCGGTCGATCATCATCGCATGGCGCCGATTCTGCGCGGCCGGCTGGGGCCAATCTGGCTGCCGACGTTTCTGCTTGGCTATGTGGCCCTGGCACTCGCCGTAGCCATTGTCTGGTGGCTGCTGCCGACGGTGAGCCTCGTGGTCTTTTTGGTGATGTCCGTTCATCACTTTGGAACCGGCGATGCGAAGGATCCACTCGGAGTGCTCGTGCACGGCAGCTTGCCGATTCTGATGCCAGCGATTGCTCATCCGGAAGCGGTCGGCGAGCTGTTCTCGCTGCTGACCAATGGTGACGCCGCCGCGTGGAATGACATCCTGCGTCAGGCAAGGCCAGCGCTGCTGTTGGCGACAAGCTTGATGCTGGCTGCCTTCGTGTTTCGGCCCCGCCGTGCTGCGGGCGAGCTCGTCGAAGTCCTCGCAGTGGCCGTCGCTGGGCTGCTGCTGCCGCCGCTGCTGTCGTTCGGTCTCTACTTTTGCATCTGGCATGCGCCGCGTCACATCCTGGTCGTCGCGCAAGAACTGCGCCCTGGACCTTGGCTGCGCGCGCTCGGCGGCTTCGGTTGGTCCGCGCTGCCGATGACGGTCGCGACCATCGCTGCTGGCGCTCTGGTTTGGGTCATGCTGCCGACTGATCAGGTGCCGCTGCGACGCTGGCTGCAGATGGTGTTCATCGGCCTGGCGTCGCTAACGGTGCCGCACCTGATCGTAACCGACGCGCTGCGGCGCTCCCTGCGTGTCCAGCCCGGCTCGATGTGAGTGGCTAGGATCTTGGCGAAAGTCTGGGTAGTGATTGGGCTTGGTAACCACGACTAGCAGGGTTAGCTGATCGGTTGACGACGCCGATCAGCAGCAGGCGCTAGAGCCCGCGCTCGATGCCAAGTTTCTTGAGGCGTGACGTCAACGTTGTGGCGCGAATGCCGAGTAGTTCTGCTGCGCCACCGGCACCTGATATCTTCCAGCGAGTCTCCTCAAGCGCGGCCGTGAGATTGCTGCGCTCTCGACGCTTCATCTCGGCATCCGTGGCGATGACGCGCACTTCCTTGGCGCCATCCTCACCGCGCGCGGCTTCGGGTTCTGTTGGCAAATCAAATCGCAGCGAGCGGCCCGTTGACGTGATGACCGAGCGTTCGATCACGTTCTGTAGTTCACGCACATTGCCAGGCCATTGGTAGCTCTGGAGCTGCGCAACGCCCGCCTTGGTCAGCTTTGGAATCGGCCGATTCATGCCGCGAGCGGCCTTCTTCAGGAAGTGCTCGGCTAGCAGCGGAATGTCATCACGACGATCGCGCAGGGGGACAGCGAGCAGCGGGAACACGTTTAAGCGGTAGTAGAGATCCTGTCGAAATCGTCCTGCTTCGACCTCGGCCTTTAGGTTGCGATTGGTGGCGGCCACGATGCGCACGTCGACCTGCTGCGTACGCTCGTCGCCGACTCGTTCGTACTCACCTTCTTGCAGCACACGCAGCAGCTTGCTTTGCAGTTCGAGAGGAATCTCGCCGACTTCATCGAGGAACAAGGTGCCGCCGTCGGCTGCGGCGAAGCGTCCGACGCGATCTTGCACCGCTCCCGTGAACGCACCTTTCACATGTCCGAAGAACTCGCTCTCGTAAAGTTCGCGCGGCACGGATGCGCAGTTGACCTTGATCATCGGGCAATCGCGACGGCCGCTGCGATCATGGATCTCGCGGGCCACTAGTTCCTTGCCAGTGCCGGACTCGCCGGTGATCAAGACCGTTGCGGATGTTGTTGCGACGAGATCCATCTGCTCGATGACGTGCCGCAAGGCAGGGCTCTGGCCAACGATCTCGCCAAACATCGAGGCCTCGCGCACTTCTTCGCGCAGGTAGGTGTTCTCGAGTTCGAGCTTGGCGCGCAGTTCATCGATCTGCTCGAAGGCGCGGGCGTTCGCGATCGCGATGGCGGCGTGGTCCGCGATCATGCGCAGGCCGACCAGCGCGTGCGGTTTGAGCGGCTCCCGCGTAAAGACCGCTAAGACTCCGAGCACTTCGCCTTTGAAGAGCAGTGGCTGGCCACCAAAGCCACGGATGCCCTCGGCCTTGACCCATTCGGGGCGAGCAATCCAACTCTCGTTGCCGGTGATGTCGGGCACCTCGACCGGTTGCCGGGTTGCAGCGATCTTGCCGACCTTGCGCACGCCCATTGGGAACCGGCGAAACGCGCCATCGGTTGCGGACCAGTCCGCCGAGGCATCCACGAGCGATTTGCCGGCGCTCGCTTCCAGATGCATGCAGGTCGTGCGATCACGACACTCCGAAGCCAGGTGGCACGCGTCGCAGATGTCGCCCGGAAGCGCCAGCCAGATCCGCGCCAGCGCCGTGCCGGCACGCTGGTTCAACCGCCGCACGATCAGGTCCAGCAGGCCCGAGCAGGTCCGCTGCTGGGGCATCTCCAGCATCAGTTCCGCGAACTCACCTTCAAGGCTGTCCATGACGTCTGAACTTACGATATTTCGTGAGTCAGTCACGACTCCTCGTAAATTAACGATATTTCGTCACCTTGATTGGTTGATGTGATGTCTCGTAAGATGCTATGAATCAGAACTTTATGAGTTCTCTATGCGTCTGGCACGGCTTGTGCTTTAGGTCGGTCGAACCCTAACCCGCAGGACTCGCTATGAAGATCAACTGGAAGCTCACCATCCTCGCCGGCCTACTCGGCACCCTCGCGTTCGACATCCTCGGCCTGCTAATCACCGGCGCCTGGTGGGATATCCCGCAGCTGCTCGGCGCCAAGCTCGGCACCGGGACCACAGCCGGCGTGTTTGCGCACTACGCCAACGGCGCCCTGCTGGCCGTCATCTACGCCGCGGTCGCGCCATCCCTTTGGGGTTCGCGCGTCACCCGCGCCCTGACCTACGTCACCGCCGAGACCGTCTTCGGTGTGTGGCTGTTCATGTTGCCGCTGCTCGGGGCCGGCATCGCCGGGATCGAAGCGGGCATCGCGATGCCGTTCATCACGCTCGCACGACACCTCGGCTTTGGCCTAGTGCTGGCAGCGTTCATCCCCGTCGAGCGGCGAGCGGCGGCCACCGAGGGGCGCGGCTACCAGGCCGTTGGCTCCACCTGATCCGTCAGCGGCAGCCAAGCAACTCACCAACGAACCAACCAACAAGAGAGAGCAAGAACGATGACCACTTTCGAAGTCCACACCATGGAATCCGCACCGGCACAATCGCAGCCGGTGCTCAAAGAAGCCAAGCAGAAGTTTGGCACCATCCCCAACCTGTTCGGCGTGCTCGCTGAGTCTCCGGCGATCGTCGAGGCCTATGCCAGCCTCGGCTCGATCCTCAACAAGTCCTCGCTGTTCAGTCCGACGGAACTGCAGATCGTGCTGTTGACGACGAGCTTCGAGAACAACTGCGAATACTGCATGGCGGCGCATTCCGCGATCGCCTCGATGCAAGATGTGCCGCAGCACGTCACCGATAGCGTGCGCAACGGCACGGCAATCCAGGAGCCGAAGCTCGAAGCGTTGCGCACGTTCACACGCCTGGTCGTGCAGATGCGCGGCGTGGTATCGGAGCCAGACATCGAGGCGTTCTTAGCCGCCGGCTACACGAAGCGACACGTGCTCGAAGTCGTGCTTGGGATCAGCCTCAAGACGCTCAGCAACTTCGCCAACCACATTGCCGAGACGCCGGTCGACGCATCGTTCCAGCGATTCGCGTGGACGCGACCAGAGTCGCCGGCGAACGCCTGATTGACCCTCACCTTTTACTTACCGCTACCAAGAGACCAGACCGATGAACACCTTCACAACCGCGATTGCTATCGCACTCCCGCTCTTCGCCGTCGCCGCCAGCTTCGCGGATCCGCAGCCCGTCCCGCAGCCGACTGACGCCAACACGCAAGTCCTCCATAAGACCGTCAAGATCGACGGCCTCGAGATCTTCTACCGCGAGGCCGGCCCGAGCACCGCGCCGACCGTGCTGCTGCTGCACGGCTTCCCGACGTCGTCGCACATGTTCCGCAACCTGATCCCAGAGCTTGCGAAGGAATACCACGTCGTGGCCCCGGACTACCCCGGCTTTGGCAACAGCTCGATGCCTGCCGTCGACAAGTTCGACTACACCTTCGACAACTTGACCAACGTCGTCGAGGCGTTCACCGAGAAGCTCAAGCTCTCAAGTTACAGCATCTACCTGATGGACTACGGGGCACCGGTTGGCTTCCGTCTAGCCACTCGTCATCCGGAGCGCGTCAACGCGCTGATCATCCAGAACGGCAACGCCTACAGCGAAGGCCTGCGTGAGTTCTGGACGCCGATCAAGGCTTACTGGAACGACAAGACGACCAAGAACGCCGACGCACTGCGCAGCCTGCTCACGATCGACGCGACCAAGTGGCAATACACCCACGGAGTGCGCAACGTGGCAACGATCAGCCCCGACAACTGGAACATCGATCAGCGCCTGCTCGATCGCGAGGGCAACCAAGAGATCCAGCTTGCCCTGTTCTACGACTATGGCAGCAATCCGGCGCTCTACCCTGAATGGCAGAGCTACCTGCGCAAGCACCAACCCCCGACGCTGATCGTATGGGGTAAGAACGATCACATCTTTCCGGCCGACGGTGCCCATCCCTACAAGCGCGACCTCAAGAACCTGGAGTTCCACCTCTTGGACACCGGTCACTTCGCTCTCGAGGAAGACGGTGCGGAGATTGCCGAGAAGATGCGCAGCTTCCTACGCAAGAACGCGCAATAGCTTGCAGCTCAGGGCCTCGCTTCGAACCCGTAGACCCTGAGCCAATGCAAGGCGAGGATGGTGGCTATCTGTCCACGCGGCGACGTGCTTTCGGCAGGGGTATAGCTGCTCGGCCCGTTAGGCGTCGTCTTGCTTGTCGCCAGGAACCGAGCCGCCGGTGGGGGATGCTGGTTCGACCGCCGAGGTGGAAGGGCTAGCTTCCGCTGGCTGTTTGGCGGAGCGTTGTTCGTTCGAAGTCGGAGCTGGCGTTGCGGCTTGCTCGTCGTCGTCGTCGTCGTCGAAGTCGACGTCAGCGGAGAAGCGGTTGCGTCCGTAGCCTTTGCTGGCGTAGAGCGCGTGGTCGGCACGGATCAGCACAGACTCCATCGTGTCGTCTTGGCGGAGGCTCGTCAGGCCAATGGAGATGGTGATTGGCAGGCCCAATTCTTCGCCGCGTGCATGCACGGCGGTGAACATCCGAGCGGCGAGCACGGTTGCATCGTCGGGAGTGGTGTCGGGCAGCATGACCAAGAACTCTTCGCCGCCGTAGCGACAGACGGTGTCGGTCTTGCGCACCGAGTGACGCAGCACGTCGGCGGTCGCGCGTAGAGCTGAATCGCCGCAGACGTGGCCGAGGGTGTCGTTGAGTCGCTTGAAGTGGTCGAGATCGCACATCAAGATAGTCAGCGGGCGGCTGTCACGGCCGGTGCGCGCGATGGCCTGCTCAAGCTCGTACATGCCCATGCGCCGGTTGAACAGCCTCGTCAGCGGATCTGTCAGGGCAAACTTCTGAGCGCGTTGGCGGCGGCGGCGAAGCAGCAGGTTCTGGATTAGCAATGAGCCGGTCATGCCGAGCATGGTCGCCATCGTCATGTCGGCCGACGCGGTGATCGGCGTAAGCGTGACGGAGCGGTCGAGCAGCAAGAACGCCGGTGATTCGAAATCACAGTTAAGCGGGATTGCCAGCAGCTCGTCGGTTGACAGCATGCCTAGCAAGCCATTGGCCTTGCTAGGCCCTACCGCGAGGTGTCTAGGCGTTTGCGTCTCCAGCGCGCTGCGAAGGAGTGCGGCTTCGTGGTCGGCAACCTGGAGGCGCGTTAGCACCATGCGGCGCGCTGAGGAGTCGGCCTTGGAGCGCAGCGTCAAGGTTGCACTTTTGTCGTGCCACTTGGCGTAGAACGCGCGGTCGTAGTTGCCGTAGCGCACGGATGCAGCGGTCAGCACGGTGATGATGCCGCGGTAACTTTCGGATCGTGTGCACCCGAGGATGCTCATTACGACTTGGTCGATATTGCTTTTCGCCTCGTCAGGTGCGGGGTCTTCATCGGTTGCTACCAACTCGTTTCTGGGCGCTGCTCGATCAAGCCCGAAGGCTTGCAGGGACTCGTCCACCTTCTTTTCGAGTTGCTCTACCACGAGCAATTCCGACTGGTCGATCTTCAGCGCGTTGTGCAGCGAGTGGTCGGCCTCGTGCTCGTCGTGATGGTAGCCGGCGAGTTCTGCAAGCAGTTCTGCGGCGAGGATCAGTCCTGCCGGGTCGGGTGGTTCATCAGCCGAAGCAGGCTTGTCGCCCATGTCGATCGCCAGAATCAGCGATACGAACGGTGCCGGCAGGTGCCAGTTGAGGATCCAATCCGTCGGTTGGAAGTTGCTGGAAGCCGAACCCGGCTCGATCTGGTTGAGGCGACGCAGCCATTCGGGCAGGTCGTGCAGCAGGCCGACGAGGTAGGCGACCTCGGGATCGATCAACCCGGTGCGAGCGGCCAGTTCTTTGGCCGCGTGGGCCGTTGCGATCGCGTGGAGCCACAGATTCTTCAGCTGATCGCAGTCGGCGATGTCTGTGGCGGGCTGCCTGAACAGCCTCTTGCTGAGTGTTGGGCCTAGGCTGCGCACAATGCCGCGTACGGTCGGCAGTTCGTTCGCCTGGCGGAAGATCGCGGTGCTCGCGACCCGCAGACCGCGCACAGCCGCTAGCGGGTCAATCTTGAGGAGCGCCACGAGCTCGTCTTCGTCGATCACCTGCTCGTCCATCACGCGCCTGAGGCGTCGCTGTAAGTCCGGCATCGCCAACACCGAAGGGAGCTGGCGCAGCGGATTGTGGGCGCGATTGAACGAAGTTGTGCTGGTCACGTGTGGCCTGCTCCTTTGTTCGGCTCCGCACGTGACGGCGCTCAAGTTCGATCCGTTGAAGTCGTAGAGTGAGTTAGGGGAAAAACCCTAGGAAACGTAACAAGTCGCGGAGTGACACATGCTTAAGGAGCATATACCCGCCTACTGGGACGTTTTTGCGACCCATTGGCCCACCCTTCGCAAGGGGATGTTCGCCATGACCTGCTCCCCCTCGCATCTGGCTAGTTGCTCAGTAGCGTTCTCTGAGCGTGAGCGAAACCGCGCACAGCTGATCTCTCTTCTTGAGAAACTCGGTTGTGACGGTCCGCTCGATAGTGCCGACTCAGCTACCGCTGATGCCGCACTCGCGACAGCCTTAATGGATTCCTTCCGCAAGACCCGTGACCCAGAGGCCTATGACGGCCTGGTTCGCTGGGCTGGCCCTCATCTGCGAGCTCGCGTTCGCTCCCGGCTTCGATCACTGGGCGCCATGCTGGACCCCAGTGAGGTCTGGCAGGACACGATCGTCAATATCTATCGATATCCCGATCGCTTCCTGGCGTCGCGACCTGGTGCCTTTGCCGCGTGGTCGTCGACGATCGTCGACAACGCGATTCGCAGGCACCTTCGCCGTAGCAAGCGCGATCTAGGCATTACTCTGCGCGATCCAGAAACGCTGCAGGAGCAGGCTGACACGTCGATGCGCGAGCCGAGCATGGAAGCAGAGAACAACGAAGAGTGCCGGGCGACAGCCGCGGCGTTCGGAGTTGTGCTGCAAGCCTACTTGGTCGCCTTCCAGCGTCTGGGCGAACGCGAACGCTTCGTTCTGCAGATGGTGGAGGTGCGCCGCATGCGTTACGCAGAGCTCGCGCAGATCCTCGGCATCCGCCCAGAGGCGTTAAAGATGGTCGTGTTCCGCGCCCGCAAGCGCATCCACGAACATCTCGGCCGGCTGCTGGCCGGCGCACCTGCGATGGATGCCGGTAAGGCGGTTCGCGCGGTTTCGCGGCAAGGAGTTGCCCGGCCAGCTGCGCAGGATTCAGGCACTCAGGATTCAGCTACTCAGGATTCTGGCACGCAGGATGTTGAAACTGCATCGGCCGTTGCTTGAGGCGCATCCTATGACGTGATCTGCAGCTAGTCCCGCACGATCAGCTCTCGGTTTGACTCAGCGGCCGCCGATCGTCAGTTCTTCATGATGCGATCAAAGACATCGCTGAGACTGAGGATCCCGACGACCTTGCCTTCGCGTAGGACCGGCATGCGGCGCACTCCCGCCATACGCATCAGGTTGATGCAATCGAGTAAGTGTGTGGTTTCCGGAACACATATGGCCGGACGGGTACACGCGTCTTCCACGTGCAGTTCGTCAAGCACCGAAAGATCGTGGGCACCGACCATGTTGACGACATCCTTGCTCGACAGAATACCGGGCAGATCATGCTCGTCCTGGCCCCGTACGAGCAGCGTGCGAATGCGATGTTTCGCCATGCGGTTGCCGGCCGTCCGCAGGTTCTCGGTGCTGTCCGCCCATTGGATGCCTTCGTTCATGACGTCCCTGGCGAGCAGTTGCTTTAGAAGGTTGCTCATGCTGGGTTCTCGTGCCTGTTGTGTCGAATCGTGTCTGTTTCCAAATCGAAGCGGAACGTGACGTCGCGTAGGTCGTGATCTACCTGCAGGCGGAACTGGCCGAATTCGATCTTCACGCCGCTGAAGCACATCTTGCTGACATGAATGCTCGCCTCGCGCAGAATCTCGCGTTGCAGCCGTTTCAGCCGCAGCTTCTCAGCCAGTGCGTGGTCATTGGCTTTGACGGCAATTCGATTGCTCTTGCTCGCTTGGCCGCGATCTGGTGATCGTTTGGAGCGCCTCGATTCACGATGGGTCGCGGCGTTGCGCCGCGCTAGTTCGGCGCGTTCGTCTAACAGTTGGCCTACGGCAAGGACTGTGGGAGGGCCTGCCACCGATCCCGCGGTCCCGACAAGGATGCGGTCACGGGCGCAGATCTGTCCGCCGCGCACGGTGGCGCGACCGTCGATGACGAGCACGTTTCGTGCATGCAGACTGCATTGGGAGCTTTGGTCGGCGACCACCAAGTTGTTGCCGGCCCGCAGCGTGCCATTGGTGGCGTGGTGGCACGTGAGGTCTGCGCCGGCGCGCACGGTCTGCTTGCCCAAGATGCCTCGTTCAATCATCACGGATCCCTTGGCATGCACTTCGCCTTGCACCGTGCCCATGACGGCGATGTCGCCATCGGCATCGGCTAGGAACCCAACTGTTACTTCCCCTTCGATCAGTAGAGACCCCGCCGTTCGCAGGTTGCCGGATGCATAGTCGACATTGCCGCTGTGCGTGTAGAGCGGCACGACGTCGATCCATTCTTCGTTGACGAGTGCGACTCCGTTGCGTCGCGCGATGATCGAGTTGCCTTTGCGTATGGCGCCGTCCCCGATGCGCTGGTGAAGCGGTTGGCCTGAGGTGGTCGGTAACTCACGCCCGAGCACATCTCTGCCGGCATCGCCGTCCGTGCGTGCGGTGATCGTGCCCAACACGTCGGTTTCTGTAAGCGGGTGCAGGAAATGTCGTTCGCGGTAATTGATCTTGCCCGATGGGAACGTCGTGCCAGACAGCTTGCGGTGCCACTCCTCTGCGCGCAGTTCTTCGTTTTGCCCAGGCTTGGCGACGGTGCCGTGCGCGACGATCTCTCGGGTCTCCGAGGCGGCGGCGCACAAACGCGTGACGGCATCGGCATCGATCCCGTGCACAACTCCAGCGGCTGCGAGTGCCTCAGCTAGCTCAGTTGTGCTGAGTGCTGGGCCTTGACGAAGGACGACTTCTGCTTGCATGCCATCTTTGGCAATGACTATGTCGAGGCGTTCCACGGCTATCACATCGACCAGATCCTCGCACCGCCTTGATGGGCCGCTGCGCAAGTGTGCCTGAAGGAATGCGCTAAGGGTTTACCTGTAGAGGTTTCGAAGCTTGCAACCCTGCGTCGGCGGTAGATCCTTTAAGGCATGCAAGAGACTGTCGACCGCCTGTTCGTGCACTGCCGAGAACTCGTCACGCTCACGGATGGCGAGGCAACGGGCCCGCGCCGGGGTGAGGCGATGCGCAAGTTGGGCGTGATCGAGGACGGCGCTGTCGCGGTCAAGGACGGTCGCATTGTCGCGGTCGGCACCACCGAAGACATTCTGCGTGACTACCGCGCGCCGGAAGAACTCGACCTCGATGGCTTTGTCGTGATGCCTGGCTTCGTCGACTGCCACACGCATCCGGTCTTCGCGAAGACGCGCGAACGTGAGTTCCACATGCGGTGTGCCGGCGCGGACTATATGGAGATCGCCAAGGCCGGCGGCGGCATCTTGAGTTCGATGCAGGCCGTGCGTGACGCGACGCTCGAGCATCTCGTCGAGACAACCGAACGGCACCTGTGGCGGTTCCTTGAGCACGGCACTACCACGATTGAAGCGAAGGGTGGCTATGGCCTGTCGCTTGAAGCCGAGCAGAAGAGCATGGAGGCATTGTCGCAAGCAGCCGCGGTCGTACCGCTCGCACTGAAGCGCACGTTTCTTGGTGCCCATGAGTTTCCGCCGGAGTATCGCGACAACCGTGATGAGTATGTGCGCATCGTTTGCGAGGAGATGATTCCAGCAGTTGCGCCGATTGTGGACTACTGCGATGTCTTTGCGGAGCCAGGAGTGTTCACTCGCGAGCAGAGTGAGCGGGTGCTCAAAGCTGCTTTGGCGGCTGGCATGCGACTGCGCGTGCACGCTGACGAAATCAACCCAATGGGGGGTGCTGAGATGGCCGTCGCGCTCGGCGCCGCTTCCGCGGATCACCTCGGCCAAATCTCAGCGGAAGGCATCGCGGCACTGGCCAGCAGTGACACGGTCGGCGTGTTGTTGCCGGGCACGATCTTCTTCCTAGGCAAGCCAGGCTATGCGCCAGCTCGCAAGATGATCGAAGCTGGTTGCGCGGTCGCCCTCGCGACGGACTTTAATCCGGGTTCTTGCCATACGCAGTCAATGACGTTGATTCATACGATTGCGTGCACACAGATGAAGATGAGTCCGGAAGAGTGCATCACGGCGACGACGATCAATCCGGCCTTCTCGCTGCAATTGGATCACGAGGTTGGCACCTTGCATCCAGGCAAGCGCGCGGACATGTGCGTGCTAGACATTCCTAGTTGGCAGGCGCTCGGCTACTCGTTCGGTGGCAACCCGGTTGCTATGACGATCAAGGATGGTCGTCCGGTACTCGCCAACACTGCCGACCGGCAACCGGATTGGTTCGCCGACGGGGTGGTGCTCGATGGCGATGGCGATGGCGATGGCGAACACGGCGAGTAGGTTTCCGCGGTGTCCTGGCTCGCGTTAGTGAGTCGCACTAGATCGTGAAGAGGTCCGATGCGGACTCGACGTGCAACACGCGGTCCGTCCATAGATCCAACTCTTCGACGGACGCGCTGCGGATGCGTGTTTCGAACTCGGACAGCTGCACGTCGAATCGGCGCACCACCAGTCGCAGGATCGTATTGGCCAATCCTTCAGCCAGCCCTCGGCGGGCGACGTCGGCGCATTCGACAATGGCGTGAATGGCAGCGTCATTGTCCATGCCAACGGGGGCTACGAATTGTCGCGCGGCGATCGATCCCCTGGTTACTGACGCTGCGCAACAACGATCAATCGTTCGCTGTCACAGCGAAACACTTCGCCGTCGGAGCCGAATGCTTGCACGTTCGCGAAGCCCGCGTCGTGTAGCCAACTCTTCAGTTCCGTTAGCGGGAACAAGCGCAGCTGCCACGGGATCATGCGGGTCTGCTGGCCGCTACGAGTGATGAAGCGGCGGGCGTGGATGCGGCCGTCGTGCGGGTCGTAGTGGCAACGATCGATCAGGAAGTGCGTGCCTTCATCGGTGACGAGCTCCTTCGTGTCCGAGGTCTCTTGCGACTGCAGGTTGCGCTGGTGCAGGTTGATCGTCTCTAGCAGCAGGCGGCCGCCGGGCACCAGTGCGCGGTGCATGCGCGTTAGCAGCGTGCGAAGCGTGTCGTCATCTTCGTAGCCGAACGACGTGAACCAGTTGAGCACGACATCGAACGCACCGTCAATCGAGAGCGTGCGCATGTCGCCGCTTCGATAGTCGACTTCGACGCCATGCTGAGCGGCGTCACTTCGTGCGTGTTCGAGGAACAGCTCGCTGCGGTCGATACCGGTTACCGCTGCGCCCATGGCCGCCAGCCGCCGAGCGATGCGGCCGTGGCCACAGGGCAGATCGAGCAGGCGCATCCCGGGCTGTAGTTGCAATAGCTCGGCGATCGTGTGCGCTTCGTCGTCGTTGGTTTCGTCGTTGAGTTCGGCTTCGTAGAACTCGAGGTAGTCCTGATCAAAAAACTCGTCGCAGGCGAACCCGTCCGCATTGTCTTGGTCGTTCGACATAATCAGCGCGTTCGGGCTACTCGCCGTAGACCGTGACGAACACCTGGGTCCAGATACCTGCGATGCTCAAGAGCGTGCGCATCAAATCAGTTCCCGTAAACGACCGTAGTCTGGCGGTAGTAGACGCCCCAGAAGACCGAGAAGATCTGCTGGTCAGCGTGCTTCAGCGTTGTGATGCCACCGTCCATGGCTGCTGCCTGCGTGCCGGCGTTGCCCCACATGACGAGCCCAAGAACGCTCTGAAACGACGATTCCCCGGTCTTATCCCCGAGGTCGGTGTTCTGGAGGTCCGTGTCAAGCGGCACCTGGATGTTAGTGAGAACACAGCTTTGCAGGCTCAGGCACGCGAGGGCGGAGAGGCTTAGGAGAGCCTTCTTCATGCGTTGGATCGTAGCCACGACCGCCTCGCCAACAACACTGGAAGGCCGCGCTTTGTAGCCACAACTGGACACGGTGGGCTGGCCGCGATACCTCAGCACACGTGAAACCGCTTCTAGAGTTCATTCCTAACTTCTCCAACGGCAAAGATCAGGCCGTTATCGACAGCATCGTCGCCGCCATGACGGCCGTCCCGGGCGTGACATGCCTTGGCGCCGAACTCGATGGCAGCCACAACCGTGCTGTGGTCACGTTGGCTGGCCCGGCCGACGCGGTTGCGGAAGCAGCCTTTGTTGGCGCTGGTGCGGCCATGGACAAGATCGATCTGCGTCACCATGTTGGCGAGCACAAGCGCATGGGGGCCATGGACGTCTGCCCGTTCGTGCCGCTCGGCAATGCGACGATGCAGGATGCCGTCGATACCGCGCGCGCCGTCGCGAAGCGCATTGGCGAAGAACTGAGTTTGCCGGTGTTCCTCTACGCGGAAGCGTGCCAGCGCGAAGACCGTCGCAAGCTCGGCAACTTCCGGAACAAGCAGTTCGAAGGCCTGCAAGAACTGGTCGGAGTCGACCCGGACTACGCGCCGGATTTCGGTCCCGCCAAGATGCACAGCACGGCCGGCGCATTGGCGGTTGGCGCGCGCACGTTCTTGATCGCCTACAACATCAACCTGGCAACCGAAGACGTGCAGATTGCCAAGGACATCGCCAAGGCGGTGCGTGAGAAGGACGGCGGCTTTGCCAAGGTGCAGGGCATGGGCTTCTCGCTAGAAGACAAGAAGCAGTCGCAGGTCAGCATGAACTTGCTCGACTACAACGTGACGTCGATTCGCACCGTGTTCGACAAGGTCGCCGAACTCGCGGCAGCACAGGGTGTCGAGGTTGTTGCAAGCGAGTTGATTGGCTTGGCTCCGAGAGCCGCTATCGATGCCGAGCTTGCGGCGCACATCAAGCTGCCGAGCTTTGATGCGAACGAGCAGATCATCGAAGCCAAGTTGGGCTAGTCGAGCTAGTCGGGCGCTGAACTTACCGTTCGGTCACCAGAGCTAGGCCAAGCCGCGCGTCGCTACATGCCGGCGTCGATCGGCTCGTCTTGGGTGCGCATCTCGATGTCGAACGTCACGGTGCGTGGATTGTCAGGTAAGCCACGGATGGCCGTGACTCGCACCATGTCACCGGAATTGCGGCTCGATAAAACGAGCGGCAGTTCGCTGTAGGACCGCACTGGTTGGCCATCGATGGCCACGATGACGTCGCCGTACTTTTCGATGCGATGATCGTTGCGGATCTTGAACGGCCGCAGTCCGGCGGCGCGCGCGCCGTAGCCTTCGACGACCTCGGTGACGATCGCGCCCGAGCGATACCCCAGTTTGGGATCGAGGTTGAGGCGTTCGAAGTCTGATTGCACGCCGAGCAAGGCGGTCGTTGGTTTGCCGGCGATCAGGCGTGGCACGACCAAGTTGACGACGTCAACGGGCACGGCAAAGCCGAGGCCAGCGTTGGCGCCACTCGGTGAGTAGATCGCAGTCGTAACGCCGATCAGTCGACCGGCACTATCGAGTAATGGTCCGCCAGAGTTGCCGGGGTTGATCGCCGCATCGACCTGCACCAGGCCGCGCATCACGTTGCCTTCCTTCGACTTCAACGTGCGGTTGATCGCGCTTACGATGCCGGTTGTCATCGTCTGGTCGAAGCCGAACGGGTTGCCGATCGCGATCGTCGTTTGGCCGACTTGCAGGTCCTTGGAGGTGCCGAGTGCGATTGGCTTGAGGTCGACGCCACTGGCGCGCAGCTTCAAGATTGCGAGGTCGTGAGATGGCGACGAGCGCAGCACATCCGCGAGGTAGTTGTGACCGTCGACGGTCACCATCACTTCGCTCGCGCCGGCGACGACGTGGTGATTGGTGACGATCGTGCCGGCGTTGTCCCAGACAAAGCCGCTACCCGATCCTTGCTGCTCGGTGAGGCCCGAGTAGGTTCGCACCATCGACGTTGTGCTGATGTGGGCGACCGACGGCGACGTGTTTTGGAACAGTGCCACCAAGCTGGCCTCGTGCGGGGCCAATTCGCCGCGCGGCGAGATGACTCGCGGGACGCTGCTGGCCGTCGGGTCAAACACGCCAGTGCGGTCGAGCACCAGGTAGGCGGCGAGTGCGAACGCGGCGCCAGCGAACAGCAATGGCAGCGGGCTTTGGCGTTGGGGGGTGAACGGCGTGTAGTTGCTGCTCATCGACGTGCTTGTGGGGGCTGCGGGTGGTGCATCGGAGTGGCGGTCGGCTACGCGGTTTCGCCGTAAGTACGCGGGATAAACTCTACTCGGTGAATAGAAACTAGTGGGTCTCAGTGTGACGGGAACTGGCGGCCTGGCAGTGGAGGTGGGGGGATTGTCCCTTGCTGTCGGTTGGCTGTGCGGCGCGGACCTTCTGAGGAACGGTCGGTTCGCTGCCAAGTGCGGACCGGTTCTTGGCAGGGGGCGCTGATTCGCGCCCTTCGCACGTCGTGCCGAAACATAGTGCCGAACTGCGTGCCGGGACTGCGTGCCCCGGCGACGTCTCTGCCGGCGACGTATCTACCTAACGAGGCGCGAGTAGCGGTAGTAGGCTTCGAGGGACAGGGTCGACATCGCGGTCGAGTAGACGCGTCCGCCTTGCGTGCCCCAGACGCCTGCCGGATCCCACGAACCAGCTGCGTTACCTTCCGTGTATTGCGTTGGCAGCAAGGCGCTCTTCAGGTGCTTGCTCCAGTTCTTCCAATGCATGCCACCCGCTTGGAACATCGCGTAGGTGCCGTAGTACCAGTAGTAGTGATCAATCGTGCCGGCGTTGGTGTCCCAGCGTGGCGGTTTCTGGATCAGTAGGTCCGCGGCAGCCTTCATCACTGGCTTGCTATCAGGATCTTGGCCAATGAAGTAGCGACAGAACAGGCCGGCGGCGGTCAGCGTTTCGCACTTGTCGGTCGGGAACCGCGTCGCGTGATCACCGGGCATGCGCGAACTGCCTTCGCCTTGCTTTGTGTAGCCGTGGCGGCCATCCGGTGTGCTGACCTGGTCAAGGTAGGTTTCGCCGAGCTTGATGGCGTTCTGGTTGACCTGAAGCTTGAAGAACTCGGCGGACTTATACGCGAGCAAGCACCAGGACGTCACCGACAGGTCGTTGTCGTTGTCGCGCGGCTGGTAGCGCCACATGGAGTACGGGTTGCGGTGGCTCTCTAGGTAGTTGATGCCCTTCTGTGCCGATTGTTTGAGCAGCTTGTAGTTAGACAGGCCGTAGGCCTCGCACATCGCGTAGGCCGCAATGGCGTGGTCGTAGATGAAGTCGTGTGACGCGTTGCTGCCAAAGCGGCCGTTCGGGCCTTGTTGGTCTTGGAGCCACCTGGCCGCGAGCTTCAGTTGCTCCTTGTAGGGGCCGCCGCGCAGCGTGCTGCCGTCGCCGAGCATCGCCAACATGGCGAGGCCGGTGACGCCTACATCGTGAGCGGCGCTGCCACCGCCGTCACAGGCCGTGCCCGAGGTGTCGTGCTTCATGAACCCATCGGCATCCCACCGACCGTTCTTGTCTTGGTGCTTGGCGAGCCAGTTCAGGCCTGCACCGATGGCTGTCGCGGTCGGCTTGCCACCACCCTTGCCACCACGACCTCCGCCGCGACTGCCGTAACGACCACCGGCACCGCCCATGAGCGGCCGCTCTTCGGTGACTTCGACGATCACCGGCTGCGCAGGTTTCGGCTTGACGCGCCTCGGTTTGTCGACGGCTGGCGTGCCGCGATCGGACCGTTTATCTATGCCGATGGTGCCTATGCCATTTGTGGCACGTCGCGGCGAACGGCGACCAGTGGCGCCAGATGCTGGGATCGCCGCGCGACCCTTCAGTAGCAAGGTGTTGACGTCATACTGGTAGACCCAGTCGCCGCGCACGATGAATAGATACTGCGAGGTCGCCAGCAGGGCTGGTGGTTCCTGACAGGTGAGGCTCGCCGTTAGCACGGTCGGGGCGAGAAGGGTCGGGGCTGCAGCGAGTCCCGCTGAGACGAGTGCGCGAAGGATCATGGGTAGGCTCCTAATGGGAAGCCCGCCGCAACGACCGTCGTCGGCTGCCGGTTCACTCAAAAGCCGGCTTGGTGCGCCCTGGTCACGAGTTGCCGCCTGCAGCGGCTCAATCGTGGGATTTCGCCCACGGGTGCGCCTCGTGGATCCGCCCCTTACGAAAGCGCGCGGCGGCAGCGGCTTACTGGGTCTTTGGCCACAGGTCGCGCCAATCGCCGTCCGCCGTGCCGCCCTGCTGACGCAGCATCGACATGGCTTCAGGATGCAGTTCGACCTGCTCCATGGCCGTCTCGCTCAGGATCTGGCCGCACGCCTCGACGATGCCCTCGGCGTGCATGCCGTGGTATTCGAAGATGTGCTTGATGGTGCCGGACTTGCTGAACTTGGTGACGGCCTTGGCATACTGCGGCACGCCGATCAGCGAACCGATGTTGTCGAGCAGGCCGATCTCGCCGTCGTGCACCGATACGACTGGCACGCGGCTGCCAGCCAAGTTGACGACGTCGGTTTTGCCGAGGGCTTGGCCGCTCTTGCCGCCAGCGGGGCGAAGGTGCAGGCGGCCGTCAACTTGCAGCGTTTGCTTCAAGTGGGCGAAGCCGTTCTTGCGCGCCATTTCACCGATCAACAGATCCGGCGACGAGACGACCGTGACGTTGGCGTAGATGCCGCGATCGAGCAGGAGTTGTGCCGCGCCAATCGCCTCGGGTACCAGGGCGCCCATGACGAATAGCTCGACGACGTTCTCGCCCGGCTGGTAGCCGCGGTAGCCGCGCCAATCGATCAGGCGGTAACCGCCAGACAGTGAGTGCTGCTTGATGGTCGTGAGGATCTCCTCCTCAGTCTTGGTCGTGACCTCGGCTTCATGCAGGCCGCCGTCTTGCGCGGTCATGCCGAGCTGTGCGTTCGCCGGCATGTTGGTCTTGAACTGCAGCTGCTTCTTCAGCCAGATCATCAAATCCTTCTGGACCAAGCCCCGCGTCACGGCGCGCACCAAGACACCGGTGCGGCCCTTGTTGTCCTTCGTGAAGTGGCGCTTGATCGCGTCACACAGGATCCATTCCATTTCGATCGCGTAGGCGGGTTCCCACGTGATCAGGTTGGGAATCTGGATGTCGCTCTTCCAGCTGTGCTGCGCGCCTTCCGGTGCGAGCGTGATGCCCGACGGCGTGCCGACGAGCACGAACGAACTGCCCCAGTAGAGGTTGTAGTAGAGCTGGTCGAGCGCGCGTTTGATGAAGAAGTCGTAGACCGTCATCATCGGCAAGAACGGGATGCCGGCGCAGTCGCCCATCTTGCCGAAGCTGCCGACCGCGGTCATGCAGTTGGCCTCGGCGATCTCGAAGCGAATGTGGCGCGTCCAGGCTTCGTCGGTCGGCGCGAGTTGTGGGCGCAGGCGCTCGTGCAGGTCGAGCTTCGACTCCCAGTTTTCATCGTGCTTCGGACCGAAGATCTTCTCGTCCATCGCCGGGTTGATGTTGGTCGAGGTGCCAACGTCGGGCGCCATCGTCATCATCAGGTCGGCGAGCGGATTCCACTTGGTCTCGTCGGCGGTCAGTTCCTTGCCGGCCTTCTTCTCGTGGCCGCCCTTGCGCAGTTCGTCATAGACGCCGATGCGCACCAACTTGCTGGCAAGCTGGCCCCACATCCATTGCGTGTGGGTGATTGGGGAGAGCTTCAGGTTGATGTTGAGGGCGTCCGGTAGGCCGCCGTGCTCTTCAATCTGGGCTACGACGCGCTGGCGGTTGGCTTCGGCTTGTGCCTCGAGCGATTCGATGCCGAGGCGCATCTCTGCACCACGTTGGGTCACAAACTTGGCTTCCTCACTGTCAGCGTCGAGGCGTTGGAACGGGCGCTCCAGCGACATGCCGTGCTCTTCGAGGATGGCGACGACTTCCTTCTCGGTCGGCATCGCGGAGTGATTGCCGTTGGCGGCGACGCACTCGAGGCCGCGGCCCTTGATGGTGTGGGCGACGATCAGCGTCGGGCGCAGCTTGTCGACCTTCGACGCTTCGAAGGCTTCGACGATCGCTTCGTAGTCATGACCACCGGTGTCGAAGTAGAGCTTGATGACATCGTCATCGCTCAGCGACTCGAGCAGCTTCTTGGTCGACTTGTCCTTGGCGACAATCGCTTCGCGCATCAGGCTCGGATCGCGCTTCCAGAGCAGGGCCTGGTAGTGGTAATCCGTCATGCCATCTTCGATCACCTTGCGCAGCGCGTCGCCGCCCTGCTTGGCGAAGATCGACTCGCGGAACTTGCCGTGACGCAGTTGGATGACGTCCCAGCCGTTGGCGATCGCGGTGCCTTCGATGCGGTCCGCATCCGTGCCCTGCAAGCCGCGGTTGTTCGGGATGCGCGTGCCGTCGAGGTTCTGGCGGTTGTAGTCAACGATCCACGTGACGTTGCCTAGTTCGCGTTCGGCGACCTCGGGAAGCACTTCGAGCAGCGAGCCTTCGCGGAACTCACTGTCGCCCATCATGCACCAGAAGTGCGGCTCGTCGATGTCCCAGCCGTGCTGTTTTGCGTAGCGGTAGGCGAGTGCCTGGTAGACCGCGACGACCGGCGGAATGCCAACTGAGCCAGACGGCAGAAAGTGCCAGCTGTCTGGATCGGCTTCGGCGTGGTAGCTCTGGAAGACCGGCTTGCCATCGTGCGAGAAGCTGCGCAGTCGATGCATGACCGCTTCGGCTTCCTCTTCCTCGAACCACTTGCCGTCGGGGTGGCGGAACAATCCCATCGCGTGGTGTAGCGAGTGATCGATCGGCGACGCGTGCGGCTTGCAACAGATGAAGTCACCCGGCTGGCGCACCGCGAGGTGCAGCGCCGACATGAAGTCGAGGCTTGAAGCGCAGGCGGCGGGGTGGCCGCCGACCTTGGGGTCGGTCTTGTCCGCGTCGTCGCGATGATTCGCAACGTGGATCATCGCCACCATGTGGACGAATGCGCGGCGCGCGACCTTTTGGATCAGGGCGAAATCGGGCTTGGTAGCGGACGTCATAGCTGTGCTTCGTTCGGGGGACGCTGGGAGAGCTCCGCCGGGCGGTCAAGTTAGAACACCGCGGGCGGCGATGCCACAGGCGGGGCCCAGGTCCGCGTGGGTTCCGGGGTGGAAATCATTCCTTTGGGACGTTCGAGCTGAGCCTGCTACCCCGTGGCGGCAACCCGTGGCGCAACCAAGTGGCGGTACCTACGTGGCGCTGGGCAACGGTCAGGGCGTAGTCCAGGTCGCGCCGAGCACTGTTGAGCGAAGCCTTGAGGCCGAGAAATCGGGCTTGGGCGAGACCTGCAAGGCTCAGCTCCAGGCGCAGCTGGTTCTTTCGGGCCGCCTGAATCGGCCCGATCTACCTGCTTTACACCGCTAGTTCAGTGCGAAGATCCTCAGTTCACTCGCGGTTTGCGTGCCCCTAAACCACCCGATCCATTGCCTTGCCTGCGACGCTGGCATGGCGAGCCCCTGCACGACGCCCGCCGGATCGACTAGCAGCAGCAGGTCTTGGTCCGAGTCGGCGACGAATTGTGCCGAGCAACCGCTACGCGCGAATAAGTTGTCTACCGGTAGCACCTCGATGTGGTCGGCCGTGAGCATCCGCGCGCCGGCGGGTATTGGCATGCCGAGCAGCTGCACCGTTGGCCAACTCCAGACGGTCTTGCCGGCGTCGCGCAGCAGCGGTTGCGCTCGCAGCAGGTCCGGTTTGCTCGTTTCGACGAGATCAAAGTCTCGGTCGACGACTTCGACGGCGGCAGCAATCGCCGTTTGGTTGGCGGTCATCTGGCGGCGGAACGCGTAGCGGCCAGTCCAAACCTGGCTGGGAGCGAAGGCGGCGGCGGCAAATAGCACGGCCAGCACCTTGCAGCGAGCACTGCGAACGGAGCGCTGCACAAACGTCAACAAGAGGCCCATCCACAGCAGCATCGACCATGGCAAGTAGCGTTGCGCGACGATCTGGTCTTCGTTGGCCAAGAAGAACCGGCATCGCGCAATCACGACCAGCAAGCCAACGCCGAAACCGAACCACGCGATGCCGAGCGCGAACAGGCGTCTTGGCTGTGGCTCTTGGTAACGCCGCGCGGCGAGACTCTGAGCAGTAAGCCAGAGCACGGCAATGGCGCCAAACAAGGTCGCCGGCCAGCGCGCCGTCATCGCCGGTCCAAACGATCCTTGGGCTGTCGCCGCGATTGGGTGAAGCACGGCGCGCAGCGGCGCGAACGGTAGTCGATCCGCGTGTGCCACATCGAGCAGCGGCGACCAGGCCCAGACGAACGGTGCGCCGAGAAATCGCAGCAACTGGTCGACGTGGGCCCACAGTTTGAGGTCTTGGCTGAGTAGTGCGCCGTCGTTGTCGGTCATCAGCGCGGCAGCTCCGACCATGGCGAGCAGCAGCATCGGCACGTAGTGGCGCAGTGGTTCACGTCGCAGCCACATGATCACTAGGAATGCGCCAAAGCACGCAGCTCCGCTGCCGAACGTGACGCTGGCGAGTAGCGCCGCAAAGCCCGCGTGGAAGCCGCGACGCGGATGCTCCCCGATCAGGCAGCGCAGGCCTTGGACCAGGCACAACAGGACTATGAATAAGTGCACCGACTCGTTGCCGTGTGACAACTTGCGGGCGTTGCCCAGCCAAAACAAGCCGACCGCAAGGATGCATGCAGAGCTCGCGCGGACGGTAGGGCTATCGCAATACAGCGCTCGCCAAAGCATTCGCACCGTGACCACCGCGAGCGCCATACCAACCAGGATCTGCAGCCACTGATTGGCCCCGAACCAGTGCAGCTCCGCGAGGCGAACCAAGCTCGGCAGAATCTCGCGGTGACCGTTGTCGGCGATGAGGATGTTGTCCGGGAACGGTTGCTCCAGGAAGGTCGCCAGGAACCGCCACGGATCGGCGTAGGGCACCTTCGGCGAGGCGACTAGCATCATCACGAGGCCGATGCCGGCATACACTGCCGCGACTATCCACAGCGCGTGCCGCACGCGGGTTGCTGCCTCGGGTTGTTGGCTGTCGGGCACGCGGATGGGTGGGCGAGGTGCGGCCGTGCTGGCGAATGCGCGGCTAGCGGTGCATCACGCCAGTGCGTGTTGGTCCGTGCACTGGAGCTACCAGCGCCACTATCGGCAGTGCCAGCGGGTGCGGTGACGTCGCTGCGATCGCATCGCCCGTTAAGCCGCGTCCCTAGCAACAAGGAATCGCATTCGTCGCAATTTCGTGCGGGCTGAGAATTCGGGGTGTCGGGTAGATTTTGTGCCGAGGAACGCTTCGCAATGGTGCGTTGGGGACCCTGCTCTCGGTTGTCGAGATTCCTGTCACTCGGATTCCACAGATCCATGAAGCACGCATCACTCGCCGTCGCCGTTCTCCTGCTCCCGTTGACCTCTTGCGTCGTGCGCAGTCACAGGTTTGCTGATCGCGATGGAACGCCCGACGTGAAAATGCTTGAGGAGGCGCGTCTGGGGCAGTTGGCGAAGAACAACAACGGTGGCCTCGGCGACGTCTCTTGGCTGCCGCTGCTGGCGATGAACATGGAGCTGTACAATGTCAGCAATCCACCGTGGCCCAAGGGCACTGGCTATGCCGAGTATGACGCCTACGGCCCGCTGTTCATGTTTGTCGACGCGGACTCGTTCCACTACGACGAGCAGCAAGAGCTCTACGAGCGCAATGTCCAGCAGTCCTACCTTTGGGGGCTCTACCGCTACGAGCGGGATGACGTGCGCGTGCCATCCGGCTGGCGCTACAGCGAAGAGACCAGTCTTCTGTTCGGCTTGTTGCGGTGGCCGAGCGACGCCTACATCACTGACAAGGCCGACGGTTAGGTTCCGCCGTTTACCGTGCTAATCAGCACGGGCTGCAAGCACATGGCGCCGCTCGGTAAAGTGGCGCACGCGCAAATTGCGCACTTCGATGCCTTCGTCCATCAGGTGTGCTGCCTGTCGTTCGGCTGCGCCTGGCAACTGCGATAGCCGGCCGCCAGCAGCCACAACCCGCCACCACGGCACTTCATGACCTTCGGGCAGCGCGGCCATCGCATAGCCGACGTGGCGCGCAACGTTCTTGCTGCCGAGCGCGGCGCCAATGTCGCCATAGGTCGTGACCGATCCTTCCGGCACGGTGCGCACGAGTTCGTGCACTTGCTCATGGAAGCCTGGCCCAACGATGCGTTTCGGCCCGTGCTTCAGAGGATCGTACGGCACAACGCGAACTACTCCATGTGCGCGACGTATTCTTCGATGCGATCGAGGAAGTCCTGCGTCAGCGTCGGCCCTTCGAGTGTGCCTACTTGCTCGCCGTCGACGTAGAGCGGCGCCCGCGGGGCTTCGCCGGTGCCGGGTAGCGAGATGCCAATGTTGGCGGCCTTGCTCTCACCGGGGCCATTGACGACACAGCCCATCACCGCAACTTGCAGGTTGGCCGCTTGCGGCTTTTCCTTCTTCCACACCGGCATGCGCGCGACCAAGAACTGCTCGACTTCTTGGCTGAGCACTTGGAAGTAACTCGAGGTCGTGCGGCCACAGCCAGGACATGCGGTGACCTGCGGTAAGAACGGACGGATGTCCATCGACTGTAGGATCTGCTGCGCGATGCGCACCTCTTGCGTGCGCGCGCCGCCCGGCTCGGGGGTCAACGACACGCGGATGGTGTCGCCGATGCCTTCTTGCAGCAGGATCGCAAGTCCGGCTGTCGAGCTGACAATGCCCTTGCTGCCCATGCCCGCTTCGGTCAGGCCGAGGTGCAGCGCGTGGTCGGTGCGATCGGCGAGCGCCCGGTAGACGCGCACCAGTTCTTGCACCTTGCTGATCTTGCAGCTGAGGATGATCTGCTCGCGCTTCAGTCCCAGTTCTTCGGCGGCATGCGCGGAACGAACTGCGCTCTGCACCATTGCCTCGAGGAAGACCGTCTGCGCATCTTGCGGGATCGAAGACTTCGCGTTGGTCTCCATCAGGTCATTGAGCAAATCCTGATCGAGCGAGCCAGCGTTGACGCCGATGCGCACTGGCTTGTTGTGATCGACGGCGCACTGCACCATCGTCGCGAAGTTCTTGTCGTGGTTGGCGCCCTTGCCGACGTTGCCCGGGTTGATCCGGTACTTGGCGAGGATCTGGGCGCACTCCGGATACTTCTTCAGCAGGACGTGCCCGTTGTAGTGGAAGTCCCCGATCATCGGCACGTCGAGGCCGAGGTCGTGCAGGCGACGTTGGATCTCGGGGACGGCCGCCGCCGCCTCCTGCGTGTTGACGGTGATGCGCACCAATTCGCTGCCGGCATTGTAGAGCTCGGCGACTTGCGTCGCGGTGCTCTCGGCATTGGCGGTGTCGGTGTTGGTCATCGATTGCACGACGACCTGGTGGCAACTGCCAACCTGGACGGGACCGACCGGGACTGAGATCGTTTTGTGGCGCTGGGGCACGAACATGGGGGCGAAGACGATAGCAGACTGGGCCGCAATCGTCGCTGTAGGCGATGGGAAGGTTCGGGCCTATGCTGCCAGGCAATGGCAAGCCATGGCTCATTTCGACTGGCATTTGCCTCGTCGCTTGCCCTCACGGCAGGTGCGGTGGCCCAGAAACCGGCACCTCGACAGCCGGTGGTTAAGCCGATTGTGCGCCAAGACAAGCACGTCGCGCTGAGATTTCACCCAGCGACGGTTCAGCCAGAGAAACTGACGCTGGCGGCGGCGCAGATTGCGAAGTTTGGCTGCTTGCCCAAATCGGCGCTAACCGTCGACGTTGGTGCCGACCGGCATGAAACGAAGCGTGGCTTTGTGAAGGCAGCGATGAAGATGCGCGACGATGTCTCTAGCTGGCGCGACGATATCTCTCGCTGGCGCGACGATATCTCTCGCGGTCGCGGCAATGTCTCTAGCTGGCGCGATCGGGCCCTGGTTACCTGATGGCTGGTGGTTTGCTTAGCAACGGCCGCGGTCGTGTCCTGGTGTTCTGTTGGCTCGGTTGGGTCTTCGACTTTTATGACCTGATTCTGTTCAGCTTCACGAAGCGCAGTATTGCTGCCGACCTCGGCCTCGAACTGTGGCCAGACCTGTCGTGGATCGAAGGTTGGTCCCTGTTGGCGACGGCCATCGGTGGCTTCGTGTTTGGTCGCGTCGCCGATTTGATCGGTCGTCGTTCGGCGATGATCTGGAGCATTGTGGTGTTCTCGATCGGTGCCGCGTTGACCGGCATGGCGGATAGCTACTGGTCGTTGTTCGTCGCACGATTCATCACTGGCCTAGGGGTTGGTGGCGAATGGGGGATCGGACATGCGGTGGTTGCCGACTACTGGTCCGGCAAGCAGCGCGACAAGGTGCACGGCATCTTGCAGGCCGGCAGTCCGGTGGCGATGGCGCTGGCTGCGGCAGTTGCATGCTTCCTCGCGCCGCTCCCTGATGTTGGTTGGCGCGCCGTGTTTTATGGCTCGAGTGCCTTGGGTGTGTTGGCGCTTGCTGGCCGTTGGGCGATGCCCGGACCAGATCGCGCGGTGCAAAGAGAACCGGCCATGCCCGTTCGCGCACTGCTGGCACCCGCCTATCGCCGCACGACCTTGGTGCTGTTGACCATCTTGTCGCTGCACATGGTTGGCTTTTGGTGTGTCTATGCGGAATTGCCTAGTGCCCTGATGCAGATGCACCAAGTGTCGACGGCAGACGTTGGTTGGTTCCAAATTCAAGTGAACGCCGTGCACGTGGTCGCCGACGTCTTGTTCGGATTCCTGGCGGCGCGACTCGGGCGCATCAAGGTCTTCGTCGCGTTCTGTCTGGTGTTCGCAGTCGGGCAAACCTTGGTGCTTGGGCAACTGGATTCACTGCAGGATAACTTCGCGTCGTTCACGATCGCCATTGCCGTAATGGGGCTCGGCGCAGGCACCTGGTCGTGTTTCGGCGCCTTGTTCGGCCAGTACTATCCGGCCGCATTGCGCGCTACGGCAGCCGCTTTGTGCTACGCGCTGGCGCGCGGCTTTGTGTTGCCGGTCAAAGGGCAGATGGGCGAAGTGTTCCGCGAGACCGGCTCATTTGCACCTGCTTTGTGGTTCGGTATCGTCTGCGCATTGCTGTCCGCAGTCATGGTGGTCTGGTTACCAAGACGGCACGTGGTTGCGTCGCCCTAGTCGCCGCTTTCAGGGACACTGTTTGCTCGTGGCTCTCACGCACCACAACTCTCAAACAGGAGATCTGATGACGACTGGCAGTATCCGCGGCACTTTCGCAACCGCCCTTCTCGGCATGACTCTCGCGGCCCAAACGCCGCCATGCATTTCGGCCAACGATTCGACCACCGTCAACACGGGTGGCACGATCACTCCAACGTCATTCGTCGGCCCCAACGGCCACGGCTGGCAGTTCACGCCTAACCAGACGATGGTGCTGTTCTCGGCAGAGATCTTCACCGAGAACCTGTTCCTGACGAACCGCGGCTTCATGTCGCTAGAGATCTGGGACACGAACTTTATCTTCACGCCGGGTCAACGCCTTGGTGGCGGCACGTTCGAAGCGGATCCGTCACTTGGCCTTGGCTGGCACGGCGCCAACTTCGATGCACCGGTCACGTTGAACGCCGGCCAGAGCTACTGGTTCGTGTGGATTGAGCCGGGCTTCAGTGAGTTGCCGGTCGAGCCGGGTGGCATCACCGCAACCTACGTGAGGCGTTCGGGCAGCAGTTGGTTGACCCAGGCGACGTCGTCAGCGCCGAAGTGGCGCGGCTACTGCAACTTGCTCGATGGCGCGGCCGTGACGCCGGTCGGGTTTGGTTGCGCCACGTCGGCCGGCACGCTGCCGGGCATGATGACGAACTACGAGCCCACGGTTGGCAACCTCGACTTCCAGCTCGAAGCCTCAGGGTTCTTGCCTGGTTCTTTGGGCTTGATGATCTTGGGCACGAACCCGGCGTGGGGCAGCCTGCCGGTGCCAGGCGCGCCGGGCTGCTCGCTGCACACGGACAGTTTGGCGACGGCGCTCGTCTCTACTGGCACAGGTAACGAGAGTGCGAGTCAGTTTCCGGGCAGCCCTGGCTTCTCCGGGCACTGCGTGTTCCCGCTTGGCATCCCGGGCAACCCAGCGCTGAGCGGCATGGTCATCGGATCCCAGTTCGCGATGATTGACCTGGCGCTCGGCACACCGTTGCCGTTGGTGTTCAGCAACGGCCTGCAGTTCACGATCCAGTAGCAGCGGGCGCGGTACCTAGGTTCGCCGGCGAGTTCGGTTGGCTCCTCACGGCTGGATCTCTGCGGCTGGCGCTTCGGCCGGCGCGATTACGCGGCCTTGCGGGACTCGCGGAAGGCAACCAGGAACAGCACCAGAATGGCTGCCGCTGCGACACCTGGCCAAAACCAGATCTGGCTCCAGTCCGGGACCTCGTCGGTGGTGTTGGTTTCGACGATGCCGGTCACGATCTGGGCGCCGAGGAACATGCCAACGCCTTGTGTCATGATGACCAGGAAGCTCTGCGCCTGGCCGCGAATCTCGGGGCGCGCCTGTTGGTCGACGTAGATCTGGCCAGTGACGAAGAAGAAGTCGTAGCAGATGCCGTGCAGCAGGATTCCGCCGAGCACCATCCAGGCGATCGAGTCCGGTGCCCCGAAGCTCCAAAGGCCGTAGCGAACGACCCAGGCCAGCATGCCGATCGCCAGCATCTTCTTGACCCCGAGGCGTCGGAAGCAGAGCGGCATGATCAGCATGAAGCCAACTTCGGCCCATTGGCCAAACGCCATGTAGAAGCCGGCTTCAGGCCAGACCGTCGCGGCGAACTGGTTGCCGTAGCTGTAGTAGCCGGCGAGCGGGATGCAGATTAGGAACGAGCACAGCATGAAGACTGCGAACGCCGGGCGCTTCAACAGTACGAGCGCGCCGAGTCCCAACGTTTCTGCGATGCTGACCTTCTTGCCAGCCAACGGCGGCGGCGTGTGCGGCAGAACCCAACTCAGTATCGCCATCGCGATCGAGCTGTAGCCGGCCACTTGGAACATGATTGGCAGGGTGTCTGCCTGCAGTCCCTTGCTGACCAGCGTCACGGCGGCGATCCAACCTAGGGTGCCAAACACGCGCGCAATCGGGAACTGCCGCTCGGGGTTCTTGATGTGCGTGAACGCGATGGTGTTCGATAGCCCGAGCGTGGGCATGTAGCACAGCATGTAGATCAGCACATACCATTCGAACGAGGCCGCGTCCTTGGTCTCAATGGCGCCCGGCACGAACACCAGCATGACAATGGCGCCGAGTGCGTGCATGACCGCTAGGACTCGCTGGGAAGCGAAGAAGCGGTCCGCAATCAGCCCCAAGAACAGGGGCGTGATCATCGCGGCGATCGGACCAGCGGAGTAGATCCAGCCGGTCGTGGTTTGGTCCCAGCCCATGGGCTGCACGAAGGTTCCGGCAGTCACATACCAGCTTCCCCAGACAAAGAACTGGAGGAACATCATCGCACACAGCAGAGGGAACTTCGGCATGGGCCAAGGATGATGGCCCGGCCGGTCTGCTGGCGCTAGCTGATTTGGGGCAAGCTGCCCGGCTTAGCAGCCTTGCGTAGCTGCCCTGCTAGCCGATTTGCCTAGGCGTAGTACTTGCCGAAGCGGTTGGCGAGGAACTTGTCGTAGTCGACATCTTCCATCTTCAACAAGCCGTTATCGGGCAGTTCGCCGTTGGCCAGCATGTCGACGATCGCCGTGATTCCGGCCGCCGTGGTGATCTGGATGCCGCTCCAGTTCTTGCCGTCGATCTCCTGGTGGTAGATCGTTTTGGCGTAGGTGCGCTCGGCGAGGCGGCCTTTGTATTGGCCGGTCGCGCTGACGAAGATCACGATCTGATCTTGGAAGGTCGCCGGCAGCGACTTCTCGAACATGCGGCCGAGGCCTTCTTGGTCTTCTTGCATGTGCAGGTCCTGCAGCAAGAACTTCATCAGCTCGCAGTGGCCCGGGTAGCGCATCGTCTTGTAGTTGACGTTCTTGACCTTGTCCTTGAGCGTGATCGCGAGCGTGCCGAGGCCGCCTGACGTGTTGAAGGCTTCGTATTCGACGCCGTCGATCGTCATGTGCTCGAGCTGCTCCATTGGCGGCACGTTCGTCAGTTCGCCGTTCTCGACCGATTCGCACGGCTGGCAGTACTCATTGATTAGACCCGACGTGCTCCAAGTCAGGTTGTACTTGAGGCGGTTGGACGGGTAGCGCGGCAGTGCACCGACACGCAGATGCAGGTCGGACACTTCGCTCATCGACTGCATCAGGTGGTTGGCCGTGATCGTGATGAAGCCCGGCGCGAGACCGCACTGGGGCGCGAACAAGGTCTTGGCACCCTTGGCGAGTTCCTTGACCTGGTTGGTGACTTCGACGTCTTCGGTCAGGTCAAAGTAGTGCACGCCCAGCGCCTTGGAGCGCTCGGCGATCACCGGGTTGCAGTGGAACGGCGCGCAGCTGATGACGGCCCAGGCACCCTTGAGGATCGCCTCGACACTGGCGGCATCGCTGAAGTCGACAACCTGGCCCGAGACATCCGGATACTCCGTCTTGATGTGGTCGATGGCGCCAAGCGCTGCGTCACCAATGCGAACGGAGTAAGAAGGGGCCGATTCTGTCCGCGCATGGGACATGAAGTGGCAGACCATGCGACCGATCTTGCCGGCGCCGAGGATGACGATTTCTTTCATAGTGGGCTGGGTGCTAGGTGGCTGGATACCCATCGGCAAATGAGCGATTGCCGAGCCACAATTTGGGGCAAGCATTGTTCGGAGAACGCCCCATATGTGCAACACCCCTGAGCCACATCCTCGCGGCAATCTGACGCCAACCAGCGGTGGCGCCGGGGTTTGCCCGGCATAAGAACTCTGCTGCGACTACTTCTTCCGGCCCACGACCATGCTGATCCAGGCCTCGTCCATGTCGCCGACTTCCTTGCGCCGGAAGATGCCATTGCCGCTCATGGTCGCCTTATCCGTGCCTTCCCACAGGATATGCACGTCGTCAAAGCCCGCATCGACGAACAGTTCGCGCAACTCGGGCAGCGTCCACATGCGCCAGTCGTAGACGAATGCGTTCTTCTTCATCGTGCCGTCTGGGAACGAGAAGTGGATGGCGCAGACGAAGCGATGGCTGATCGGATCGAAGCTGCGTTGCTCCCAGTGGTAGGTGAAGCCCTTGTGCTTGGTGCGGTCGGTCTTCTGCTGAAGCACATCCGGGCCGCCGAGCGCATCGAGGTAGAATACGCCGCCCGGCTTCAGCGACTTGTAGACCTGCTTGAAGTACTTGCCGAGCGTCTCGCGAGTCGTGAACACCTGGTAGCTGAAGTTTAGCGCCAGCACGCAGTCGACCTTCGGGGCGGTGACTTCGAGCACATCGCTTTCGATCAGCGTCAGGCGCTGCTTCTGCTCGTCGTTGAGCAGTTCATTGACGTTGTGCTTGATGCCCCAGTCGAGCGTCGGGCGGTGGAAGTCGACGCCGACCGCGGTGTTGTCCTTGTGATTCAACACGTGGTGGCAGGACAGCACCGACGTGCCGCAGAAGTCTTCGCGCCACGCGCGCAGGTCGCGACCGGTGTACTTCTTGAACCAGCGAGCGTAGGTCCTCGAGTCGGTCGCAGGAGCCTGCACCGACAGTTGGTAGAGGATGTGCTTGTTGGCGGTGCGTGCCGTCAGCTTCTTCCTGACGGGGGGCTTGTTCGTGATGGCGCCCTTCTTGGCGACCTGACCTTGCTTGGCGATCGGGCCTTTCGTAGCTGTCGGGGTCTTCTTGGCGGGCGCCTTCTTTGCTGCAGGCACCTTCTTCGCCGTTGGTCGTTTGGCCGTGGCCTTTTTGGTCACTCGCTTCGAGGTGTCAGTCTTCGTTGGGGAGCTTTCGGTCGCGGTACTCGATGCCATGCGCCCTTGTTACTGCACTCCCGTCACTATCTCCCACCATTCCTGTAAGAACCTGTGGTTCGATCGGGCTCAGAATCACGCAGTCGTTGCGACCTTGCGACCGGTCAATCGCATCACAATCGCCATCATTGCACCGACGACGGCAATCGGCCAATAGATGCCAGCTTGGCTCGCGTCGCCACGGCTCGTCGCATCGATTGCGAAGCCAAACAGCGGCGCCAATACGATGGTTGCCATGCGACGCGCTTGGCTCTCAACGGACAGCGTCACCGCTGAGTTGGCATGGCCGGTTGCTGAGTCGATGCGGCTAATCAGGATCGGTCGCCACAGGTTCTGCGCGACATGTAGCAAGACAAACGCGGTGATCGAGATGGTGATGACCTGCGTCAGTTCGCCGACCAAAAGGCCAACGAACAACGCCGCAGTCAGGCTCCACAAGAGTCGCGCCGCTCGCGCTTCGTCGCCACCAACTGCCGCGACCAAGCGGTGCGCGCGCCGGCTGGCAGACGCCGACATCAGGTGCAGGCACAGGTAGACCGGCGCGATCAGCAAGGTCGTTCGCTGTAGCTCCGACCAGTCATGGCCCGCCCCTGACTCGGCGTCCAGCTGCACCGTGAACCACGCCGTTGCGGCCGCCGCTAGCAGTGGCTGCAGATAGTTTTTGCTGGCATGGAAGACACCTTCGAAGCTCATCGACTCGGTCATCAATCTGCGCAGTTGCGGTTGCTGCACCGCCTTGGCGATTGCCTTACGACTGTGTTGCCAAACGTCGCGCCAACCGATGGCCTGAACGGCTTCGCCATCGAGATACGTCGGGTAGCTACCGAGGTTGATCATGTTGCAGGCCGTCGGCACGGCGGATAGCAAGAACACCGCCGCGTAGCTGTCGAGCGAGAACACCAAGCCGGCGCCGATCACTACGGACGCCGCCGATCCGAACTTGCTCCATGAGCGCGTGTGTCCGTAGACCTTGGTCTTCTCGGCGCTACGCCCTTCGCGCCGCAGCCATTCGAAGATCATCGATTTGTGCGTGCCGGTGCGAAACGCTTCGCCGATCGCGAACAAGAACATCGCTGGCCACAACAGCCACTGCTCGTCCGCCAGCCAGAACACGACGAAGCTGCACAAGTAGGCGCCAAACGACAGCAGCATCGAACGGCGTCGGCCAAGCAGATCCGCGATCGATCCGGATGGGATCTCGAGCACGTTCGTCGCGATCTCTCGGAACGCGATCAGCGCGCCGATCGCGAAGAACGACATGCCCTTCTCGAGGAACGCGAGGATCAGGAACGGTTCAAAATACCGTTGGTTCTTGAGGAACCCGTAGAGGCTGAAGCGGAACAGCACGGGTTGGACTCGACGTTAGTTGGGGGCGCGAGTCAACGCGGTACCGACGAGCGGCGCGTCTTACTTTGCCGCTCAAATCTTCTGCTATGCGCGAGCGTGACCTAAGCGGCGACTAGAAGATGTCGAGGATCCCGTTACGCCCGTTGCTGATCGTCTGCTCGCGAGCGGTGTAGTTCATGCCGTGCGCGATGCGGGTGCCGAAGCCAACCGGGTCATGATCCGCGACCGAACCGAGTGCGGCGGCGGCGAACGCCACCTGCCAGATGTCGCGCTTGCTACGTTTCGTATCGCCGACGATCGCGGCGAGGCTGTCAATGTCCTTGGGGTTTCGCAGGTGGCCGATCGCTTGCGCCGCGGCGGCGAGTTGCCGCAGGAACATCGGGTGGATGCGCGTCATTGCCTGCAGGGTTGCCACCGCCTTTGCCGAGGCGTCGGGGCGGTCGAGGCGCGACAGCGCCAAAGCTGCCTCGCCAAACAGTACCGGGCGGTCGATGCGTTGCATGCCGTCGAGAAGTAGAGGGATGGAAGGAGTGTCCTTCATCATCGCGAGGCCGAGGCACAACGGACCGGCTAGCGGTTCGTTGCTCATGTATTTGGTCGCGAGCTTGCGAAGATCGGGAGCTGCCACCTTGTAGCTGGCCAGGCCGAGTGCGATCGCGATGGCGGCCTGCATCTCCTTCTTCTCATCGTTGAACTCCTTGTGCAGGAACTTGCCAATCGAGGCGGCGAGCGCTCCCTTGGCGGTGCGTGCTGCGGTTCCCGCCGTAGGACTCGCAATCACGTCATCCTCATGGAAAGCCAGCAGGCCGAGGCCGATGGCTGCCCACGGCCGCACGTCGCGCTTGCCGCGTTTGAACGCGCGTTCGAGTTGCTCGCGGCATACTTTGCCGCCGATCTTGCCGAACGCGATCATGCCAAACTTTGGCATCAGCGAATCACTCGGCCGCGACACGGCGCGCAGTAGTGCGTCCATCGGCACCTTGTCGCCTGGGCTTACGATTTCGCCGAGTGCGATGATGGCGGAGATGTAGGTGGTCGTTTCCTGGCTGCGGCTCTTGAGCACGTCGGCCATCAGTTCCTTGGCGCGTTCGTGGGCGCTGCTGTTGCCGCGGCCAAGCAGTGCGGCGAGTGCGGTCAGGCCATGCGACTGCACAGCGCTGGCCTTATCGCGCATTCGGCGCTGCTGGTGCGCTTCAATGGCGCCCGTAGCTTGCCACAGCAACCGCTTGTCCTTGTTGGGGCCTAGCAAGCGCATGCCGTTGAGCACGCCGGTCAGCAGGTCGCGATCCTTGATCGAATTGTCTTCGAGCATCGCGACGAAGCTGCCGAGAACCTGCGTCTTTAGCACGGTCGACGTCGAACGGTTGGCGAGCATGCCGAGCGAATACGCGGCGAACGTGCGGGCGCGATCTTCAACGCTGTCGCGACCGACGAGCTTTCGGCCCGCCTTGGTGTTGCGCATGATTCCGTCGAGATCGTCGAACACGTCGGATCGGCCGGTCAGTCCCATCGCCAAAACGGCGGCTTCACGCACTTCAAGGTTGGCGCGCTTCAGTCGTGTGCGCAACACCTCGAGAACGTCAAACTCAGGATGCTGGATGGCCGCCTTGCCCAACGCGATCAGGCAGGCTGAGTTGATGTCCGGGTTGTCGGTCGCGTCGAGTGCCGCCTTCAGGCTTGGCAAGACGTGCTGGCTGCGCTGGATGTCGGTGACCTTGCTGGCGCTCTTTGGGCGCACGTAGCGGTCACTGTTGAGTCCCCACCAAACGCGCCAGCTCGCGACATCCAGGCTGGCGCTGCCGCCGGTCAATGGCCCGCCGGGCACTAGGCCTGGGTTGCCAGATCCGCCGGGGAATTGCGGGTTGCCAGGCACGCCGCCGTTGGTTGGCCCACGGTATTGGCCGCCGTGGGCAGGCAGTGCGCGCGTCAGCAGTGTAGTCGTAAGGAGACACACGGAAGCCACTAGCAGGGCCGCGACCGAGCGTTTGTGACGCAAGCACTGGGTTTGCGCCAGACTAGAGGGGTTCATCGTGTTTGCCCCTGCAAGTTCGAGTCCAGGTTGGGCAGGCAGGAACGTGCCGCTGCTACTTGCGATCCGACACCGTGCAGTAGGCACTGCCGACTCGGCGCGGATGGGAGTGTTGCTTGGATCGGTCGATCGTCCACGGGCCGAAGTCACGGTCGCATGGAATCAGCAATACGGTGTCGTCATCCGGCGCGTGCTTGGCGGGCGGATCGAACGAATCGCCGACGTAGCGCGCGACTTTGGACAGGCGCACGTCGTCGATTGAGCCGGCGAAGTATGACGTTGGTCGACCGTTCTTGTTGGTGTCGGCGCCGATGAACAACGGCAATTCGTTGGTGCGGCGGTGGCCACTACCGGCCTGCATGGCGACGAGCTTGCCGTCGACGTAGATGCGCACCTGTTGGCCGTCGAAGACGCCTGCGACGTGGTGCCAAGTGCCGGGCTGCAGCACTGCGCCGGTGGAGGATGCCGATGCATACCGGTCGCCAAGCAAGACCGAGAAGTCGATCTCGCCGTCGCTGCAGAACAGGCCGTAGTCGCTCATCTCCGTCTTGGTGACCAGGCCGCGGCGGCCGCTGAAGTCGTCGCCGCGAAGCCAGCACTCGAGCGTGATCGGGCCGTCGGGCAGTTTGATTTGTTGGTCGGTGATCTTCAGGCAGCCCTTGCCGTCGAGCACGAGCACGCCGTTGTTTGCTTGGTCTGCGCTGCCCAATTGGGCGGGGGGCGGTAGATCGATGGTCACCTTCCGGGCTGGGATGGCGACGCGTCGGTCGACGGCTAGGTAGTCGCAGAGAACCTCGATGGTCGGCAGCGTGAATGGTTCTTGGGTTGCCGTGCGATGCATCGAGAACGTGGTGTAACCATCGCTTTCGGGCGCGACGATGACGTGCTGATGGTCCGGCCCGAACGTCCAAGGCTGGCCTTCTTGCGGCACCAGTTCGAGTTCGATGGCGCGCGAACCCGGATTGTGGCAGCGCAACGTGACCACGGCATCGACGGTGCCATCGACAGCGACGGCGGCACCATTGCCCGCGGGAACGACCTCACTGGTCTTGATGCGCATGCCGCGATGAATCGCTAATACGTCGTCGACGAGCGCGTCGGGAATGGTCTTGGGGTCGATCACCGTGCCAACCGGAACGGCGGCAACTTTGATGCCTTCGGGGCGCACTGTGACGACGTGGTATTGATGCAGGAAGCCGGCTTGCGGCGCATCAAGTCCCAGGTGCGCGCCAACCGAGGCGACGGTGTAATACTCAATGCCGTCGGGCGCGCCGCCGTAGCGCATGTGATGAATATGGCCGGCAAACACCGCACGCACGTTGCCGTTGGCTACGAGCATCTTGTGCACCTTTGGCCAATCGTCGCCGTATTGCTTCAGCCAGCGCGGATGATGCAGGAACACGAATACGTGTGGCGCATCGTGAGCTTGCTTGAGGGTCGCCGACAGCCAATCCAGTTGTTCTTGGCTGATGCGTTGGCACTCGGGGTCGTTGAAGTTCTTCTCGCCGGTTTCGGGGTTGCCCTCGTCGGAATACAGCACGATGAACCAGCACTTCTTGTGCTGCACGGCATACCAGAGCGGGCCAAACACCGTCTCATAGTTGCTCTCGTGTTCGCCGGCTGGCTTGTTCTTGCCGCGCCAATAGATGTCGTGATTGCCCGCTACGGGGAACCACGGCATCCGCAGTTTGCTCATTGAGGTTTTGAACTCATCAGCCTGTTCGAGCCATTGCTCGGTCTGGTTGTAGCCGTTGATGAGGTCGCCAACGGTCATGACCAGGTCCGGGTCGAGCAGGTTGGTATCCACTACGGCCTGATCGAGCACCTTGATGCCTTCGGCTGGCCCGCCGGTGCGGTCGCCAAACACGATGAAGCCGAACGAATCGTCTTCCTTCGGCAGCTTCAGCAGTTGCTTGCCTGCGTCGCGACTGGTCAGCAGTCGCGGGCCGTCTGATTGCTGTGCCGTTACCGGAGAGAACGCGGACGTTGCCAACGTCAGGAGCACGGCGAGGGTGCGGTAAGCCATGCTGCAAGCTTGGCGGTGCGTAGTTCGCGAAGCTAGAGGGGCGACGGAAGAACGTCAGACTGTCGTATTGCCATCGCCAACCGTCGTTGGTCCGGCGAGTTGTGTCCGACGAATCGCAGTGTGTTTGGCGTGCACTAGGCAATAAAAAACAGCCGCCCGGTGCAGTGCCGGACGGCCATTAAGATCCCTTCCTTCCCGAAGCTTCCGCCATGACCCGCAGGGCAGGTTGGCGGTGAATATGTTGGTTGTGGTGGCTACGCGAGTAGTCACTAGTGGTGGGGTGGCTGGGTAGGTAGGCGATCTGTGCTGGTTAGTTCGTCGCGGCGGCGCGGTGACGAACTCGGTCGCAGAAAGTTCCAGCCGAGGCTGTATTTGTTGTTTGGAGGTGTTTGGGTTGCGGCGATTGCAGAAATGCGACCTTTGGGATGCCGTGGCGTCATGCTCTGACGTCATGCTCTGAATGTGCAAGCATTCAGCCAGTCGCTGCAAACCGCGCGAAAAGCTCTTCACGCATCGCTACAACGCAGTGCCTAAGGCTGAGAACGGCGCGAGCGTCACGCGGTTCTTTAGAAAGTTTTGAGAGTTTGTGAGCGCGAGTGAGGCAGGCAGTGAAGTGAGGCAGGCAGTGAAATTAGGCAGGCAGTGAACTTCGAAGCGAACGACGACACGACCGTTCCTGCGGTAGGCATCCTTGGTGCCGGTCGGACGAGGCAAGGCCTCGGTCCATTCCTGGCGCGTTGGTTCGAAAAGTCCGGTGCACGGATCATCGGAATTGCCGGTCGTGACCACACGCGCACCCGCAACGCGGCTGCGGCGATGTCGACCCAGTTGGGCCACGACGTCGCGGCCTACGACAACCCCGTGGAACTCGCGAAGACCGTCGACGCGTTGGTGGTCGCCTGTCCGGTTGAGGGGCATCTAGCCGGGCTCGACGCTGCGCTGACTGCCGGCGTTGCCTGCTTATGTGAGAAGCCATTCGTGGCGACCGCCGATGCGTCGCTCGGCTTGCAGCGGGTCGAGGCCTTTCGCGAGGCAGGGCTGTTATTGGCTGAGAACTGCCAGTGGCCCTATGCCCTGGCGGCGCTCGAAGCCCTGCATCCCGGCCTGCGTGAGCAGCCGGTGCGTTCGCTGACGATGCGGTTGTCGCCAGCGCACCCGGGGCGCGTCATGGTCGAAGATTCTCTGTCCCACGTGCTCAGTTTGCTGCAGGCACTGGTGCCGCTGCCGGCGGACGCCGAATTGCGGAACGTTGTGCAGAGCAATGCGGCGCCCGACGCGCGTGACAATCTGGTCCGGTTCGAAGTCGCCAGTGGCATCGGTAGCGTGGCGGTGGAACTGCACCTGGAATGTTGTCCACGGCAACCGCGGCCAGCATGGTTCGCGGTCAATGGCGTGCGCATCGATCGCCAACTGGGTGAGAACTACGCGATCTCATTCGCCAGCGAAGACGGTCGGGCAGTGAACGTTCAGGATCCGCTGGACCAGCTGGTGTATGGTTTTCTCGCAAACCTCCACAATGCCAACTCAAGTGAACGAACCAACGCCCTCGACACCATCGCCCTCCGGATCCGGCTCTACGCCAGCCTCCTTGCCCAACTCTGAGCGCACGACGCAACAGACTGGTAAGCAGCAGGCTGGTAAGCAGCAGACTGGTACTCAGCAGGCGGGCAAACAGGTCGAGCGCGTTCACGACTTCGCCAGCAAGCTGCAGCAGCCGAGCATGTGGCCGAAAGTTGTCGACTACGTGAAGTGGCAGCGCTCGCTGCGCAAGGCTCAGGCGGAAGGCAAGCAGCTGCCGGAGATGCCGGACATCGCGCCGCTGTCGATCAACCTCGACTTGACCACGGCGTGCAACTTCGCGTGCGACCACTGCATCGATTGGGACATCCTTAACAGCAAGGAAAAGCACGAGGACGAGCAGCTGCGCGTGTCGATCGAGCGCATGGCCGAACGTGGTCTGCGCAGCGTGATTTTGATCGGCGGCGGCGAGCCGACGCTCTACCCCGGCTTCGTCGACTTCGTCGCGTTCTTGAAGAAGCTCGACCTGTCCGTCTCGGTCGTCACCAACGGCAGTCGCGGCGACCGCATCCTGAAAGCTGCGCCGCACTTCACTAAGGGTGACTGGGTGCGCTATTCGCTCGATTCGGGCAGCAATGACGTGTTCCAGCGCATGCACCACCCGGCGAAGAAGTCGCTGACGCTCGACGAAATTTGCGGTTGGACCCCGAAGATCAAGGCCGCTAACCCCGATCTGCAGATGGGCTTCTCGTTCGTTATCACCTGGGTTGGCGGCAGTCGTGGCGAGGTCAAGATTGTCGAGAACATCCACGAGATGGTCTTGGCGAGTAAGCGCGCCTCCGATGCGATGTTCGACTACATCTCCTTCAAGCCGTTCCTCGAACGGCAAGAGGACGGCGCCGAGGTCATGGACCCCACCAAGACGGAGGCTGAGCTGCAGGCGGTTGTGGCGCGCATCCAGGTCAACCTCGAAGAAGCGCGGGCCTCGGTTCGCGATGACTTCCGCGTTTTGGCGAGCACCAATCTGCGGGTCTTGATGGCCGGCACTTGGAAGGAATACACCAAGCAGCCAAAGGTGTGCCACATGCAGATGCTGCGCCAGGTCGTGACGCCGTTGGGCACCTACAACTGCCCCGCGCACCGTGGCGTGAAGAAGGCGATGGTGGGCGATAAGGACATCTGGAACGTGCCGCCAGCCGCTCAGCACAAGACCACGGACCTGCTCAATACGTTCGATGCGAGCGTCGAGTGCGGCGAGGTTACCTGCCTCTACAACAGCACCAACTGGTGGCTGGAAGAGCTCGTCAACGCCAGCGCCGACCTGCCCGAAGAAGCGCCCGGTGGTGAGCAGCGCGACTGGTTCCTGTAAGCGACTCGCGCGGTTGGCTCTACAGCAGCCGCGCCACAAAGCTGAAGAAGCGCAAGACCGACTGAAACATCGCCGCTGAGTCAATGCACATGGCGACAATGATCGCCAAGCAGATAGCGCCCGCCACCCAGCGAACCCACTTCACCCCAACTTCGGGACCCTCTCGTGTTGCTCGTCTGCTCATGAGTTGTCGGTACGGTGCCTGGACAAGAAACAACAAACTAGACCCACTACGATCGCACCAATCCGCCGACTATTTCGCGACGAAGCCAATTCCGTTGCTGATGGTCATCGGCAAAGCCAGTCCCTGTGTTCGCTACGTGGGATATAGCCGCGGTCGCAATTATCGCGACCTGCAGGCTGGCGTGGCGCAAGTTGACCACGTTGCTGGCCTCCCGATAGCGGGCGGCCAGCAAGCCAGCGATGACCTCGCCGATACGGCTGGTCATCGCGGCGGCGGCTCCTAGAGCGTGCCGAAGAGCAGCTCGACGCCGTTGCCGGTCAGCAAGCCGAACGCGTTTTGCGCCGGTGGCTCAAGCAAGGCGCCCTGCGTGAAGATGCTCGTGCCCGTAAGCGCCGGAGTGTTCGGGATCGGCAGCTGCCACAATTGGCTCACGCCGCTCATCGGGAAGATCGTCTCGATGATCGTTGACTGCGTGTAGAGGCTGCAGCCGGCGGCGCCAATGATGCCTAGGTCGAGACCACCTGGGATCTCGCTGAAGCCAATCACCACTAGGCCGATGCTTTGCGCCGCGCTCGGGATGTTGCCCAATTGCAGGAACTGGGTGCTCCCGAGCAGTGGCCGGTTGAGGCCGGTCCAGGTCAGAGGATCACTGTCAACGCTTACCGAAAGCGGCAGCGAGTTGCTGATGTCGGTCGCCGGCGGCGTGTTGGTGTTGCCGCGGGTGAAGGCCAGGATTGACCCTTGCGGTTGGTCTGGCATCGCTCGGAAGCGATAGTCGACCGTGCCGTTTTGGTAGATCTGGATCTGCATCGTGTTGCCGGGGCCAGTCGTGCCGGCCGTGTAAGCCGGAACGTTGTTCCACGTGAACACCACCGAACTACCGAGCGAGTCGTAGTGGCAGCTGCCGCCCGACGTCGGGTCAAGGTCAGTCCACAGCGGGCAGAAGCGTGCGCCGCCGTTGACGAGTTCGGCCATCGTTGGCGACCAGTCAGCGGTCGTCGAGTTGCCAGCCCAGGCGTAACCATTCGAGCAGAAGCTGATCTGGTTGGTCGAACCGCCGGGGTAGTTGAGCGTCCACGGCAGGGTTTGCACCGAGGTGTCGTCATCCGAGAGCCCGAGGTCGGGGCTGGATGGGGTGACCCATGCCGCGGTTGCGGAGGCCATCGTGTAGCCGTTGGTCGTTGGCGTCAGGCGCAAGTTGATGGAGGAGATCGCCGTGCCGCTGAGGTCGAACGTGTTGCTCAGAAACTCTTCGGCGAGCGTGCCGAAGCCGGCGTAGCAGCCGGTGCCGTAGGACGTCGCCGCGGCAACATCGCCGGCTGGCGTGCCGCCGAGCGTGTCGAGCGTCTGCGCGCCGGTGTTGACCGGATCCAGCCAGTTCGACAGGCGATTCGAGTTGTTGCCGCCGCCAGTCCATGACGTGCGCAGGCGACCATACCAGTCGGACTGGTTGTTGCCGCAGGCGGCGCCGCCGCCGTGCAGTTGGCCGATGATGCGGTGGTTTTGGTCAAACAACGGCGAGCCAGACGAGCCGCCTTCGGTCGTGCCAGTGTCCCAGTCGACCACGCGCACGTGGTTGGCATTCGCGCTTTGCGAGGTGCCGCCGTAGGCCGTGAACTGAACCGGTGCGGTTTCGAACGAGATCTTCTTGGAGTCGCCACTCGGGTGGTGGATGGCGACGGCCGAGCTAGCGGTCGACGTGCTGCGGTTCCAGCCGGCGTAGGTGACGCCCCAGGCGGCGTTCGGCGTGCTGTTGAGTTCGACCAGCGTGAAGTCCGACGTGTTCCAGCCGGCGCGTAGCACCGAGCCGATCGTGAACTGGTTGAGCGGCGCGGAGTTGCTGCCGCAAGTTACAGCGTCGTAATTCCAGTAGCAGACCAAGGACGATGCTTGCGACGAACCGACACCGCAGTGGTAGGCCGTCAGGAAGAAGTTGCGACCATCGTTGGCCGTGTTGTTGATCATGCTGCCGCTGCAGAAGAGCGAGCCACCGGTCGAGATTGCTGCGGAGGCGGAAATCTCGGCTGCCCAGCCAGCGCCTTGCGGGCAGTTGACGTCGACATTGCACGAGCCACTGCCGTCGCTGAGTGCGGTTGCGCCACTACCGAAGTAGCGGTAACCGGAGCCAATGTGGATCATGTCGAGCAGCACTTGCGGCTTGAGCGCGGTTTGCACGTAGACCTCACAGACGATCTCGCTGCCCATGACAACCGGAGTCCAAAACTCGCCGGTCGGCTGGTGGTCGACGCTGTCGAACGGACGCACGACGTAGCTGTTGTCGCTGCTGTAGACCTGCATGCGCGCGCCGGCCGGCATAAAGAACGTCTGGAAGCCGAGGTTGACGTGGTCTGAGTCGGGAGCCTTGATGCGCAAGCGCCACAGGGACCATGTCGCGTCTAGTTGCTCCCAGGTGCCGTGCGAGACCGGCGAGATGTTGACGGGGTTCGACACCGCGTAACGAGCCGGTTGGCCATTGGCCGCGCGGTTCGTGTCCTCGATGGAGAGCGTGTTGCGGTCCAGCATCGGCACGCCATAGCTGGCGACACTGCCCAGCGGTTGGGCGTTCGGGTGGATCTGGCCAACCGGGCTGACAGTCGGGGCGAGGACTGGCTGGCCAACGGCTGGCGTTTGGGCGAGGACTGGAGAAACGAACAAAGCCACCAGAATGGCGGCGGGCGAGTAGCGATGCATGTGGATGAGGGTGGGGCGTTGGTGAGGCAGCGCCGCGGGTAGGACGGGCTAAAGCCGGGTCAGGTTCCGTTGACATTGCATCCTTGCCACAACTTGTCATTGCCGTGGACTGGGGTCTGCGCGGTCAAGCGTACCTCGGCGATACCTGTCCTCCGTGCACTGCTGGGGCCGATTGCCGGCTACGGCAGCTGCCTGCTGGACCGAACTCGTAGCCTATTCGACCAGTTCGTTCGTTGGCAATGACGGTTGGTGGCTGTCAGCCTGTCGACTGGCAGCTGCCTGTCTCGACAGGTTCTAATTGAGACAGATGCGCGGGATCCGTCCGGCCAGGGTCGCTTCCGCGCGGCCGGCCGCTACGTTGTTCGCCGATCGCTCATGAGCTACCCCCAAGTCGTTCGCGTCTACAGTACTTACCAGGACCCCGACTATGAGTGTCCGTGGCAGAACGTCGCGCCGCGCGGCAGCACCGGGTCTGGTGTTGTGGTTGGTCCCGGCCGGATCCTGACCGGTGCCCACGTGGTGGCGAATGCCACCTTCGTGCAGGTGCAAAAGCAAAGCGATCCTAAGAAGGTCACGGCGCGGGTGCTGGCGATCAGTCACGACTGCGACCTAGCGTTGCTCGAGATCGACGACAAGCCGTTCGCCCGCGGGATCAAGTCGTCGGTGGTTGGCGACTTGCCGAAGCTGCGCGATGCCGTTCAGGTGGTCGGCTATCCGATCGGCGGTGAAGAGGTCTCGATCACCGAAGGCGTGGTGTCGCGCATCGAGGTGCAGCGATACGAGCACAGCCAGCGTCATCTACTCGCGGTGACCGTCGACGCGGCGATCAACGAAGGCAACAGCGGTGGGCCGGTGTTCGCCCGCGGCAAGATTGTTGGCATTGCATTCCAAGCGCTGCCCGATGCCGAGAATGTTGGCGAGATGGTGCCGGCACCGATCATTCGCCGCTTCCTCGACAGCGTCAAGAAGAAGAGGAAGCCGGACGTGCCGGGCATTGGCATCACGACCCAGCCGTTGGAGAACCCGGCGTTGCGCAAATACCTGGGCATGAAGACGCGCGATAGCGGCGTGCTGGTGACCGCGGTGCAATATGGCTCCAGTGGTTGGGGTAAGTTCGCTGAGGGTGATGTGCTGATGGAGCTCGATGGCCATCGCATCGCCGACAACGGCACGATTCGCTATCGCGGCCGGCACCGCTGCCAGTTCGATGCGGTGATTGGCGACTACGACTGCGGCGATGTCATCAAGGCGCGCGTGTTGCGCTGCGGCAAGTCGAAGAGCGTGGACCTGTCGATGCAGCCAATGAAGTGGTTGGTGCCGCGCACCGAGTACGACCGGCGGCCGATGTGGTTCTTGTTCGGCGGCTTGGTGTTCCAGCGGCTGACGGCCGAGTACTTGCGCAACTGGGGCGAGCACTGGTGGGACAAGGCGCCAAAGGAACTGCTGCACAGCTACTACCACGGCTTGCGACGGCCCGAGCAGCAGGAAGTCGTTGTACTTGCACAAGTGCTCGCTGATGCGGTCAACGTTGGTTACGAGGCGTTCCACAATGACAGCGTGGCCAGCGTCAATGGCGTACCACCGGTCGACATGCTCGACTTCATCAAGCGCGTCGACAAGGCGAGTGGTGATGTCGTCATCAAGTTGTCGAGCGGTGCCACCGTGCTGCTCGACGCCGACCATGCGCGGGAAGCGGAAGCGCGGATCGTGGACCTATACCACGTGCCAGGTGACCGTTCGGTCGACCTGCCCAAGCGTCGTCGGCGCTGACGTTCGCTTCGGGCGCGCTAGTCGAGCCGTAGAGTGTTGCCGCAGCTTGAGCTGCTGAGATGCGTGCCCTGCTCTTCGGGGTGGGGTCTTCGGGTGTGGGGCCCACCTTCATCGCCGCTAGTACGTTGGCGGCTGGTCGCGCGGCGGCCATCTCGCTTGGGATCTAGCCTTGCGAAACCCAGACCTGTTCGCCGGCATGGTGGTCTGCGTCGGTGGGCCTCTGATGAATCCGCCGTCCGCCAACAACCTGCGCTACTTAGAGAACGTCGCGCACCTCCCGATCCGCGATCTGCAAGGCAGCGGCGACGACCCGCGCTTGTTGATGAACCTTCGCTTGGCGTTCAAGAACCTGAAGAAGCTGAGGGCCAAGGATGTCGAGTTGATCGAGTTCGCGGACCGCGGTCACGATGCGGATCTCTCGGTGGTCGATTGGCCAACGTTCTTTGCCAAGCGCCGCGACCCTTGGCCAAAGAAGGTCGTCCGCATCGCTGCCGATCTGACCGAGACCCGCGCCAGTTGGATCGAGATCACCGGCATGCGCAAGAAGGTGCAAGTCGAAGCGCAACCGCAAGTGGCAGTGCGGCGGTGGGCGACGATGAACGAAGAGGCGAAGCGCGCCTACATTGTGAAAGCGTTGGCCAAGAACACCGCCCGGGTTGCCGTGCAACAGACCGGCAAGGGACGGTTTCGCGCGCAGGGCTTTGGCATCACCAAGTTTTCGTTGCTGCTGGCAGCCGACCAGCTTGGCAAGGGGGGCAAGGTTGAGGTGCGGTTGGCCAATAAGCCGATACGCAAGGTAGCTATGCCCTCTGCGGAGGTGCTGCTATTGGACTTCGTCGAACGTTTCGATCGCACGCGATTGCCGGTCGCGCGCGTCGATCTGCCGTAGCTTGAAGATCACAAGTTCGGTCGCGTTGCTGACGGTGAAGCCCGTTGCTGTGCAGTGAGCGCCGGCGAGATCGCGATGGCGAGCAAGGCAGGTAGCTGCCACCGCCAGAGCGAGCGCGAAGGAATGCGGTGATATAGACGCCGGCACGATTGCAGTCATGCACGGGCAAAACTGCCACATCCTGCCGTTCGGCGGGACTCGCGACCGCATTACCTACTGTTGTGGCTGACCCCTTCACCGGCAGGGTGCGGCTGTCGAACTGCCTATGTCATTGGCTGTTCGGCTCTCGCATCTTGGGCCGTGCACGGGATGTTGCAGCAGTAATGAGAAGGAATCTCAATAAGTGCTCTTGAGACCGAGTCTCATTATCGATAGGAGTAGAGGCCGCCATGCGAGTTTCTCTGACCATCTGTGCCCTGATCGCTGCTTCTGCGGCATGGGCAGGGTGTGTTTCGCATGCGGATCGCAACGTGGCAAACGCGGGTGATGGCGCCTCGGCAATCGTCGAGCGCATCGTGGTCGCGATGGGGACCAACCTGCACGTGCAGGTCACGGCGGCGTCGCGCGCGCAGGCGCTGCTGGCTTCCGAAGCAGGCCTGCAAGCGATGGCAGTCGTGAACGCTCGCTTGTCGACCTGGCGTGACGATTCCGAACTGGCTCAGCTGAATCGACTGCGCGTCGGCAGCTACATGAAGCTGTCGGGCCCATTGCTCGAAGACCTGCGCAAGGCCCGCTGGTGGCAGCGCGCGACCGGCGGTGCCTTTGATCCAGCGGTTGGTGCGCTCGTCGATCTCTACCAACTGCGCGATGGTGGTCGTTGGCCAACGGACCAAGAGGTCTGGGCGTGCATGCCTCACTGCGGCCTCGATCAATTACAGCTTGTCTACGGCAGCGCTAGTCGACTCAGCGCGAAGTTGCGACTCGAAGAAGGCGGCTTTGGCAAAGGTGCGGGTCTCGATGCGGCAGCGCGCGCGATGCTCGCAACTGGCGCGACCGCGGTCGCAATGGACTTCGGTGGTCAAGTGTTGCGGGCGGGTGCGCGCGACGCTGCCGAGGACTATGACATCGCCGACCCGAACGAACGACTACGCGGCGTGCTCCGCATTCGCATCGACGTCGGTAGCCTTGCGACTACCGCCAATAGCGAGCGCCGCATCCGCGTCGGTGATCGAGACCTAGGCCACATCCTTGATCCGCGGTCCGGTCGTCCGGCGAAGGATTTCGGCTCCATCACCGTGTGGGCGCGCAGTGCATTCGCGGCCGACTGCCTGTCGACTGGCCTATTCGTCATGGGCCCGGATGCCGCGCTCGCCTTTGCTGAGAAGCAGGAAGGCATCGAGGTGCTGGCGCTAGTTGCGAGCGGCGATGACGACAACCCACAACTCACCGCGCGCATGACCTCGGGGATGCGCGACCGGGTCACGGCACTGGTGCCGGACATCACATTCCAATGATTCGTTTTCCTACACTCACTCGTTCGGTGTGCGGCCTGGCCGCAGTCGTGATCTCCCCGTTACTCATCGCACAAGAAACCGTCGAACAGCGCCTGCAGCGCCTTGAGGAGCAAAACCGGCAGCTGCAGGCTCAAGTCGGTGCGCTGTCTTCCGATGTCGAGAGCATTGACCTCGGTGGCGTCGTGCCGCCGTTGAGCACTGCCAAGCGTGGTGTCGGCCAAGGTGCCGCGAAGGTCTATGACGTCACGCAGGGACTGTCGATCGGCGGCTACGGCGAGTTCCTGTTCCAGCAGCGCAGCGGTCGCTTGGACCAGGCGGATGCGCAGCGCGCGATCCTCTACGTCGGCTACAAGTTTGATGAGAAGTGGGTCTTCAACTCGGAGATCGAAGTGGAGCACGGCTCGACGTCCAATGCGGGCAGTGTCTCACTGGAGTTCGGCTACCTCGAGTACCTCGCCAGCGACGCCTTCAACCTGCGCGGTGGCATGTTGCTGTCGCCGCTAGGTTTGATCAACCAGCTGCACGAGCCGACGGCGTTCCTGCCGGCGAGTCGCCCGCAGACCGAGAACCGGATCATCCCAACGACCTGGCGTGAGATGGGCATCGGTGCCTATGGCGACTTCGGCGACTTCAGCTACCAGTCGTACCTGGTGACCTCGCTCGATGGCGCGAACTTCAGCAGTAGCGGTTTGCGTGGCGGCCGCCAGCGCGGCAGCAAAGCGGAGGCGGACGATTGGTCGTTGCTGACACGTCTCGACTACGTCGGCGTGCCGGGCCTTATTGTGGGGGGCTCGGTCGGCTACGGCGATACAGGTCATGACAACCTCGATGACACGGCGACGCCGCCTGGCCCGAATCCCGTGCCCGCGATGCGCACGACGATCCTCGAAGCGCACGTCGATTACCGCACCGGCCCGTGGCAGTTTCGCGCGCTCTTTGCTACCGCCAAGGTGCAGGACGCTGCCGTCTTCAATGCGTCAACAGGTAACAACCTCGCCGACCGCATGACTGGCTACTACGGCGAAGTTGGCTGTGACGTGCTGAGCTTGCTGTATCCGGAGTCGGGCGCGCAGTTGACGCCGTACGTGCGCTACGAGCACATCAACACGCAAGACAGCATGCCGACCGGCTTCACCGCCGATCGCAGCAAGGATGATGAAATCCTGACGCTCGGCCTCAACTACAAGCCCATCCCGCAGGTTGTCATCAAGCTCGACTACGAGAACTGGGACAACGACTTCGACCGCTTCAACGTTCTGTTCGGCTACGTTTTTTAGGCCTATCAATGCGATCTGTTATCACGTGCTTGCTTGCCTGCCTGCTGGCCACCGCGATGGTGCCTGCACAAGGCAAGGTGTTCTTGACGACCGACGAAGCGCTCGCGTTGGCGTTTCCGAAGTGCAAGGTCGAGCGCACCAAGCATGTGCTCGACCAAAAGAAGAAGCAGCGCGTGTTGCAGTTGTCGGGCCACAAGGCGTGCCGCTCGATGGTCTACGCCTATGAAGCGCGCCGTGATGGCAAGCTGGTCGGCACGGCCTACTTCGACCGCCATCGTGTGCGTTCGAAGCAAGAACTGGTGATGGTCGTGGTCTCTCCGGTGAGCTTGGTGCAGCGCATCGAAGTGATCGCGTTCGGCGAGCCGCTCGACTACATACCGCGCGGCAACTTCTACCAGCAGTTTCTTGGCCTTGGTCTAAAGGACCAGTTGACCACGAAGGGCGATGTGCGCAGCGTGATTGGCGCGACGTTGACCGTCAACGCAACGATCGCGGCCGTGCGGCGGATCCTGGCGACGCATCAATTGGTCTTTCCCAAACAGGTAGAGAAGGCCAAGAAGAAGGTTGGCGGCAATTCCAAGCCTGAAACCAAGCCTGAAACCAAGCCTGAGACCAAGCCTAAAACCAAGCCGAAGACCAAGCCGCCGGTCACGATATCGTGAGAGGCGCGTCGTGAGAAAGAGTGAAGCACGCATCACGCACCTCTCGGTGCTGTTGGCGGCCGTCAGTGGCTTCGTCTACGGCGCGCTGCGATACTTCGGCGAGACCGAGGACGAGTTTGGCCCCGTCGCGCATTCTTGGTTGCCGACTCTGCATACGGCGCACGTCGTCACGGTGCCGCTGTTCGTGTTTGCGCTCGGCATGCTGTGGCAGCACCACATCGTGCACAAGTTACGCAGCGGCGCGAAGGCGCGGCGTACGACCGGAGTGATCCTGTTGTCGCAGGCGATTCCGATGATCGCGACCGGCTACTTGTTGCAGGTGACCATCGATGACGTGTGGCGCGACACATGGATCTGGGCGCATGGGATCACGTCCACGTTGTTCTCGCTCGTGTTCGTCGTGCACCTGTTGGTGCGGGTCAGGCCGACGATCAAGCCGAATCAAGCGTGACGAACAGTCGGTCATGAGTGCACAGCAAGACGAATAGCTCGCGAAGCGTGGCATCGTCGTAGTGCTTGTGCGGCAAGTCGCTGTGCTCGGCTAATAGATCCCGCACGCGCTGTAGTGCCAGCGCATCGCCGCGAACGCGCACTTGCTCATAGTTGCTGGCTGTCGGCATGACCTCGCGTTCGAGGTGGCTCGCAATGTTGATGCGCATGCGCTGCATGGTTGCATACGGCGTCAGCCCGAACACGATCGGTCGTTCCTCTAGTGGGTCGGCCCACGGCAGCCATCGGCCCATTTGGCTCTCGAGTTCGCGCAGTCCGAGCTCCGGGTGCTGCTGGTCTAGAGAGAACGCGGCGAATAAGTGTGCGTAGAGCGGGTTCGGTGCGCGTTGACCAATTCGGATGGCTTGGTAGTTCGTTAGCCACGCGGCTTCGCCTTCGAAGTCTTCGTGGGCCGGTCGGCGCGAGCCGTGATCGATGCCACCGAGAACTAGTGGGTTGCTCGCCGCATGCACGCGGCCCGAACGCAGATCGCGGGCTGCTTGCGGCTTGAGCACGACGGTGCCATCGCCAGTGCGGGTCGGCACGGATCCGCCAAACCATCTCAGGCGCTCCAGGCGCACGCGGTGGCGCAGCGATCCGTGCTTGCCTTGGAACATCGGGTGCGCGGCCGGCTCCTGCACAACCCGCGGTGGCGCATCGCCGCGCCGTGCGCACACGATGAAGTTCGTGCGTAGCTCCTGCCACAGGTCGAGGTAGTTGAGCACGAAGCTCTGGCTCTTGCTGGTCAGCTCTAGCCGTTCCGCCATGCAATCGGGTTGGGCCCACGGACGATGGAACCAAAACGATGGTTCGAGCCCGGCGTTTTGCATCAGTGAGCCGAGTTCGAATGCCGTGAAGCCGCGATCTCCCTGGTGCAGGAAGCCGTCGACAACACCAGCATCATTCTTGCTGTCGGCGTAGGTTGTGAACGCGTAGCGCAGTGGATGGTTGCGATCGAGCTTCTTGATGAACTGGCGCAGTACCGATGGGTGGTGGCGTTCGTGCGCGGTCAGGCCGAGCAGCTTGGCGACGCGTTGCACCTGGAAGATGCGTTGTCGCGAGTAGTGCGGGTAGACCATCAGGCGCAGCACGCCGCGCTTGCTCAGGCGTTGCCGCAAGCCGCGCAGGGTGCGCTGCGGGTCTGGCAAGTTCATCAAGACGCCGTAGCACTCGATCAAGTCGAACTCACCGTCGGGCCACGTGGATTCATCGGCCAGGTCGACCGGCGCGAACGTCACGTGCTTCTGTCGATGCCACGCACACCGGCGACGCGCCAGCTCGAGACTCGGTTCGCTCAGATCTGTTGCGATGATCTCGGCGCGCGGATTGGCGACGGCGAGTGCATACGGTTGGAACGTGCCGCAGCCTGCAATCCAGATGCGCGGTGACGTCGGTGCCGCACCGCTACCGCAGCGATCCCACAGCCACGACACGTGTAGCTCCCACGGATGCGTGCTCGGCAGCTTGGCCAGCATCGGCACCTGTGGGTAGGGCCAAGACGCATATTGCGCCTTCATCACCGAGGACTTCTCCGACGTTGTCATCCACCGTTGGTATCGGCAGTTGCTCCGCCCGGAATCGAGTCGAACAGGTCCGTCTCGAGTGGCTCCATCTCGAGTGGCCCAGTCTCAAGTGGCCAGTCTTGAGGAGCACAGCGTCTGCTGACTACGAATGCGTAAGACGCGCGCCGCTAGATGTCGTCATCTTCGTCACTACCGTCGTAGATATCGGCAATTTCCTCCAGCGCGGACTGCAAGTCGTCCGGCGTCTTCACCGGCAAGAAGCGCGTGCGGCGACCATTGCGCCGGACCTGCAGGAAGTTGGTCGACAAGTGCGCGGTCATTTCGCCGAGCAAATGCTCGACCTGCACGGCGTCGCGCTCTTCGACCTTCTTCTCGACATAGTACCAGCCGAGCTCGAACTCGCGATCGATCGCGTTGGCCGAGAACGTGAACGTATTCGTGTTGAACACGTCGACGATGTTCGGGTCGAAGCCGTCGGGGTAGCGCAGCTGCTCGATCAACTGGGTGCGGCCGAGGTATTGAAACGGTGAGCCACCGACGTCATCTGGCCACTTCGGGGCCAGTTCACCGGTCATGTCACAGCCGCTGTTGATGTGGTGGCCGAGCACGAGCGGGTCGATGCGCGCGCCGAGGTTGTCGACGTTGCGAACCAGCAAGTAGCGGCCGCCGCCGTCGATGAATTGCTTGAGCGCGCCACTCTTGCGGAACGAGGACGCGAAGTCGCCGTGACCTGGGCCGTATGGCGACGGCTCGCCATTCTCGAGCGCAAACAGTTCGCCGCTCTTGGTCATGCGCACCGCAACCGACTGCGTCAGATGGTGGATGCAGTCCTTGGACAGTCCGAACTGCGCATGATCGCTGAAGTGTGCCCGGGTCGCTTCGTCGGTGGCGAAACTGTTCATGCAATAGAACGGCACGTGGCAGTCGGCCGCCTTGCGATGCATTAGGACGTCCTGCACTGCGAGCCCCAAAAACGTGCGCGACTTGCCAAGCACCGGCACGATGCCTTTGACGACTCCGCCAAAGCGCGTCGCCATGCCGCCATTCAGCACGACGACTCCGAGCTCACCGTTTTTGATCGCGTCGCGACCGAGCTGCTCGATTTCCTTGTGGGCCTTGGTGTCGATGCTCGGCAACTGGTGGATCGTGCCTAAGGCGGGCACCAACAAGTCACCACCGACCGAATTGGTAGCCTTTGAAAGGCGACCTTCGGCGATGTCGTTTTGCCAGCGACGCTGCAGCTCGAGATCGAAGCCGAAGCGTTGCAGTTCCGAGATTTGTTGCTCTGTGAGCTCGTTCAAGCGCCCACAACCTACCGGACGCGGCGTTCCGTGGCGAGTCGAAGTCGGCTACACAGTAGTTTCATGGGCGGATCAGCAGAACGTGAGGCAACAACTGGCGACGCGACCAAAGTCGTGGCATCGCGTACTGCGAGCCTCGCACCGGATGCTTTGGTCGTCACCGTGCCGGGAATTGGGTCAACGACAGCGAGCCGCCTTGCAGACGTATCCGTTACGTCTGTGTTTGAGTTGGCGTCGTTCTTTCCGCGTCGCTACCAGGCGCTGCGCGAACTCGAAGTTCCGGATGAGTCAGCCGTCGGCGAATTGGTGCGCATCCAGGGCGAGGTGCGCAGCGTCTCGATGCAGTGGTTGCCGGGGCGCCGGTCGATGGTGACGGTGACGTTTGCGGCTGCCGATGAGAGCACCTTCCAAGCCGCGTTCTTCAACCAGCCTTGGCTGAAGAAGAATTATGCCGCCGGCCAGCACCGCACGCTCGAGGGCACGTTGCTGAAGAAGGGCAAACGCTTCGTTATCTCGGCCGCCAAGGTCTTGCCGCAAGGTGCCGTCGCCGAAGGTGAGGTGCAGTTGCGCTACCCCGTGGTCGAGGGCATCTCGACGTCGCGTCTGCAGAAGTGGATTGCACAGGTGTTAGAAGATCTCGATTGGAGCCTCGTCACCTTGCCGGATCTGCCGGATGGGCTGGTCGAGATGACGTGCACGCCGCGCGAATTGCTGTTGGCGATGCACCGCCCGAAGGATGTGGAACAACACGAGCAAGCGCGCCGCCACTTTGCCGTGCTCGAGGCGATCAAGTTGTTCGAGGCCGTCGAACGCGCCCGTCGAGCGCGCGCGCAACGGCCGGCTGCGACCTTCCCGGTCGATCCCGAGATGGCCGCCCGCATTCTGGCGCGCGTGCCGTTCGAATTGACCCCGGAGCAACACGCCGCCGTGCAGGCCTTGTGGCACAAATTGGCTGGCCCAGGTGCGATGGGGGTGTTGCTGCAGGGGGATGTGGGCACCGGCAAGACGGCCGTCGCGATCGCCGCTGGGCTCGCCGTCTGCAGGAAGGACGGCATGGTTGCGTTCTTGGCGCCAACGGAACTGCTGGCCGAGCAGCACTACGCGACCGTGTCGAAGTGGCTCAAGGGATCTGGTGTCGACGTGGCGTTGTGCACTGCGTCTCACCGCCGCGTGCTGGCCACGAAGGGGCCACGTATTGTGTTCGGTACGCATGCGTTGATCGCTGGTGATGTCGAGATGCCGGGGCTTGGTCTGGTGGTGGTCGACGAGCAGCATCGCTTCGGCGTCAAGCAACGCATGAAGCTCGTCAACAAGGGCGATAACCCGCATGTGTTGGTGATGACTGCGACACCGATTCCGCGCACCCAAGCGCTGGTGTCGTTTGGCGATTTGGATGTGGTGACACTTGCCGCTCGCCCGCCTGGCCGCGAAGCAGTGCGAGCCTTCCATTTGCCGACGGAAAAGTGGGCTCGGGCGATGCGTAGCATGGCGCGCGCGGTGAAGCGTGAGGGGCGCGTCTTTGTCGTGTGTCCCGCAGTCGGGCAAGAAGGCGAGAAGGGCGGGGTCGTGCGCGTGCACGAAGCCTTGCAGAAGAAGTTTCGCTGCGCCTTGGTGCACGGCCGCGTCAAGCAAAGCGAACGGCAGCGCGCCTTGGCGTTATTCCGAGACGGCATCGTCGATGTGCTGGTCGGCACGACCGTTCTTGAAGTTGGCGTCGATGTGCCTGAGGCCACGTTGATCGTCGTCGTCGCTGCCAATCGCTTCGGCATCGCCACGCTCCATCAATTACGCGGTCGCGTCGGCCGTGGTTGTCGTCGCGGAATCGCCCTGTTGTGTGGTCCCAGAACCGAGCGCGTCGCGGCGATCTGTGCGACCACCGATGGCTTCGAACTAGCCGAGCGCGACCTGGCGTTGCGCGGCAGCGGTGAGTTGCTCGGCACGCAGCAAAGCGGCTTTCAAGAGATGCTGGCCCTCGATCCCGTCGAAGACCTCGACGTGCTTCGTCGCGTTCGGGAAGCTGTGCGAAATCAGGTTCCGAAGTGACCAATAGCGAAACCGTCTTGTCGGTGGCCGAAGCGCGCGCCATCGATCGCGAAGCCGTCGAGCGCTTCGGCATGCCGACGTTGCTGCTGATGGAGAACGCCGCACGAGGTGCTGCCGAAGTCGCGCGCACTCTCGGCAGCCGCTTTGTCATTCTCTGTGGTTCTGGCAACAATGGCGGCGATGGCCTAGCGATCGCCCGTCACCTCGGCTTCGCCCGCTGCGCGCTGCACCTGTTAGCGGCGCCCGATCCGCACAAGGCCCCCGATGCGGCCCTGCAGCAGCAGATCCTTCATCGCGCCGGCGCGACTCTGCATATTGGTGTCGAGCCGGACCTCAGCCAACACTCCGGCGCCGTCTGGATCGACGCAATGTTCGGCACCGGCCTCGACCGTGAACTACGCGATCCGGCTCGTTCTTGGGTGAACCTCTTCAACCACGCAACCGGCCCCAAGCTCAGCGTCGACATTCCTTCCGGTCTGCACGGCGACACCGGCGAGATCCTCGGCACATCCTGCCGAGCCGACACCACGGTCACGTTCGTAGCCAAGAAGAAAGGCATGCTCACCGAGAACGGCGAAGCGCACTGCGGCCGGATCCATGTAGTGCAGCTCGGCCTACCCTAACGTTGCACGCATCCCGCGGTGCCGCGGTGCGGGATGCGTCCCACTGTGCGCCCGTCCCACTGTGCGCCCGGCGCACAGTAAGGTGCGCGGCACCGTAGCCATCAGCCTGGCGGCTGGTCTTTACGCGTCTTTGAGGCGTAGTTTGGCGACGGCTTCGACATGGTAGGTTTGCGGGAACATGTCGACGGCTTCGACACTCTCCAGCTCGTAGCCGCCGTCGACTAGCGAACGCAGATCGCGCGCCAATGTCTGCGGGTCGCATGACACGTAGACGATGCGCTTGGCCTTGAGTTCTAGCAGCATCGGGATTGCGGGCTTGGCGCCGAGGCGCGGCGGATCCATGACGACCAGGTCCGGGCGTTCGTTGTTGCTCGCCAAGAACTGTTCGGTCGTCTTGCGCAGGTAGTGCACGTTGTTGCACTCGTTGGTCTTCACGTTGACGCGGCCGAGCGTGCAGGCGCGGCGTTCGTCTTCCACCGAGACAACGCGTTCGAACTGCTTGCTTAGCGGCAGCGAGAACAGACCAACGCCGGCGTAGAGGTCGAATGCGAGGCCGCCTTCTTCGCCGTTGATCGCGCACTCGACCAGGCGATGCACCAGGTGGCGGTTGCCTTGGAAGAAACTCTCCGGCTCGATCAAGTATCGGAAGCCAAGCACTTCATGCACGACCAGATCCTTGCGCATGCCGGGCATGTCGGGTGAGTACGACGCGCCTTCGACACCGCACGAACCTTCGACTTGGTACGGCCATTCGCGACGTGGCATGCCGGTGATCGCGGTGCGGATCAGTTCGATGCCCTTCTCAAGTTCGGGTGCGAGCACTGGGCACTCCTTGATGTCGAGCACGCGGTCCGAGCTGGCGTAGTGGTAGCCGACCACGGGTGCCCGCGGGCCGCCGTTCTTCTTGTCTTCGGCGATGTCCCTCTCGGCTTGCGCCGCGGCCATGCGCTTGCGGTCGCGCTTGTCGATGCGTCCGCGCGAGCCATCGGGGCGCGTGCCGGCGGTCGCCTTCAGCTTCAGTTGCGTGCGCGAACGGTAGTTCCACGGCTCGGCTTGGTGCACGACGATCGGTTCCGACCAATCAAACTTGCCGATGCGCTTCAATGCGTCGAACACGAACTCACTCTTCGCCGCTACTTGCGCCTCGTAGGAGACATGCTGGTAGTTGCAGCCGCCGCACTCGCCGAAGTGTTGGCAGCGTGGCTCGATGCGATCGGGGCCAGCTTCTAGCACGTCGAGCACCTTGGCGCGCGCAAACGTCTTCTCGACGTCGGTGATCTCAACGCGCACGAGTTCGTTCGGTGCCGCGTAGGCGATGAACACCGCGCGGCCTTCGTGGCGGGCGATGGTCGAGCCACCGAATGCCAGGCGTTCGGTGCGCAGTTCGAGAGTCTGCCCAGGGGTCAGTTCGGTAGTCAATTCGCTCATTGGAGGGCGAGCAAGCTACCCGAACGGCGCTCTAGATCCGTCACCGATACGGATACGAACGCGATCAGTCCGCGCGCTTTGCCGTGGTTTGCAGCCACAACCCGAACGCAACCAGCGCTAGCGCGACATAGAACCGGTGCCCGGGCGCCGGTGCGCCCATCGCGTAGTTGAGGCTCGCGGCGACGATTGGCTGCACGTTGATGTAGAGCGCCACGTTCGAGCTGTTGGTATGCCGCAGCGCCCACGTATTGAGCAGGTAGGCCAGCACCGTCGACGCGAGCACCGTATAGAGCGCATACCACAGGATCGGTGGAACAACGGCCGCTTTGACGTGCGCCGCCTCGATACTCGGACCGCTCCAGAGGCCGATCATCAGCGTTCCTTGCACGAACAAAATCGCGGTCGTCGTCCACGGATCAAGGTTGCGACCGATTTTGCGCATCATCACCAGGTGGATGGCGAACGCGAGGCCGTTGCCCGCGGTCAACAGATCGCCAACCAGTGTCTCGCGGCTGAATCCTTGGACCTCACCGGTCAAAATCCGGTCGATTCCCAAGAGGTAGAGCACGCCGCACAGCGCCGAGATGATCGCGAATACCTTGCGTCGTCGCAGGCGTTCTTGGCCGGCGACCGTCGCGACGATCAGTGTCCACGTCGGGATGCACGAGTTGACCACGGCCGAGTGTTCTGGCGTCGTCAGCACCATGCCCTCGGTGAACAGCACCTGGTTGAGCACGACGCCGAACAACACCGAAACGGTGATCAGTTCTAAGTGAACTCGCAGTGTGGACGGCACAGCCGGTCGACTGAGCGGTGATCACCTAGCGCTACGCAAGTTGGTTTGGTAGGCAATCGCGGCAATCGTCGTCAAGAGTTTGGCGGCCCTTCCACCAGCTTCTCGGGCTTCGATCATGCTGGTCGTCAATGGGGTTCCGTGCGGCTTTGAGAGATGTTTGCGTGCCGGCAAGTTCGTCGCTGTCGGCAACCTTGATTTGCGCGCCAAGGTCAGTCTGGACGTGCTGTGCACAGTTCTCTTCCGCATGGCGCACCGTCTCACGGAGGGCGGCAACTGGCTCTGATATCGCCGTTGCCAAGGCCGTTGGGGCAGAATTGCTCGTTTCGCAAAGGGACTGGCTGCCGTGGCTGGGATCAGGAATCTGCAGCAGAGCGAGTGGCCAGCAGCCACCGACCAGTCTGAGCGTGATCCGTATCCTATGCAGTGAGTTAGGGGCCAAGGTCGCGTCACTCTTCGGCCAGGACCATCGACTCGCCAGCTCCCGCCGGCTTGCGGGGCGATGTCCTCGTGGGGGAGGTATGTGGAGGAAGGTAATTCTGACTTGAGACTACGGTTCTCGACCGCGCGTTGGTCGGGCCGTGTCGCGGGGCTATGCTGCTCGTCCGTCCCTGGCATCGGTTCGACCCCCTCGAATGCCAACCAACCGCGGTCCTGCCCAATGACCCTCGCTGCCACACTACTGCTCTCCTTCCTGCCCCAGATTAACCCTGGTGGTGACCTCAAGCTTCCCCCGAGAAAAGCCGCGGAGGCCAAAGCTACTCAGGTTCGGCCCTTAGAAGAGATCGAGCGCTTCCGGCGCGACCTTCACGAAATGGCTGGTCCGCACGTCAAGGTGCAGGCCAAGCTCGAGGAGATGGGGCTCGCCTATCCCAAGATCGAGGACCTGATCCTTCAGGTCGTTCGCACCGCTCGTTCGACCGAGATGCGTCATCTGATGCCAGTGGCGCGCCGCTTTGGTCGCACGTCGGGCACGGACCGCGTCGCCGACGAATTGTTGTTCCAACTACTGGCTCGGCCAGTTGGCTCGGCAACCCGTCAAGTCATCGACACCATGGCGGTGCTCAAGGGTGCTCAGGCCAAGATTTCGTTGAAGCAGTGCATGCGCGCGAGCATCCCCGCAGTGCGGCGTCATGCCGTGCCGGTACTTGCTCCCCTGTGCACCAAAGAAGACGCGTCCTTTGCGTTGCAGCTGTCGCGCGAGCAGTCGCTCGACTTGCGCCTGCGTGGCGTCGACTTGCTGGAAGCCATCGGTGACGAAGCCTCGAACCAACGATTGGTTGCGCTGCTTGCTAAAGATCCAGCCTTGGCCGCCGCTGCATGTCAGGCACTGATCCGGGTTGGCTCGCCAGCGGTGCCGGTGCTGCAAAAGCAGGTGAAGGATCCGGCGATCGATCGCAGCTATGTCTATGCGGCCTTCGCGTTGGCGCAGATCGGCGACGCAACTGGTGACAATGTGTTGCCAGCTGAGTTGCTCCAGCCGCTGTCGAAGCGTTTGCGCGCGCCAGAGGCTCTGACACGGGTGCTCGCGGCGGTGCCGCTTGCCGACCTGGTCTACCGCGCCGCTCCGGGAGAAGGGCAAGAAATGCCCGATGCCGGTTTGGTTGAGTCCCTGCTGTTGGTGGTGGAGCCAGCACAGTTCGTGCCCAACATCGACATGCTGCGCGCCGCTGCCGAGAGGCGGTTGATGCGCCACACCGGTCGCGTGATCGCGGCTCAAGATGCCTTGTCTTGGCGCGCCTGGTGGCGCGAGCAAAAGGACACCTTCCTCGGCGTGCGATCGCAGCTTCCCGTGGATATCAGCAATGCTGGCGCGGCGTTGATTACGTTGCGCCAACAAGATCGCACCGTCCGCATCATCGGTGAAGACGTTGCGACCGTTGCGGCTATGCCGTCGGCGATCGAAGTCGTGTTGACCGCGCAGCAGATGTTGGTGCTGGTCAAGTCGCTGGAAAGCGATGGCTATGGCAACGCCACAGCGATGCGCGTCGACAGTGCCCTGCCGCGGGTGCGTTCGCTTGAGGTCCGGGTGGGGCGTGGTCGCAGTAGCGTGGCCGTGCCCGAGTCGGCACATCTCGCGTTTGACAGCTTGGTCGCGACGATCGATGACACCGTTGGTGACGAATTGTGGCAGCTGTATCGCGTTGCCGCCCGCAATTCGGACCGCGCCGCATTCTGGCGTGCCGAGCAACAGTGGCGCGCCGCCAACCCGAACGAAGTGGATCGTGCCCGTCACTTCCTGACCCACGCTCTGGGTGGCTGGAGCACTTGGAGTCCTGAGCTGCAGGCGCGTGCCATTGGCTACCTAGCTGGTCATGCGAACCGCAAGGACATCCTTCGCCTGGAGGACGGCAAGGCCATCGTGAAGACGCTGTCGTCGTTGGCGAAGCTGGGCCCATACGACCTGCAATTGCTCGAAGTTGCCGCGACCACTCCGGGCGATGACGTCTGGCGTGACTGTGTTGCGCTTGCCGTCAGTGTTGAAGGCGGTGGCCGCAAGGCGGTCTCGCAAGTCTTCAAGGTGTTGGGTCCGGATGCGGTGCTCAGCGCCCTGAAGGACGATCGTCCGTTGGTGCGCCGGGCGGCGCTTGACGAGGTCGTTTCGGTCCGTGATGCCCGCGCGGCACCGTCGCTGATCCGTCTGCTGCAAGACAAGGACTTTGAAGTGCAGCGCGCGGCCGTGTTCGCGTGTGGTCACCTGAAGGTGTCCTCCGCCAGCCGGCCGCTGATTGAGTTGATTGTCGCTGAAGACACTGATCCGACCATGCGTCGCGAGTGCTTGCGCGCGATCGGCAGTGTCGGTGGCCAACTCGCGTTCAAGGTGTTGCAGCAAGCCATGGCGTCGCCGTCCCGGGACGACAAGGCTGCCGCCCTTCGAGGCCTTGGTGAACTGCGCGATCCTCGCGCCGCGCACTTGCTGGCCGAGTTCATCGTGGTTGGCCATGGCAAGGACTTCGGCAGCCTCGCGAAGTTCCACCTGCAACGTCAGGGCGGCCTGACGGCGGTTCCTGCGCTGCAACGCCAGATCCCGCTGGTTACGGACGTGAAGATCCGCGCCGAGTTGGTGCTGTTGCTGGGGCTCTACCAGGACCCGAAGAACGTGCCGGACCTGATGGATCTGTTGCGGATGCCGAACTTCGCTGCGCAGGCGGTGCCGGTGCTCGAGGGAGCAACTGGCGTCGATCTGAAGAGCGTGCCGGACCGCATCACCGCCATCGAAGGCTGGTGGCGTGGCAACAAGGATGTCGCTCAGTGGCAGTGGTTGCTGGACGGCCTGCGTCGTTCGGACGTGCTGACCAAGCTGACGCTGAATGACTTTGCCAGTGACGCTGGCATGTCGTCGGTGGCCGAACTCACCCGCTTGATGGTGGATGTCGAACAGCCGCGCTTGTGGGTTCTTTGCTCGGCCGTGCTGCGCACGGTCACCAAGCAGGACTTCGGCGTGGTTACGGAGCTGACTCCACCGGACACGCGCGAAGGCATGGCCGGCCGCTACCGCTTGGTTGCCGAAGCCGCTGCGGCTGACATTAAATAGTGCCTGACCGGCGCGGGTCATGGCCGGCGCTGCTCGCGCTGGCCATCGCGTTTGTGCTGCTATTCTACTGGCAGCGCAGCCGCTCGACGTTCCTGCGCATTGAACAGGAGCGGCCGGCGGCTGCCGAACTCGCCGGACGCGCCGGTATCGATGTCGCCGATGCACTCGCTCTGCGCGACTTGATCGGTCTCGAGGCGTCGGTGGAGGACTGGCAGAGCGTTGCCATCGAGTTTGCGGCCCAGCTGCGCCTGATTCGCGCGGCCAACGGATCGCCCGATCCGGGGGGCGCCGTGCTGCGTGCGGCAGTGCTGCCGGAGATTCCCTTCGCGGTGCGCCACGTGGCTCCGGACCGGCTGGCGCAGCGCCGATTCATGCTGCTGCGTGAGCGATTCGCGGCGCGGCGGTAACAAGCCTGTCAACAGCGCCCGCATTCGCCTGCCATTGGCCAGACAGGCAAACTCACCATTGAGGAGTCTTCGGCAGTCTGTATCGTTGCTGGCCGATTTTCGAATCTGACAGCCCATGACCGACGTCGTAGCCATCGCCCAACGTATTCAAGCCGAGAGCCAGACTATCCAAGCCGTTCGGTCGTCGCTGCAAAGCGTGATCGTTGGCCAGGATGCCCTGCTCGACGGACTCCTCATCGCCCTGCTTGCTGACGGCCACGTGCTGCTGGAAGGCTTGCCGGGTCTGGCTAAGTCGCTCGCCGTCAACGCCCTGGCGCGTTCGGTTGGAGGGGAGTTCCGGCGCATCCAGTTCACCCCTGACTTGTTGCCGTCCGACCTGGTCGGCACGCACGTCTACAACCCGAAGACTGGCGATTGGCAGGTTAAGGAAGGTCCGGTGTTCGCGAACTTCGTGCTCGCCGACGAGATCAACCGGGCGCCCGCCAAGGTGCAGTCCGCATTGCTTGAGGCGATGCAGGAACGTCAGGTGACGCTCGCCGGCGATACTCGCAAGCTGCCCAACCCGTTCTTGGTGCTAGCGACGCAGAACCCGGTCGATCAAGAAGGCACCTACGCGCTGCCCGAAGCGCAGGTAGACCGCTTCTTGGTCAAGCTGATCGTCGACTACCCGACCAAGGCCGAGGAGCTGCAGATCATCGATCGCATGGCCAGCCTGTCGGCGTCGAACATCGTGAAGCCGGCGACCTCGCCAGAAGAGCTGCTGCGCATGCGCGCGCTGCTCGACACGATCTACCTCGATGACAAGGTCAAGGGATACATCGTCGACCTGGTGTTCGCGACGCGTGAGCCGGAGAATGTCGGCCTGGCGAAGCTGAAGCCGTTGATTCTGTATGGCGCGTCGCCGCGTGCCTCGCTGGCGTTGGCTCGCACCGCACGCGCTCGCGCCTTCCTCGAAGGCCGTGGCTTTGTCACGCCGCAGGACGTCAAGGCGGTTGGCTCGATGGTGATGCGACACCGCGTCTTGACCACCTACGAAGCGGAAGCCGAAGGCATCGACTCCGAAGAGTTGCTGCGCACGATCTTCGACACCGTTCCCGTGCCATAGTCCTTGGGGATTTGGCCTTGGGACTTTGGCCTTCGGGCTTTAGGCCGCACCCGCTTAATCGGCGAATAGAGAAGGGACAAGAATGGCCCGCGCACTCGATCCTGAATTGCTTGCCGAGGCCCGCCGCATCCAGTTGCGCGCGGACCGCATGGTCACGGACGTGATGTCCGGCGGCTACAGCTCCGTCTTTCGCGGCTCGGGTATCGAGTTTGACGAAGTGCGCGAGTTTGCTGAGGGCGATGAACTGCGCAGCGTCGACTGGAATGTCACTGCCCGCGCTGGCCGACCGTTCGTCAAGAAGTTCGTCGAAGAGCGCGAACTGACCGTGCTGTTCTTGCTGGACGTGTCGTCGTCGATGGCGTTCGGAACCAAGCCAAACAAGAGCGAACGACGCAGTGTTACGTCGACGGCCGCGATGTTCGTTGGCTGTGTCGCGTTTGCCGCGGCGCGCAACAACGACAAGGCTGGGTTGATCACGTTCGCGTCAGATATTGAGCGTTACGTCCCGGCCAAGAAGGGCCGCAACCACGTGCTGCGGTTGATTCGCGAGGCCTGTGAGATCCCTCAGGCCAACCAAAAAACCGACTTCAAGCGCGCGCTCGATTACGCCGGTCGGGTGCAGCGCCGGCATGCGATCGTATTCGTTGTCAGCGACTTCCTGGGGGCCGATTGCGAGCGCGAACTGCGCCTGCTGTCACGCCGTCATGAAGTGATTGCGGTGCGACTGCGCGACCCCTTTGCGGCCGGCCTCGACCGCGTTGGCGGCGATGTCGCGCAGATGCCGAACGCGGGCTTGCTGCACTTGCTGGATCCCGAGACCAACGAAAGCATCGTTGTCGATACCACCAGCCGGCGCGTGCGCGATGAAGTGCAACGTCGTTGGCTTGCCGAGCGCACCGGCTTTCGTGATGCCTGTCGCCGCTGCGGCGTCGACCTGCTCGACGTGCCGACCGAAGGTTCGGTCGGGGAACCACTGATCAAGTTCTTCCGCATGCGTGAAAAGCGCGGGAGGCACAGGTGATGCGGCGTGGCTTGCTGTGCATGGTGCTGGTGTTGTTCGTTGCTTGCAGCAGCGACACTGCCGTGCCTTGTCCGTGGCAGGCGCCGCCGACCTTGTTGCTCGACCTGCGCGTGACCTTGGATCGCACCGAGGTCGGTTTATTGCAGCCGGTCATGGTCACCGTCGATCGCTACCGGCAGAACGATGTCGAGGTGTCGTTCGCGCCGATTGTCCCCGACACGCAGTTCGTGACCCAAGACTCGAAGGTCAGCGAAGAACGCAGCTACGGCGATGGCTGGTGGCAGCGCACGACGATCATTCTGCTGCCGATCGACGGCCCGGGCGATTTGAAGATTCCGCCGTTCTCCGCCGAGACGGTCGTGCCCGCAGGCGAAGTGGCTCAGGTCGCAACGACGCCCGAGCAAGTGTTGACCGTCACGACCACGCTGGCGGCCGAACACGGCGCCGAGATTGAAGCGCCGGGCGACCCGTTCCCGACGCCGGCCGGCTACCTGTGGTATCTGATCGCACTGGCGGCGGTATTGCTGATCGCTGGCATCGTGTGGTGGCGCAGGTCGCGCCAGCAGAACCGCTCGCAAGCGGTGACCGTTGCCGTGCCCGCCCACATCAAAGCGATCCGACAGCTGCTGCGCTGGAAGGATGCGCCGCGCACGACGCCAGCCGAGATCGACGCGTTCTATGTGGGCGTGTCACACGTCCTGCGCGTCTACCTAGAGGATCGTTTTGGCCTGCACGCTCCGGAACGTACGACCGAAGAATTCTTGCACGATCTCGATGGCTCGATCCAACTCGTTCGCGATCACGGCCTCGAACTGCGCCGCTTTTTGTCGCAGTGTGACCTGGTCAAGTTCGCCAGGCTCGTGCCGACCGACGCGGATCATCAGATGACCTACGAGATGGCGGAGTCGTTCGTCGAATCGACGCGCGCCGACCGCGCCGTCGTGGCGCCGGTCGCGGCCCCGAGCACGGAGGGGCACGCATGATCGCAGTGTTCGACTTGGGCGGTTACACGCTGCTGGACCCGTGGTTTTTGTTGGCCGCACCGTTGTTCTTGTTAGCGGGCTGGCGGCGCGCGGCGACGCGTCGTGCGGCGTTGCCAACAGCGTCGGCCAGTTTGTTTGTCGGCTTGCCCCGCACGCTGCGCCAGCGCGTTGCTTGGGTGCCGCTGCTGGTCAAGGTGCTCGCCGGGCTCTGCTTGGCGTTGGCGTTGGCGCGGCCGGTGCAGCGCGATGTGATGCCGCTCCGTGAAGACGGCATCGACATCGTGCTGGTCGTCGATACCAGTTCGTCGATGCTGCAAGGAGACATGCGGGACGGAGACGACTCCTATCGGCGCATGGATGCGGCGCGCGAGCGAGCAATGGAGTTCGCTGCCGCCCGCGTTCACGATCGCGTCGGCTTGGTTGCGTTCGGTCGCTACGCCGAACTGCGTTGCCCGCCAACCCTCGATGAAGTGGCGTTGGCCGCGTTTCTCCGCGTCTTGGATACCCAGCCGCGCGGCAGCGAGTTTGACGCGACGGCGATTGGCACGGCGCTCACCAAGGCAGTGCAGGTGCTCGAGAAGAGCACCGCCAAGTCCAAGGTTGTGATCCTGCTCAGCGATGGCCAGAACAACGTCGATGACATCGATCCGATCGATGCCGCGAAGCTCGCCAAGGACAAGGGCGTGCGCGTTCATACGATTGGCCTTGGCCACGGCGTGCCGTCGGTGTTTGGCTTCCAGGAGTTGTCGTTCGATGAGCTGAAGGAGATCGCTGAAACAACCGGTGGACTGTTCTTCGCGGCGCGCAGTGATTCCGACCTGGAGAAGGTCTACGAGCGCATCGACGAGATGGAAACGTCCGAGCGCGAAGACCCGCGCTACCGCACCGTGGATCACTTCGAATGGCCGCTCGGCATTGGCCTGATGTTGATGCTGCTGGCGATCTTGTTTGAAGCGCTGATTGTCCGGAGGGTGCCGTGAGCGAGATTGAATTTACCCGCGGGGTTCTGTGGCCATGGCTGTTGGCGTTGCCAGTGGTCTGGGCATTGTTGTGGTTGGTAATCGATCGTTCGCGCATCGCGATGCAGCGCTACGGTGCCGAGCCCAACGTCTCGTTGGCGACGCCGTTCTGGCGGTCGTTCCGTTTGTCGATGTTGCTCGGGCTTGGCTTTGTTTGCTGGCTCGATCCTCGCTGGGGCGACGAGACCGTGTCCGTTGAGCGGCGCGGGCTCGACATGATCTTCTGCCTCGATACGTCGCGCTCGATGTTGGCGAGCGACATGTCGCCAACGCGCCTCGCTCGCGCCATTGGCGATATCCAGTCGGTGCTGCCGTCACTCGAAGGCGGCGACCGCGTCGGTCTGGTGGTGTTCGCCGGTTCGGCGCGCTTGTGGATTCCGTTGACGCACGACGTCGATTCGTTCGCCGGCTTGCTCGAGGAAGTCGACACCAATGTCGTCAAGACCGGCGGCACTGACTTGAGCAAGGCGCTGCGCAAGGCGCTCGAGATCGCCGATGCCGAGGATGCCGCGACGACCGTCGTGCTGCTGATGACCGATGGCGAAGACCTCGCTGGCGCCGGCCAGCAGGCTGCCACCGAGTTGAAGGACCAGGGACTGACCGTCTACACCATTGGCTATGGCAGTGCGATGGGCAGCAAAATCACCGTCACTAAGAACGGTAAGGAAGACTTCCTTCGTGACCGCCAAGGCAATGAAGTTGTCTCGAGCATGGACCCTGAGAGCCTTCGCAAGGTCGCGATTGTGACTGGTGGGGAGTTTGTTCGGGCCGAAGCCATGGTGTTGCCGTTGGTCGAATTGCATCAGAAGCGGCTCGTGCCGATGCAGAAACGGGCCTACGACGCCGGTGAGGAATCGGGCAAGCAGGCGCGCTACCAGTGGGTGCTGCTGCCGCTCGTGATCTTGCTACTGTTAGAGATCGCCTTTGCGCGAGGACGACAACGATGAAGATCCTGCTGCTATCAACTGTGCTGTGGTCCGCGTTCGCTGGTGGCGATCGGGAGCGAGGCATGCAGCTCTATAAGGACGGCAAGTTTGTGGCGGCGCAGGCTGCGTTCGTCGCGGCCCTCGAGCACGAACCGGAGTCCGCGGAGCTGCAGTGGAACCTTGCGCTGGCCTCGTGGCGCGCCGGCGATCTCGAGACTGCTGAAGTTGCTGCTGAGAAATACGCAGCGCTTTCCAGGGACGCTAAGGATGAGCTGCATCGCGGCATGTTGGGGGCGATCCGCTTCGCCGAAGCCGAGGGCCTTGAGGCTAAGGCGGACGCGGCCCTCGAGGCTGCGCAACAGCCAGCCGCGCTGGGACCGCCGCAGCCAGGCGATGAGCCTGAGCAGCCGTTGCCGCTGTTGGAGAAGGCGCTGCAGAAGGCCGTCCAGGCGAAGGATCACTTCGTGCGCGGCGTGCGTGCCAAGCCGACACCTGAACTCGTTCGCAACACGGAGCGCACGCTACGCAAGATCGATGAGCTGATGAAGCGCATCGAGGAATTGAGGAAGCAGCAGGAAGAGCAAGAGAAGCAAGACGGCGATAAGAACGAGGACGACAAGAAGCCTGACGATAAGGGCGACGAAAAGGACAAGAACAAGTCCGACGACCAGAAGGGCGACGAGCAAAAGAAGGACGACCAGCAAAAGAAGGACGACGATAAGGGCGACGAGAAGAAGCCTTCTGAAGGCGAACAGTCCGACGACCAAAAGAAGGGCGACCAAAAGAAGGACAAGAGCGAGACGTCCGAAAAGTCGGATCCGAAGGAAGGTGAAGGCGAGAACCCGCCGGAGTCCCCGGAGCCGCAGCCGAAGCAAGCAGACCCCGAGCCCAAGCCGTCGTCAGAGGAAGGCAAGGATGGGGAGTCGGACCCGACCAAGGGCCAGAAGCCTGAGGATCCAGAGCCGGGTAAAGAGCAGGACCAAACACCAGCAGGCGAGCCACCCAAGCCGCCTGAGCCGAAGCCGGGTGAGCCGCGTTCGGATGCGCCAGGTGAAGGCGGTGAAGGCCTTGAACTGACGCCGGAGCAGGCGCAGCGCTTGATGGCCCGCGTCAAGAAGCTCGACGAGCAATTGCAGAAGGCGAAAGCTCGCCGCATCTCGCGACGACGTGCCGTGGAGCGCGACTGGTGATTCGAGCCTTTGCCGTTTTGGTTGCTGCGATCTTGCTGGTCGTGCATGCGCCCGCACAAGAGCAGTTGACCGTTAGCCTGCCAGAGCCTGGCACGATCCGGCTCAACGACACCGCGGTTGTTCGCATCACGGTGAAGGGCGTCGACGCCAACCCGCAGTCCCCCAAACTGCCAGCGGTCGATGGCTTAGAGATCCGACAAACGCCGGCTTCGACGTCGCGGCAGATGGTGCGCGACGGCCGCCGTACGGTGACCACCACGAGCGTGACGTTCGGCCTCGAATTGCGCCCGAAGCGCACTGGCTCGTTCACGATTCCGTCGTTCCAGATTTGGACCGGCACCAGAATGCAGAGCACTCCGGTGATGCGGCTCGAGGTGCGTCAAGACCTCGTCTCCCAGGAGATGTCGTGGCTTGAGATCGAACTCGAACCCAAGCGCGTTTACGTGCATGAGCCGATTCGCGTCAAGGTCACGTTTGCGGTGCAGCAAGGGGTGCGGCTCGCGCAGGAAATCTACGGCAACAAGCGCTACCTGGTGATCGCGGTCGTTGCGGACTGGCTGGCGAAGTTCCCTGCCGGCGAAGCGATCGAGTTGGCGCCGCCGAGCGGCGACCTACGTGCCGTGATCTGCAACGAGGAACTCTCGCAGGCGACGTTCGTCGGCAACTTCCGGCGTGACGGGCAGGTCTGGCAACGCTTCCAGTTTGAGCGCGCGTTCTTGCCGTCCAAGATTGGTCGCGTGGTGTTGCCGGCGCCCGAATTGCGCTTCCATGCGCTGCGGCATACGAGGCGGCAGGTGCGTGGTAGCCAGGTCGATAAATACGGCATCGTCGGCAAGCCGATCGAGTTCGAGGTCCTGCCGATTCCGGAAGAGGGGCGCCCGTCGCCATTCTTCGGTGCGGTTGGTCGCTTCAACATCACGGCGTCGCTCGACAAGGACCGCGTCAAGTTTGGCGACTCGTTCAAGCTGACGTTGATGGCAACGGGCTCGGGCAACTTCGAGTTCTTGCGCATGCCGGAGCTTGATGACCTCAAGGGCTTTCATAAGCGCGGTGCCGCCGAGGCTCAGCGCGACGGCGATCGCGTCGTCGTGACCTACGACCTGACGCCGCTGTCGACGGCCGTCACCGAGATTCCGTCGATCGAATGGAACTACTTCGATACGACGCCCGGCGTGGCGAAGTTCGTTGCAGTTCGCACCGAGCCGTTGGCCATTGTCGTTGCCGAACTGAGCAATGCGGAGTCGATCATGCCGCTGCCGGAAGCCGCGGTTGCGGCGGTCACTCCCGGCATCGATGACATCTTTGATCTGCCGTCGTTCGATGGGCCGGCGCGACGGGTCGATGCACCAGCTTCTTGGCTGCGGTGGTTGGTGGTTGTCGCACCGTGGGCCTTGATGCTCGCAGTCTTGTCGTTGCTGCGCACGAAGCAGCGCGCCTCGATGGATACGACCGGTAAGCGTGTGCGAGCTGCCAAACGGCAGTTCGAGGCAGCGCTCGCTCGCGGCGACGACGCGATGGACGCGATCGCGGCCTATCTCGGCGATCGCCTTGACGTGCCGGCAGCTGCCGTGATCACGTCGGAGCTGGCACCACGATTGATCGATAGTGGCCTCGACGAAACGGTTGCCAACGACGTCGCTGCGGCGATCGAGCGTGGCACGACGGCGCGCTACGGCGGCGGCCAGAACTTGACCACGGACGACGCGCGCGGCCTTGTTCAGCGCCTGGAATCGGCTCGTTTCGGGGCGCGTGGCTGGTTGCCGTTCTTGCTATTGCCTGCTTTGGCACTGTCAGCTGGCAACCTTGCTGCCCAGCAAGCCGAGGCGGTCGATGCGTATCGCCAAGGCGACTATGTGGCGGCCGATGCAGCGTTCGCGAGCGCCTACGAGAGCGGCGGCAACCGTCTCTTCCTGCGCGCCCGCGGCAACTGCTTGTATCGCATGGGGGATCTGCCGCGCGCCCGGTGGGCCTTTGAGAGCGCCCGCATTGCCCTTCCTCGCGATCAACAGCTGCTTGCCAATCTTCGCGTCGTGCGCACGCGTTTGGAATTGCCCGCGCAGGATGGTGGCTTCGCAACCGAGGTGCGACGCCTACTCGATCGCTACACGCTCAGCGAACGCACTTACGCGTGCTTAGTGTGCATGTTGTTGGCCGCCGGTTTCCTGGTGTTCGGCTGGCGTCGCATCGGCTGGCGCTGGGTGGGGGCGATCTGTCTCGTGCCCGGAGCGGTCTTGTCGATCGATGTCTTGTGGTTGGCGCCGAGCCGCACGCTGCAAGCCGTCGCGTTGCAGGAGCTGTCGGTGACCGCAGAACCGCGCGCCGGCATGGCTGCGGTCGCGACAGTGCGGCCCGGTGCTCTGCTCGAAGTGCTCGGCAGTAGCGGTGGCGAGTTCGTGCTCGTCGACGCGTCGGGACGCAGCGGCTATGTCGCTGCGGATGCTGTCGCGGTCATCAAGTAGTCGGCAGAGAATCGCGGGCAGGGCCTGACCGAGCATGGCTGACGCTGAGTGGGCCAGGATATTCAGGCACCGGATGTCCCAGCACCGGATATCCCAGATCACCTACCTGGGCGCCCTCACTACCCGAGCATGCGCTTGGCGCGGGCGCCGATCAGCAGCACCAACCCGCCAAGCAGGATGAAGACACCGGCGACGAGGTAGCGCAGTAGCCACTCGTTCCCTAGCAGCAGCAGACCGAAGCCGATCAATAGCACGCCGATGATCAACAGCAGCATCGGCAGGTTTTGTGGGATCGACGGGATGCCGCCACCTTTCAGATTGATGTCCATTACTTCGCAGGTCCGCCGTCGAGTTCGGCGAGGGGTCGTTCGTAGATGCGATACCGCCGGTAGGGCGTGCACCCGAGGGTTTGCAAGGGGCCAAGCATGTCGTGGTTGTCTTCGAGGATCCAGCTTGCTTCGACGGCGTTGAAGCCAGCGTCGATGCCATCACTCATGACCCGATGCATCAGCAGCATGTCGAGGCCGGTCTTGCGATATTCCGGAACGGCGCCGAGTGTCAGCACCCGGATCAGATGCTTCTTCTTCATCGCGCGCAAGAACCGCCACCAGCCGAACGGCAGCAGTCTGCCGTTGCAGGCCTTGGCGCCCACGTTGGTGTCCGGCAGAGCGAGCACGAACCCGATTGGCTCACCGTCTTTTTCGGCGATGTGCATGAGAGCAGGATGGCAGACCAACTTCAGGTCCTTCGCCTGCGCCAGGAACTCGCCTTCGGTCATCGGCACGAAGCCCCAGTTGCGTTCCCAGATGCGTTGGTAGAGATCCCACAGGATGACGCACTCGTCGGCGAACTTGCGCAGGTCGACGCGGCGCAGGCTGATGCCGGAGCGCTTTTCGATGCGCTGGGTCAGCTTGTCCATGCGCGGCCGATCGAGCGACTCGCTGGTACCGTGCAGCGCGAGCAGGTCTTTACACTTGTGCAGTCCGAAGCTCTCAATCCAGTCGGCGTAGTGCGGTGGATTGTAGGGCATCATCATGACCGGCGGCCCGGTTCGGCCATCGATCAACAGCCCGCAGCGGTAGTTGGTCGACATGTCGACCGGACCACGTAACGCCGTTGCCGAACGCACCCGGCACCACGTGGCCGCGTGGCCAAGCAGGGCGTGTGCGGTGGCTTCGTCCGTGGCTTCGAAGTGTCCGAAGAAGCCAATCTGGTCGCCGTGGAAGTCGTCGTGCAACTGGTCGCGGCTGGCGCTGATGCGGCCAACACACTCGGTGCCGCGATACGCGGCGAACGCTTCGAACTGCGCGTGCGCAAAGAACGGGTTCTTGCTCGGTTGCAGCTGCCACGCCTCGGCGCTGGTGATCGGCGGTACGTAAAGCGGATCGCCGCGGTAGAACCCTCGCTGCAAATCGAGGAATTGGCGCGACGAGCGCACCGGGCGAATCGCCACATCAGGCGCCAGGTCTTTCCGCGGGGCGGTCATCCGGGTAGAGGTTAGGGGATGACGTTCCCCGCCGCCACGCACCAAGCGCCAACAACCCTGCGAAGTCATTGCCGTCGATTCGCGACCCTCGCGCTGATCACCGTCTCTGCCTGCGGGACGCCGGCTAACAGCTACTCACCCGGTCAACTCGACGACGACCAGAGATACGCCGTCAAGCGAGTCGTCAAGGCGTTCGTGTTGAGCTACGAGGACTATCCCGCACTGCGCGATGAGCTGCTCAAGGACCCGGTTGCGACCAAGTGGTTCATTCGCGATTTGGAGTCGAGGATCGTCAACGTTCGCATGGGCCAAGCGGAAATGCTTGGTGAAGAAAAGGTGCGCATCGATCGCGTCCGGGAGGCCACGAGGCAACGCAACACACCCGTCGAGTGGAATCTGCCGGGGCAACGTGCCGACAGCCGTGCGATCGCGCAGATTATCGAGATCGGTGAGCCGGCGGTTGACGTCGTGATCAACGACCTCGCGTTGTCGCCGCAGGAGTTTCTGCGTTCCATCGGCATCGAATTACTGACCGGTATTGGCGACCCCGCGGTGCCCGCCCTGCTCAAGCTGGCGAGCACCGGAGAGCAACAGCAGCAGCGTGTCGCGGCGCGCGCGCTCGGCGAGATCGGCGCGGTCGGTCCGTCGTTCGATGCGTTGAAGGAACTGGCGCGTTCGCCGGTCTGGCGCATCCGTAGCGATGCCGCCAAGGGGCTCGCCAAGGGTGGCCCGGCGGCACGGGACCTGCTGATTGAGATGCTCCGGGACGAGGACGCGTTCGTGCGTCGCAAGGCCGGCGAAGCGCTCGCTCAATACAAGGACCGGATCGCAGCGACGGCCCTCGTCGACTTCCTCGAGTCCTGTAAAACTTCTAAGGACTGGACCGGCGAATTGGCCGCACAGAAGGCCCTGCAGGCGATTGCCGGCACCAGGGGACCGCGTGCAGCAGCGGCGTGGCGACGTTTTGCCGACGAAATGCCGCCTGGAGAAGACGGGCGCTGAGGCCGTCTTACCTGCATGCTTAGGGCAGCGTGCATCCCAGCATGCTGACGCAACGTTGTTAGTGCTCGAAGTAGAGCTGCACGGAATACATGGCTGACGAGTGGAAGATCCAACGGGACCGTGAGAGCTGTCAGAAGCCCGGTTGTCCTTTGCTGACCAGCAGGTCGTACTTTGCCGTTCTTGAGTGGGCCCCGATTGCGACCAAGAAGAACCCCGAAACCGAGGTGATGACCTGCGTGCGTCGCGAACTGTGTGACGCGTGCTTCCAGGATCACGAGAAGACCTGCGACGTGGCCACGCCGCCGATCTTCTGGCGGGCCATGCGCAAGGTCGCGGGCAAGAAGGATCCGGTGCTCGACCTGCAGTCGCTGCGCATGCTGTTCGATCGCCTCGCCAACGTCGAAGATGATCGCGCCCGCGCGCTGCGCTACTTCTGCGCGCTGTTGCTGCTGCGCAAGCGCGTGCTGAAGATGGCCAAGGCGAAGACTCGCGAGCAGCAGCAGGCCGACTTGGTGCTGCGCGACCCGAAGGTCAAGGACATGGAGCCGGTGTGCCTGGTTGCGCCGGCGATCGACATCAGCGAGCTGGGCGCCATCAAGGATGAGCTGCTCGCGATGCTGGGCGAGGGATCTGAGGACGAAGCGGCTGACGCGGACGCGTAAGCCGTCCTGGCTGCTAGTCGACTAGTTCTTGCGCAGCCAGCTGATGTCCCAGACGAAGGCATCGCCATTCTCGAGCGCGGTGCGCGCCGGCAGCAGCAGCGTTGCCTTCAGGCCGTCGCGGTCCGCCTGCACGCCGCGGCCGGTCGGTAGCACGCCGGAGGTGATCACGTTGCCTGGGGCGACGACTTCGAAGCGCAGCACGTCGGCGATCTCCTTGGTGCGGCCCGAGGGGTCGTAGGCCTTGGCCATCTCCTCGCGCATCTTCTTGTTGGGAACGAGCGTCTCGATCCACTTGGCACCTGGGCCGCGCTGAATGTTGACGCGCAGGCCTGGCCGATCGCCGTCAAGTTGTGGTGAGAACGTCACTTCGCCATCGCCGAGCGTCACCGTCCCGACTTCGGAGAAGGTGCCTTGGCTGGAAACCAAGCCGGCCCGGATCGTCCAGTTGACGCCCTTGGCGCGGTTCTCGGCGTCGGTGGCCTTGGCGATCGGCATCAGGGCGCGGGTCGTCATCGTGCCCGAGCCGTCGGCTGCCAGGGTGAGGTGCACTCCGACCAGTTCGCCACCAGAGCAGGCGCACAAAGAGGTTAGGAGCAGGAGCGACAGGATCGAGGAGGTGCGCATGAGTTGGTTCCCGTTGAGTGGCCGCCAGAGCAGCCAGTGCGACCCTTGGTGCCGGTGGCGAGTCGCTAGTCGAACCATGCCACCCGGGCCACGCCACCGCCACGTCCACCAGCCAGCAATGCCCACAGTTTTTTTCTGCCTGCCGGATCTCTTGTCGGGACCGGGACTGGTGTTCTCGTCTACGCCTTGCCACTAGGGAGTGTGGAGGGGGAGGGGTATCGGGGGCTAGTGGTGGTTGATGGTGGTCTAGCAGTGGTGGGCTGTGGTTGACTGTGGTTTCGACGTTGCTAGAGTCCCATGTGACAAGGGCGCAGGGCGCGACCCAATTTCAGCACGATGGTCACTTACTTTGGCAGTTCGGAACACGGCGTGGATGACAAAGGCAGGATCACCCTGCCGGCGCGCATCCTCGACGAGTTGCCGAAGAGCCTCTGGAAGTTCCACATCACCGCTGGGCTTGACCGCTGCCTGCTCCTGCATGACTCCGAGGGGTTCCAAGAACTTGTAGACAGGATCGGTCGAGCTGTGCCTGGCAGCCGGGCTCACCGAGCACTGTGTAGACGCTTTCTTGGTCATTCCGTTGAAGTTGTGCCTGATGGCAACCGGCGCATTCGTGTGCCCGAGCCATTGCTCAAGTATGCGGGGCTCGCAGCAAGTCAGCCCGTCACTCTGGTAGGCACCGGCCGAGTTGTGGAACTCTGGTCACCGTCGGTCCTGGATGTGGCGCTGGCCGAAGCGAGTCCTGAAGAAGAGCAGCTCTTTTCTAGTTTGGTTGGTTCTGCCACTCCATCGATTACCTCGGATCCGTAGTGACGAAGATCGTCGCCTGGTCTTGGTGGTCACGCTGCGATAGGCGTCGCAGCGGGGCTGGCGTGACGTGTCTGTGCTCCCATGGTCAGGGAGCTCGTTTTTTGCGACTGCTGTCGGGTGGTCCAAGGGATGTAGCGCAATGAATGCGGACGCTCACGCTAGTGGCGACGACGGTGAACGCAGTGGGAATAGGCCCCCGTTGCACTTGCCGGTGTTGCTGCAGTCAGTGTTGTCGATCCTCGAACTCCGCTCTGGACTCGTGGTCGTCGATGGAACGGTTGGAGCTGGTGGTCATGCGGTAGAGATATCGCAGGCCATCGGCCCTGACGGTCTTGTGGTTGGGATCGACCGTGATCAGGAGATCCTGGTTGCGGCGCAGGAAGCTTTGGCAGACGCCAAGGACGCCCGCGCCGGGGCCAGTTTCTCCCTTCATCATTCTGCTCACGCCAGTATGTGCGAGGTCCTGTTGGGTGCCGGTCAGCCCCAATGCGATCGCGTGCTCCTCGATCTGGGGGTGAGCTCCCTACAGTTGGACCATCCCGAACGTGGGTTTTCCTTCATGGCCGACGGGCCGCTAGACATGCGAATGGATGCCGATGCGCCACTGACAGCAGCTCAGTGGTTGGCGAAGGTGTCTGAAGTCGACTTGGCGAACACGCTCTACCAATTAGGGGAAGAGCGGTTTAGTCGTCGCATTGCTCGACGCATTGTCGAAGAGCGCCGTCGTACGCCGGTCGTTCGCACCAGTCAGCTCTCAGAGCTAGTAGTCTCCGCCCTGCCTGGAAACAAGAGGCACGGCCGCATTCACGCTGCAACGCGCACATTCCAAGCGGTGCGCATGGCGGTCAATGACGAGATGGGTGAGCTCGAGCGCGGCATGCAAGCAGCGCTCGACAGCCTTGCCCCCGGCGGCCGTTTGGCCGTGATCTCGTTCCACTCAATCGAGGACCGGCTCGTCAAGCACTGGATGCGCGCGAACATGTCCGTCGTTACCAAGAAACCGATTATCGCGACTCCGGCAGAAGCTAAGCAGAACCCGCGTTCGCGCAGTGCCAAGCTTCGTTGTGCGGTCAAGCCAGAGGATGCAGCATGAAGTGGCTCATAGCAGGTCTGTTGTTCGCGTTGGCTGTTGGTCTCGCCGTCGGTACAGCTGCGATTCGGGCCACGAACGTCGTCGTGCGCCGCAACGTCGAGACGCAGTATCGGGCGATCAACGATCGTCAAAAGGAGTACGATCGCTTGTGGTTCCTACGTCTGAAGTCAGTCTCCCCAGAGCGCTTGGCGGAGATGCACAATGAGTGGCTGCAGAAGGAAGGTCAGCGTCGTCAGGGGCGGTTGCAATGAAGGCCGGCGAGCTACTGCGAATCCGCGTTGCCTTCGGGGCGCTGGGCGCAGTGCCGATCTTCCTCGCCGGTTGGCTCGGTTGGGTGCAGGTGGCGCAGGCAGGTACGATTGATCGTCGCGATGGCACGCCGGTGCCGCTGAGTGCGGCAACTGCAGATCGCCAAGGTTGGAAGACCGAGACGATCCCGGCACCGCGAGGCACGATCGTCGATCGCAATGGTGCAACACTCGCCGCCGATCGCGCCACCTACGAGGTGCGCACGCGCATTAGCGCGCCTAGGAAGGTGCGCAACGACCTGACGCTGTTCCGTCCGTGGGTCGCGAAGCTGGTCGAACGCCTCGCGTTTGCGTTGGTCGCCGATTTGGATATGGAGCGGCGCGACCAGCTCTTCGTGAAGCATAAGGAGCATCTGACGGAGGCGGCGAATCGCGCCTGGCAGATCAGCAAGCTGCCGGAAACGGGTGCCTGGCCGAAAAAGCACGGGCGCACTGCCGACTTCTTGGTCGCCGTCGGTGTCGATCATCTGGCGGTGATCGATGCCTTGCGCGCCCTGCATATGAGTAAGGCATACCCGACGCTGGCCATGCACTTCATGCATGGCTTTCGCCGAGTGTATCCCGATCGCGAATTGACGCACGGCATCGTTGGTCACCTCAACTCGTTCGAGACCGAGCAGCCAAGTGGCGGCGTGCAATTTGAGACCGTCGGAGTGGTTGGGCTGGAGTCGTTTTCAGCGCTCGTGCCGCAGCTTGGCGGCAAGCGACGTTTCCTCAAGGATGGGCGCCGTCGCAACTACTTCGTTGCGCCAGTTGAGAACGCGCCCAAGGGTGCGGTGATGCACTCGACGTTGGATCTCGAATTGCAGCGCGCTGCGGTGCGCCTGTTGACGGAGAAGTGTGACGAAGGGCTGCAGCACGATTCAAAGAAGAAGGCTAAGTGGGGCGCCTTGACCCTCGTCGAAATCGCCACTGGTGACGTGCTGGCGGCGGCTTCGTGGCATCGCGGCACTGCGCCCGAGCAGGCGCGTCCGTTCGCTCCCTACCAAAGCCTGTTTGAGCCCGGTTCGATCGTCAAGCCGCTGATGCTCAGCTATGCATTGGAGGTTGGCGCTCTCGACTGGTCACACGTTTACGACTGCAACCCGCGTCACGATACCTACCGCGAACTGATTCGTGGCTTGGGTCGGCGCAACCCGGTTCGCGATGACCATGACTGTGACCTGCTGACGCCGCACGGCATCCTGGTCAACAGCTCCAACGTCGGCGCCGCGTTCATTGGCTTGCAGTTGTCGCGCCCGCAATGGCAGGACTACATGTTGGGCTATGGCTTCGGCCAATCGCTCGGCCTGAACCTTCCTGGCGAGTCGCGCGGTGGCAACCATCCGCGTTCATTTGCGCCAGAAATCAGGCTTAGGTCGTTTCGCGCCAACAGCGCGATCTCATTTAGTTTCGGCTACGAGATGACCACGACCGCGATGCAGGTCGCCCGCGCCTACTTGCGCATGTTCCGCGGTCTTTCCGCAGAACTGCGCTTGGTCAAGGCGCTCGAAATCAACGGCAACTGGCACGACGTGCCAGCCAAGCAGGCTACCGGCCCGCACTTCCGCCCCGAGGTCATTGACGCTGTGCGCCAGGCTATGGTGGATGTTGTTAGCAACGATCCACATGCCACTGGTCGCCTCGTGCATCAACTGATTCTGAAGGAGGAGGGCGTCGACATCCACGGTCTGGTGGGTGGCAAGACCGGTACGGCGGTGAGCTCGGTGGGCTTGCCCAACGGCAAGAAGATGAGCATGCACAACGCGAGCTTTGTTGGTTTCTTGCCAGCAGACAACCCGCGTTGGCTAGCCGTCTGTGTTCTTCAGAATGATGCTCGTGCGCATTTCTTTGGTGGCATGTATGCTGCGCCCCCAGCAGTAAAGCTGTTGCTCCAGTGCCAAAAGCACTTGGAGCGTCAGTCCATGCACCAGGAATCGCAATTTCAGTCGGGTGGTCAGACCCGGCGCGCTCCCTCGGGAGTGGATCTTCGATCACCTGGTTCTTCAGGCTGGAACACGCCGGTTGGGACCGACGTTTCCAGGGATACTCGTTAGGCGGTTCATGACTGATTTGGCTTTCCCATCCGGACTTCCGTCCGGTCAGGGGTTCGTGCGTTTGCGCGAACTCCGCGACTGCTTGCAGCCGCGTGAAGTGATGCATTGGCGTGACTTGGCAGTGGACGGATTGGCGTTCCACTCTGCTGAAGTCCGTCCAGGCAATCTGTTCTTCGCCATCCGTGGCACCAAGAATGACGGCACGGTGTTCGCACAACACGCAATCGCGCGCGGCGCCGTTGCGGTAGTTGCCGAGGAACCGTTGTCGTTGTCCGTGCCAGTGTTGGTGGTCGACAACGTGCGCGAGGCGCTCGCGGATGCGGCGCGTTTTTACTACCGCGATCCGTCGAAGGCGATCTCGGTGATCGGCGTGACTGGCACCAACGGCAAGACCACGACCGGTCACTTGATCCGCGCGTGCTTGCAAGCCGATCGTCGCCAGGTTGGCTTGATCGGAACCATCGCCTACGAGTTTGGTGGTCGTCGCATTCCTGCTTCCAACACGACGCCCGATCCGGTGCGCATCCACGGCTACTTGCGTGAGATGGCGGACCGCTTCGCCAGCGCCTGCGTGATGGAGGTGTCTAGCCACAGCCTCGACCAGGATCGTGTGCGCGGCGTGCACTTCGCCGTCGGTGTGTTCACGAACTTGTCGCAGGACCACCTCGACTACCACGGCGATATGGAGTCGTACCTACAGGCCAAGGCGCGCCTGTTCCGGGCGCTCCGTCCAGGTTCGACTGCCGTACTCAATCGCGATGACCCAGCGTCGATCCGGATGGCCGAAGAGCTTGAGACCGGCGTCAACATCATGTGGTACGGCATGTCGCCCGAAGCCGACATCCGCGCCGAAGACATTCAACCCGGTCCCGACGGCACGCGTTTGCGCATCGTCATGCCGAATGGCGCGGCCGAGTTGTTCTTGCCGATCGTCGGTTCGCACAACGTTGAAAACGCATTGGCTGCCGCTGCGACTGCACTGGCACTCGGCGCAAGCGAGTTGACGGTTGCCTCGGCGCTCGAAGACGCGCGCGCGGTTCCCGGTCGTTTGGAGTTGGTCGAGCCACCTGGCGGCATGATGCGCGGTGGGCGCGTGCGCACGTTCGTTGACTACGCCCACACGCCAGATGCGTTGGATAAGGTCTGCGAGACGCTGGCGGATGTCTGCGAAGGTGACCTGCACGTCGTGTTTGGTTGTGGCGGCGACCGTGATCGCAGCAAGCGTGCGCCGATGGCGCGGGCCGTTGCGCGTCACGCCCGCTTCGCCTACCTGACCAGCGACAACCCGCGCAGCGAAGACCCGGCTCAGATCATTCGCGACATGGTTGCTGGGTTGGATGCGGATGATCGTGGTGTCGATCCGCACGCCAGCGAAGGTGTCGAGCGTTCGTTTGATCTCTATGAGGTCATTGATCGCGCCGAAGCGATTCGCCTCGCATGCCAGCAAGCCAAGCCCGGCGATACCGTGTTGATCGCGGGCAAGGGCCACGAGACCTACCAGGTATTCAAGGACAGCGTAATCCCGTTCGACGACCGTCTCGAAGCAGGACGTGCGTTGGCGGCAAGGGAGGCCGGATGGTTGCACCGATGAAGAGCGCTATGCGTCAGGACACTGCCGCTTCAAGTGGGGTTGGCGCTTCAAGTGGGGTTGGCGCGTCAAGTGATGCTGGCGGTGTGTTGGCACGAGTCGCCGCTAGCACGCGGCCCGCACGCGGCTGGTTCACTGCTCGTTCGGTCGCGAAAGCGGTCCGTGGTGAAGTCGTGCAGGGTGGCGCTACCGGCAACGGTGTCAGCACCGATACCCGCCTGGACTGCACCGGCCAGGTGTTCGTGGCGTTGCGTGGCGACAACCACGATGGCCATCGCTACCTGGATCAAGCGTTGGCGCAAGGCGCCGTTGGTCTGATCGTCGATCGCGAGTTCGACCTCGATCCGTTTCTGCAGGCGGTGATGCGCGCCGGGCGTGTGTCTGGCCGACGGGAGCCGTTCATTGTGCAGGTCGAAGAGACTGGCCAGGCGTTGATGGACCTCGCGGCAGAACACCGTCGCCGTCATCGTGCGAAGGTCATCGGCATTACGGGTTCGTGCGGCAAAACGTCGACCAAGGAATGGCTCGGTGCGGTGTTGTCGGCGGCGATGCCGACGGTGCGTTCACCCGGTAGCTACAACAACCAGATTGGCGTGCCGTTGACGTTGTTTCAGGTGCAAGCGGAGACCTGTGCGGCGGTCGTCGAGATCGGCACCAATGCTCCTGGCGAGATCGCGCAACTGACTGCCGTTGCGCGCCCCGATATTGGCATCGTGACCTGCGTCGCACCGGCACACCTTGAAGGCCTCGGGTCTGTCGATGGCGTCGCTCGCGAGAAGGCTGCGTTGGTGCAGGGGCTGCCGAAGGGCGGGCTTTGCATTTTGAACGGAGATGACGCCGCGTGTCGCGCCATGGCGGCGTTGACCTCGGCCGATGTCGAGTTCATCAGCGTCAACCGGGAGACCGACTGGTTTGCCACCGACGTGCAGTTTCATACGCTCGGCACGACGTTCTTGCTGCAGGGGCTGCGGCCAGTGACGCTGCCGCGGCTCGGCACCCACAATGTCTACAACGCGTTGGCCGTGATTGCGGCTGCGCATCGTCTCGGCGTTCCCGAAGAAATGATTCTGCGGCAGTTGGCTTGCGTTCCGTCCGCGGCGCGCCGGCTCGAGCCGAAGACTGCCGGTGGCGTGACGATCTTTGACGATACCTACAACATGAACCCCGAGTCGGCGCGCTCTGCGTTGCAGGCTATGGCGGGTTTGCGTTCGGGGGGCCTCGATGAGGCTGGCCAGCGCGGCCGTTCGATTGCGACCTTTGGCGCGATGCTCGAACTCGGCACAGACAGTGTCATGCTGCATCGCCGTTTGGGCGAGCAGGTGTTCGTTAGCGGCCAGGATTATCTGATCTGTGTTGGCGCGGATGCTCGGCCGATTGCCGAAGGTGCGCTTGCTGCTGGTATGCGCAAGTCTTCGGTTGAATGCGTCGACGACATCAATGCGGCGCACAATTTGTTGCGTGGCTTGCTGCGTTCGGGCGATCGCTTGCTCTGCAAGGCGTCGCGGCGCGTCGCGCTCGATCGTCTTGTCGATCGTTTGTTGGTGGACCTTGCTGCTGGAGATGTTGATTACACGGCGGAGGCCGGCAGCTAATGCTTCACTGGCTGGCGCCCTACCTGTTCTCGGATGATGTTTGCCGGCTGCTCGGCTACATCTCCGTCCGCGCTGGGGGTGCTGCCGTGACCGCGTTCTTGTTGTGCATCGTGATTGGCCCGATGGTCATTCGCTGGTTGTCACGCCAAGGCGTCGCTGAGCGCCTCGATGGCACGGGCTCACAGAAGCTCGAAGAACTGCACAAGGCCAAGGCTGGCACGCCTACGATGGGCGGGCTGTTCGTGATTGGCTCGATCCTTTTGTCGGCGGCGCTGTGGTTGCGCTTCGATGGCGTCAATCGCTACTCGTTACCGGCGATTGTGCTGATTGCTGGCTTTGCCGCAGTCGGCCTATGGGATGACTGGGTCAAGCTCAAGCAAGGCAAGTCGGGCGAGAAGAAACGCGGCATCTCCAAGCGTGAGAAGCAGGGTGCGCTGACGATCATGGCGCTGTTGGTTGGCTTGTGGCTACTTGGCCCGGCTGCACTGCAGTCCGATCAGGGTGGCCCACACCTCTACATCCCGTTCGTCAAAGACTTCGGCGTCAACCTGAGTGTCTGGTGGGGCGTGCCCTTCCTGTTCCTTTGCGTGCTGGTGCTGACGGGCGCGGCCAACGCCGTCAACTTGACCGATGGCCTCGATGGGCTTGCGGCCGGTTGCGTGGCGACCTCGGCGATTGCCTACGCGGCGATTACCTACGCGGTTGGTCGGGTCGACTGGTCCGAATACCTGCTGGTGCCGCACGTCGCGGGCGCTGGCGAGATGGCTGTGCTGATGGCGGCTTTGCTCGGCGGCACGCTGGGCTTCTTGTGGTTCAACGCGGCGCCAGCGCTGGTCTTCATGGGCGATGTTGGCAGTCTCGGCTTGGGCGGAGCGCTCGCTTACGCCGCTCTGATCAGTCGCACCGAACTCGTGCTGTTTGTCGTTGGCGGCGTCTTCGTTGCCGAGGCGTTGTCGGTGATCCTGCAAGTTGGCTCGTTCAAGCTGCGCGGCAAGCGAATATTCCGCTGTGCACCGTTGCACCACCACTTCCAATTCGGCGGCATGCCAGAGACCCGAGTCGTGACCCGCACGTGGATTATCTCGGCGCTGCTCGCGATGTGCAGTCTTCTGCTCTTCAAGGTGAGGTAGTCAAAACATGACGGCGATCCCACGACGAGCGGCTGCAAAAGCCAAGTCTTCCGAACATGTGCGTGAACTCGACTGGCTGATGCTGGTGGTGATGGCGCTCTGTTGCCTGGGCATGGTGATGGCCGTGTCGGTGCGCGGCTCACAGCTCGAAGCTGGCCCCATGGTCGTCATGAAGTCGCAGGGTCTGAAGCTGCTGATGGGCCTGGTTGCGTTCATGTTTGCGGCGTTGACGCCCATGCGCCTGATCCGCCGTGCCGCGATCCCGCTCTTCTTCTGTGCCGTTGTTGCGTGTTTGTTGCCGCATGTTCTCAGCGGCTCCTCGCACGGTGCGGCTCGGTGGATTCACGTCGGTAGCCAGCAATTCCAGCCCGTAGAGCCCGCGCGCTTCTTCTTGGTATTGGCGGTTTCCTGGTTGTTGGCGCGCGCCGGAACCGGGTTGTCGAGCTTCAAGCGTGGCTTCCTGCCAGCGATGGGGTGCGCGATGTTGCTGGCGCTAGCGTTGGCGACCCAGCCCGATAATGGCAATGCGTTGCTCGCCGTGATGCTGGCTAGCTGCCTATCGTTGGTGGCTGGCGTGCGATTCATGCACTTCGCGCCGTTCGCGGTATCGGGGCTGGCGTTGATGGTCTTGCTCGCGACGCAGCACGACTACGTGCGCCGCCGCATCGTAGATCTGTTCCAGACCACTCCAGACTCGCAGGTCGGCCTTGGCTTGATCGCGGTCGGTTCCGGTGGCGCGTTTGGTCGCGGCCTCGGACAGGGCTGGATGAAGATGAACTACGTGCCGGAAGCGCACAACGACTTCGTGTTCGCGATCATCGCGGAGGAGTTCGGTTACCTAGGATCGTTGTTCGTGCTCGGCTCGTACACGATCTTCGGGTATGTCTGTTACCGCTTGGTTCGACAGGTTCGGGATCCATTCCTGCGCTACGTCGTGTGCGGCTATGCTCTCATGGTCTGCATGCAGGCGGCTGTGAACCTACTCGTGGTCAGCGGGTGGGCTCCAGCTAAAGGTATTGACTTGCCGTTCGTCTCGACGGGCGGAACGAGTCTTGTGTTTTGTTTAGCGGCGGTGGGTTTGATCGGTAACGCAGTGCGCGCAGATCGCGCCGAGTCGTTCCGTACCGCCGACGAACTAGTTACTTGATGCGGATCCGAAAGGACCGGAGGGTGTGATGGGTCAACTTGAAAAATACGGACTCTATGTCCTGTGCTTGGTCATCTTCCTCATTCTGGGTGTGACGATTTGGGGTAACCCTGATTCGCCATCTCTCCAGCAGAAGAGCGAAGTCGTGTCGATGCGCCTTGGTGCTAGCGGTAGGCCGGTTGGTCCTGCTAACTCGCAACTAACGCTCGGCAACTTTATCCCAGACAGCAACAGCTCGCGGTCAGAGCCAGGCAGTTTCGGGATAGTGCAGTCGCTGCTGCAGCCGGTGAAGTCGTCGCGTGCGAGCTCGAAGCCGAAGCTGCAGGTCGAGCAGAAGCCGGTGGACGAGAAGCCGCTTGTTGGCAAGCCACCTGTTGGCAAGCCACCTGTTGGCAAGCCACCGGTTGGCAAACCACCGGTGGTGAAGCCTGAGCCGGTCGCTACGACGCGCAACTACACGGTCAAAAAGGGCGACATTCTCGGCCGCATCGCGCAGAAGCAGCTGGGTAGCATTCGCTATGTCAGCGACATCCGCAAGCTGAACCGTGGGCTTGGCGATACTCTGAAGATCGGCCAGGTGCTGATTCTTCCGGCGAGTGGCAAGAGCAAGGCTGATACGGTCGCGACTTCGGCAGACTTCCGCACCTACACGATCAGCCCAGGCGACACCTTTGAGCATATTGCCTGGATCGAGTTCAAGGCGCGAAGTCGAGCTCGTGAACTCCAGGCTCTCAACCCGAACGTCAACCCGACTCACATGATCCCCGGTAGCAGGATCAAACTTCCGCTCAAGTAGTGGTCAAAGCGACCGGACGTGTTTGCCTGGTCAGCGGCGGCACCGGTGGGCATCTAATGCCCGCGCTGGTGCTCGCTCGTTCGATGCAGGAGGCCGGCCATGAGCCTTTGCTCGTGACGGAAGGCCGCGATGTCGAACGAGAACTCGTTCGCCGCGAGCTTCCCGACGTCACTTCGGTCGAAGTGCCGCGCAGCGGTAGTTCACCTGGCAGTTTGCCAGTCTGGCTAATCCGCGCGACGATGGCGGCCCGTCGGCACTTGCGTGAGCACCAGATTCGGGGCGTCATCAGCACCGGTGGCAGGGCGAGTGTGCCAGTTGCCCTCGCGGCGCGAAGCCTGCGTATTCCGCTATTTTTGTTGGAGCAGAACGCCGTCACGGGTCGCGCCAACCGTTGGTTGCTGCCCCTTGCCAAGCGCATGTATGTTGGCTTGCCTGGCGCGGGCGAACGGCATGCGCGCGGCAAGTTCACCGGCACACCACTGCGCAGTGGCTTTGGCCGCGTCGACAAGGGAGACGCGAGGCGTTCGCTGGGACTGCAAGCAGATGAGCCAGTGGTTCTGATCACCGGCGGCAGCCAAGGAGCTCGCGTGCTCAACGAAGTGGTGCCGGCGGCGCTGCAGCGAGTGCAGAGCAAGATGCAGGTCATGCACTTGTCCGGGCTTGGCAACGACGCGTCGGTGCGTCACCGTTACGCCGATGTGGCGCGTGACAACGTGGCCCATGTGCGCGCCGTCGCGGCGGACATGGATCGCTTGTTTGCTGCGGCGGACTTGGTGATTTGTCGCGGTGGCGGCACCACGATTGCCGAACTGATGGCGGTCGGACGCGCAGCAATCATCATTCCGTATCCGCATCACAAGGATCGCCAGCAATGGCACAACGCACGCGTTCTTGAGTCGGTTGGCGCAGCGATCATTCAAGAGGAGCAGGGCCTCAACCAAGTTGCGTTGACGCAGTTGGTCGAGGGATTGTTGTCGGAGCCATCACGTCTACGGGCGATGGCAGATAACGGCCGCAAGTTGCGCCGTCTGGATGCCGCCGATGCGATCCTCCAAGATGTGCAGCACGTGCTCGGAGGCGAGCAACCGAAGGCTGGGCCCAAACCCAATACGTCGCGCCAGGCATCCGGAGAGCGCGGTGCCGCGGCTCGTCGTGGAGGGGTTGCTTGAGCGCTACTTCGCCCAGGCCGACCCCCGGATCGGGCTCGGGCCAGGTTTCCGTTCCTGGTCATTCGCAGCAACCAGCAGTGGCCTTACCAGCGATACAGTCAGTGATACAGCCAGTGATCCCAGCCGTGATTCCAGCCGTGACGACCCCGAACGATGAACCTGCCGCACCCGAGGGGATCGCCGGCACGAGCTTCGGTTCGCGTCGCTTCCACTTCGTAGGCGTCGGCGGTTCGGGCATGAGCGGCTTGGCACGGTTGCTCGCCGGCATCGGTGGCATCGTCAGTGGTAGTGATAGTGCTGGCGGCGCGGTTGTCGATGGCCTCGTCGAAGAAGGCCACGATGTTTGGAACGGCTGCCAGACGGCTCGCATCGTTGGGGCGGATGGCTACGTCATTCGCAGTGCGGCGGTGCCACTCGCTGATGCCGAAGTGCAGCAGTGTGTTCGTCAGGGCTTCACGTCCTTGCTCTACGCCGAGGCCGTCGGCCGTCTCAGCGAAGGCCGTCGCACGCTGGCGATCGGCGGCACGCACGGGAAGACTTCAACGACTGGCTTGACGGTTGCTGCGTTGCGCGGCGCTGGCCGCGATCCTTCGCACCTGATTGGCGGCGAGGTCCCGGAGCTAGGTGGCAACGGCTACGGTGGCAAGGGCGCCGGATTTGTTGTCGAGGCGTGTGAGTTCAACCGCAGCTTCCACAACCTGCGCCCGTTTGGTGCAGCCATCCTCAACCTTGATCACGACCATTTCGATTGCTACCCATCGACCGACGAGTTGATCGAAGCGTTCGCCGGCTACCTCGCGCGGGTTCGTCCCGGTGGTACCGCGCTGGTCGAAGAGACGGTGCCTAAGGCGGTGTTGTCGAGTCTGCGCAGTGACGTAGAAATCCTGACCGTCGGCTCCGGCTTATGGGCTGATATCCGCGCCGTCGATGTGGTCGAGAAGCTCGGTTGCTTCTCGTTCGACCCGGTGTTGCTTGGTGAGCGAATGCCACGCATCAACATGTCGATGGTGGGCCGCCACAATATGCTCAATGGCATGTTTGCGCTGGGTTTGGCACACATTGCAGGGGCTAATATGGCTGGCGCCTGCGAGGGCATTTCCAATTTCGGCGGCGTGCGTCGCCGCTACGAAATACATGAAGGTCCAGCTGGTGGCATGCTCGTGAACGACTATGCGCACCACCCAGCCGAGATCGAGGCGGTGCTCGCCGCGTCGCGCCGTCGCTTCCCCGGCAAGCGCCTGCTGGTTGTGTTCCAACCGCATCAATACCAACGCACCTTGTTCTTGCTGGATGCGTTTGCGCTCGCGTTGGCGCAGGCCGACACGACGCTTGTCGCGGAGATCTACGGTGCGCGCGAGACTGACGAGATCATGGCGTCTGTCAGTGCCGGCGATTTGGTCAACGGCGTGCGCGAGCACGGTTGTGATGCCCATTATGCGGGGCCGGTCGGCGGCCTAGCCAAGGTCGTAGCCGAGCATCGGCGCGCGGGCGACGTGGTCATGGTTCTTGGTGCCGGCGATATCGACACCGCCGTGGAGGACATCGTTGCCGGACTCTGACGCGGCGTTGCCGCGACGATCACCGATCGCCTCCGCCAGCACCGGACCTGTTTTCGACGGTCCATCACCGGACGGTTCTCTTCCGGACTACCAATCTCTATTCGCCACTCTGGGTGGTGCGGTTCGATTGGCGGTGCCGTTGGCGCCGATGATGCACTTGCGCATCGGTGGTGCCGCGGATTGCTTCGTCGAACCGTTTGGCGAGCAAGATGTCGCGCTGCTCGTGCGCACGTGTCGTGAACACAACTTGCCGCTACACATGCTTGGTGGCGGCAGCAATATCCTTTGCGCTGACACTGGTGTGGGTGGCGTTGTGATGCACCTCAGCAACCTCAATCGCATCAGTCGCGAAGACAACCGCGTGACCGTTGGGGCTGGTGTGACCTTGCCGAGTTTGTTGCGCGTGACCAAGGACGCTGGACTCGCAGGTTTAGAAAAGCTGACCGGCATTCCAGCAGAAGTCGGCGGCGCCGTTGCCATGAATGCTGGCACGCGCGCTGGCGAGACGTTTGAGCATTTGGTTTCGTTGACGGTCGTGGAGCGGGATGGCCGCCTTGGCATCCGTGCCCGCGAAGACTTGTCGCCGCGTTATCGTGATGGTTGCCTCGAAGGTGCGATCGTCGTTCAGGCAACGTTTGAACTCGAGCCAGACAGCCCCGAAGCAATCTTCGAACGCTTCTCGTCATCGTTGCAGGCGCGTAACAAGACTCAGCCGGTCGCTCAGCGCAGCGTTGGTTGTGTCTGGCAGAACCCAGAAGGAGACGCTGCCGGTAGGCTGGTGGAAGCGTCAGGCTGCAAAACGATGAGCGTCAATGGGGTGCAGGTCTCCGACAAGCACGCCAATTACTTCGTCAACGACAACACGGGCACCGCGGCGGATTTCGTCGCGCTGATGGATCAAGTGCGTAATCGAGTTCGTGAGCGATTCGGCGTCGAACTTGAGCCGGAGGTAAAGTTCTGGGGATTCCCCGAGCGTTCCAGTTCGTGAGTGGCTCGTCTTCGGACTAAGTTGTTCTTATAGGCGCGGATCGATCCGCAGAACGTCGATAGAGTTGGCTAACACGAGGTAACTGAATGACTGCAGACTCAGAAGTCAGAATCGAATTCAAAGGCCGTCACGATCACATCACCGAACGCATGCAGGAGCATGCAAGCAAGAAGCTTGCGCGTCTTGCTCGGTTCCATGACTTGCTCACGCGAGTTGAAGTGGTGGCGGATCACGCGCACGAGAATCCCGAGATCGAGTTGATCGTTCACATGAGAAAGGGGGCGCCGCACATCGCAAAAGATCGCGGCGAGTCCTTCTCTGGTACGATCGACATGCTCGTCGACAAGATGGAAGCTCAGTTGCGTAAGCTGCATGACAAGCTGACGCATCACAAGTTTCCCGGCGCCAAGGAAGAACGAGCTCGCATTGCCGAGGCGCACGAGCCACCAGCTGCTCCGGACGAAGAGACGTTCGAAGACGCGGTGCGCAAGACTCTCGACGAGTAGCCCAAGAAGGGTCGTCCCGGAAGGGGCGTCGAGTAAGGCCTCCGGATTTTCGGGGCCAAGTCTCCGGCGCTCAGACTTACGGGGCCGCTTAGTCGAACCATGCAACGGCCGTCGGCAATGTAATGTGCCCACGGTCGTTCGAATCTCCGGCGCTATGATTACGCGGTCAAACGATTACGCGGCAGACTAGATTACGCAGACATGTAGGTCGTTCCGTCATATGTCGCGGGTTGATCACCTTCCTGCCGGTGGTGGCACTGAGGAGCACATCCATGGTGCTGACCGACCCTTGGCATAGGGAGTCTGATCGTCTGGATTCGGGCGATTGCCTCATGTGATCGAGTTTTTGCGTCCCGAGGCCCGCGGGAACCTGCAAAGACCCGTGTTATTCGGGCACAACGACCGTTGCGCCGGGGCAGTGCTTTTCGCACACTCCTCGCCAATGATTCGCAATCTGGTCCAAACCAGCGCAATGATCAGCGAGCTCGCAGTCACCACTAAGGATGCTGCATTAAAAGAACTGCTCGCCGCAGCTGGAAAAGCCGGCGCATTCCCTGAATCTGCACACATGGCGCTAGGCAAGCGCTTGTCTGATCGTGAAGCGATCGGCTCTACCGGCCTCGGCAATGGAGTCGCCGTGCCACATGTGAAGGGTGAGGACGTCAAAGGCGTTTCGCTCGTCATGGCGCGCTGTCGGTCGGGCCTTGAGTGGCAGGCGATCGACGGTCGACCGGTGCATGTGTTCTTCATGCTTGTGTCGCCGACGAACGAGCCGGAGGCACACTTGCAGTGTCTGCGCTGGATTGCCAGTTTGGCGCGCAACTCGGACTTCCGCCGCTTCCTGCTCGATGCGGACGGTGAGGAAGCCATGCGTGACCTGCTGCTCGAAATGAGCGGCAAAGAGTAGGCTGTCTTGAGTGAGTGAGTTGACGTGACCGAACCCATCATGAGTGAATCCACGACTGGCAGCGAAGAACCTCGCACCGCGAGGGTCACCCTTGGAAATCGTCACGGTTTGCACGCGCGACCGGCGCATCTGTTTGTGCAGACGGCAAACGCGTATGCGAGCGAGTTGCAGGTCGGCCGCACCGACAACGAGGAGCGGGTCGATGGCAAGTCGATCATGGGCATGATGATGCTCGCTGCCGAGCACGGCGTGGAACTTGAGCTCGAGGCTAAGGGCCCCGACGCCGACGCCCTGCTGCGCGCGCTCGCCGAGTTGGTGGCAGCCAATT